>JAEPQQ010000064.1 GCA_017640445.1 Bacteroidia bacterium | reverse complement strand
AACGCACTCCTTTGTTGAAGTAGGACAAAACCTTACCGGCAGGCATTAAGGAGCCATTCTTCTGGTCTTTGTTGCTCAAAGTATCAATCAGGCTTTCAGTTTGCAGATGAGCAAATTCAAGCGCGTTGATGCCCAGATCAATGGAAACCTTAGCCCCGGTCTGAGCCAGGGCTAAAGCTCTTTTTAACCTTCGCATGATTGTACGCCACGTCATGATTCAGTTTCATTTGATGGATTGGAATTTTGATACACATAAACCTCAAAGCGTTTGACCTCAAGTTCAATGGGCAAATCGGTTGCCTTTGAAACCTGAAAAATCTGGTTCAATTCGTCTTGAGTAAGCAACTCCTCATTCATTGGAATCAAAAGCTCTTTACGAGTTCTGGGATTGTAATAAGCCTGATGCCCATCTTGAATGTAGGTTGTCTTGTAGCCTAAGGATTTCAGGTAGTTGGTTATATCTGTTTTATTAAATTTTTTGTTCGTTGTCATAATTAAAAGTTATTAATCGTTGAGTTGGTCTTGCAATACCGTTGTAAGCCCCTTGAAGAAAGACTCAAGGGCCTTACTCACGGTAAACAGAGCCAGTAGAAAAATGCGCATTGCCAGTTTGAACAATGCCTTAAATAGAGAGCCGAGTGTTTTCATCGTCTGCTGCTTAGTGCGTGCCTTAGGCTCGGATGAATGGAGACGGTAACGCCTTTTGTTCGGTAGTAATCTCTCAAAAAGCCACTGATACGGTGGAAAGCGAAATCAACCTTGTTGCTCTTTGCCTGGCTAAAGACGAAATGGATGTGAATGTTCTTATCCACTGTTCCGTGAAGCGGGTAGTTTTCGTCCATATAGCGAAACATGGAATCTGGGTCGTGTTTCAGCAAGGCCAGGTTGTCCGTGTTATACCAATTCAGATCGTCCGTCCTTTCAATCAAATCACCGGAAACGTAAAGATTTCGCGTGCGAGCATCTGTTTTACCAGCCAGTACATTGATGTTATCCGTTAGGCTGGATAACACATAGCTCTCTTCCTTTCCAACCGGTTGATGAAGTGAACTGTTCAGCACGTTTGTGGCCTTAACAACAAAACGATCCTTCTCTGTTTTGCGAGCGACCTCATCAAGAAGCAGGTCGTTGTCGACCTGTTTTAGTTGGACTGATGTTCTACCCGTGTACCGTCTATCTGAAATGTGTGTTAGTTCAAAAACAACACCAACTCCCTTTTGCTCGGGCAAAAGCCAGCCTCCCACCTCGTTGGGTGGGAAGCTGTCCTTGTCCGTTGCAAAGGAATCCGTTACATCTTTAGCATAAATATGGTAGTCCGTGGTGCAATCAATCGTTGAGTGGCTACAACCGGATAAAGTGGAGAGTAAAATCGTTAATCCTGTAACAACCTTACCAAATGACTTTTTGCGATTTCGTTTTAGTTCTTCGCCAATATGGTCGTAATTGAGCCTCAAAGGCGGAATGTCCTTTTCGTCGTTGGTGAAAAGTACTCCAGCTTCACCGGCTGTCTTAAAAATAAGGTCAGTCTTTAGCTCAGCAAACGCCTCATGATACTTGGTAACTACTTCCTCTTCCAACTGATTAGCAAGTAGAAGTAAGTCTCTCCGGTCATCCTTTTTCTGGTTCCACTCGGCTTTCAGTTTTGCGCTTTCAGCCTGTAAAGTCGAAATCTCCTTATTAATCTTTTCGATCTCCTTAAGCTGTGACTTGTAATTGTTGTAACGGTTGCGATCTGCCTTCGAGGGTTTATACGCGTCCACAATGAAGTAACTCACAACGTATGCCAGGTAATTGATTACTACGTACGTCAAAGGATTGAGGTGCAGGTTTTCTGCTACCTCCGGATTCATCAAAAGCATGTACTTCAAACGCATGGTTGCGAATCCTGTGAAAAGTAGAATTGGAGGTGCCGAGAAGATGGCAAACCATAACATCCGCTTCCAACGAACCTCACCACCATAACGTTGTACCCGTTCCGGTGAAAAATGTGCCCAAAAGAACGTAAACAAGGAAGCTAAGGCTCCAATCGCAAAGGAGGATAATACGCTTCCTCCTAAAATTACAAAGACTCGAAAGTTTGCCAGTAGCTCAAAACCAGCCAGAATCCATAGTGGTAAAAGAAGCCATTTCCACCGAACGATTGTCGACTTGAGCTTCTTTGCCATTTCGTCTGATTCACCTACCTGGATTGATCGTTCCGTCTTTTTTTCGTTGACTTGGTTTTCAATCGCTTCCTGCTCAGCTTCATACCGTGCTTCTTCCTCATTCACATGAAGGTTGTTTCGGGCACTTCCAAGATGCTGATCGACCACTAGAATTAATTCCTGGTACGCAGCACGAATCTTCCCAATGAAGTCGGCAATTTTTACTCCGCTGCTAAGTTTACTAAAGTTGAAACTCGCGAGCTTCTGGAGTAGCTCCGGCAGGAGTGTACCTACATTAAATAGGTGTTTTGTCTCGATGATTTTCGAGACGTCCTTAACTACTAACCTTGTTAGTCCAGGACTTTTCTGTTCGTTTTTCTTGTTAAACATAAATCTACGCTTAAGAGGTTCATAAACGCAGACATTCGCTTGACATAAATCACTGAATATGAAAGAATTGATGGGTTTCGGTCGGCTGTACCGCTAGCTTTCCGAAAAAGTGATTTATGGCAGGTCTCGTCTGCAATAAATTGCGAAACGGGTGTCTCTACCTGAGACATCCTTTTTTTAATTCCTGAAGCGGTTTTAAAGTTTCGCATGGTGCAAACAAAAAGCTGGAAGACTGGAGGTAAGACCCCTTAGAATTCCTTAAGCACCCTTAACTTTCCTTGTGTTGCAACCCCTTGGTTATCAAGGGATTTTTTTTGATCTTTGGGTCATATGTTATGGTCAAACGAAAAGATAGAAAATCTAAAGCAGCGTTTGATACGTGTATATCTAAAAATTTCAGAAGTTGATACTTATAGAAATTTGCCTCGTGCTCACGGTTATCCTACAGGAAAGGATTTTACTGAGAACCTAAGCGAACTCTTAAAAGAGTTCTATGGTAAGTCCAAACCAATTAGCAAGGGTGCTCCCAAAAGTAGACCTGGTTTTTCAATCAAGACTTTAAAAAAGTTGTTTTCTGGAGAATTTGTTGAGCACAGGATATTAGGTAACATAGAAGGAGTTCTATCCTATATAGAAACTTCCTACCATGTGAACGTCGCTCACAATATCAATGGTACCGGAGGTAAAAAGGTTGATAGCTTCAAGAAAGAACTGTCAACACCGATTCCTGAGCATACCAGTACAGTTTATAGAGGGCTCCGGATATATGATGCACATTACTGGTATCTACAATCCAACCTCCCATTAAGTCAAACAGAAATTGATCAATTCTACTTCCATGATTTTAGTCCACTTGCTGTATTGCAAAAGGTCATTGCGAACGACGAGCATGTTGCACCCGTTTTTGACTTACATGGTGACTATGAGGATGATAGCGTTGATATATTTGATGAAATTGATTACGTTGAGTTTCATTCGGAACATGCGGTATATTTCCTCCATGGTGGAGCAGGTTCAGGCAAAACAACCCTACTTCTCCATTTATCAAAAATATGGCAGGATCGGTTCAGTGTAATTCATGTTCTTAATATCTCATTAATCAATGATCTGCCATTTTTTATAGACAAACATGTAGTTCTGTTTATTGATGGCTATAGTTCATATAGTACTTCAGAAATTTCTCAGCTTCTTGAGACGATCAGGCTTCATATTCAACAGTCGCAGTTTAAACGAGGTGTTACCTTTATTTTGCTTGAACAAACATCTAAAGTTTCTGGTAAAAAGGTACAAGATTTTAAAGCGGTGTTCGATCATTCGGGCTTTATTAGATGGGTTGAGGTACTTAATCTATCGTTTCGTTCCTTGTTCTATGAGAACCTTTTTACAAAGCTCTCTAAATTATTAGGTATTGGAGCATCCAATCAGAATCAATTTCTCCATGACCAATTCTTGTCTAAAACCACTTCAAATGTATCTCAGCGGATATATTGGCTTTTCAGCAAGGTAGTTGGAGATCGTACATTATACAATAATAAAATCAAGCACCAGTGGGATTACTGGGAAGAACTTTGTGGTATGAATGACCGACTTAATGGTTTGGAAGGGCTTTATGAAATGGTAGCTATCCTAAATCATTTTAATACACGGCCTAGTTTGAGGTTCTGTCTTGAATACCTTCACATGGAATCCCGGTGGCATTTACTAGTGGGGCTCTTCAACACCAACCTTCCCATAGTATATAGTGAGACTGAAAGATATTTACTTGTAATACCGAATTCTGACGCATACAAAAGAATGAGGGAAATACGACAGTTAACTGAAGATCAATTGTATCAAACACTTGATAAAATTTTCTTGCTTGCTTTTAGCGATGCTAGCAAACCGGAAAATGTTCACATTGTGCGTAATTTATGGAGGAACCTCGAAATCAGTGAACAATGGCGATCTCAGATAAAACTTGCTGAGGTGATAGAATACTTCAACAAGGCAAGATGTAACAAGAGAGACTTTGCTAAGAATTACATGGAGTTGAGCATTGCGCTCTCAATGAATGATGAACCTAAACGATCAATAGAAATTCTAGAAGAGCTAGTAAAGGTTGAAAATAGCCAAAATAGTTACATAGGCCTTACCAAATTGGCCAAAACCTATCTCGACATCAACGAGCCCACAAAGGCCTTGCCAATTGTTAAAAAATTAACAAGAAATCGCCTAGATGAGTTCCCAGTAGTTAAATTGGTAACACGATTCTACAATAGTACTATAGTAGATTGGGGAAGTTACCGAACTAAGATTGAAGAGTTGATTGATTTCTGTACAAATCCCTGGTCCAAGTCATACCTCATTACTGGTTTATCTTTAAGAAGTCAATCAGAATCAGAGTTAGAATATGTATCTCAGTTGTACAAGGATTTCCTGGATGGAATTGAAAAAGGTAATATCAACCTATATGTGCAAGCAACTAAATTTTTTGTTAGAGTAAAGAATTCTCATTTCACAGATTTGGTTGACCTTATTTCTCAGAATGCAAGACATCCAAAGCTAATTAGTTACTTTTCTGGATGGTTGGTTCATAAGGGATTTCCAGAACTTGCTGTAAAGGTCACAGAGACCTTCATTGAGAAGAATAGTGACTTAAACAACGTAGCAGTAAAAGTTGCAAAGAGTCGTGCTATTCTTGGGCTAATGGAGGAATTGGACCCTTCTGAAGATGTTCTTATAGCACAGTATAACGAAGAGATTAACTTCTTATTAAACCAAAACTTGGAAAGAAACCCAAATAACCTTTATACCTATCATCAATTGTACATGTCCTGTAGGATTGCCTATCAAAAGTTACGCAAGAGTAAATATTACTTTACAGGCCGAGAGTTACTTAAAGAGGCGTTTAAAATAGATCAGTTTAATGCATTCATTAATAACTCCATTTCGGAATATATATTTGATACGAGAAGACCCCAATTGTTTATGTGGTTCTGTGACCAATACATAGATCAAGAATCCCAGAATATGGGGCTATCAGATTTTATTCTCTGGCGCATTGCTACTCTTTCGTATGATTTTGCTCTCATGGAAAAGTGTATCGAACAAAACCTCAAACGAAACGGTGGTAATGCAGAGAAATTTGCTGAAGATTACACCAATTTTATACCTCAACCACATTACAATCTAGTCTCTCAAGGACAGGTTGGACTTTATAATGGCAGGTATATTCTAACCCCAGAAAAAGAGCGGATTCCAATCACCAAAGACCCCATATTCAAGTATGTAAGTGACTTAGCGATGCCATCGGAAGGATTAAGCTTTGTTAGAGTTTTTTATTCTAAATATCTGGATGTAAGCGATAATATTGTTGCCAACTGCATTGAACCTTATTTCATGGACAAATCATACGGTTTGGATGAACTCGTAGAGCTAATCTTGCCAGTATAACTTGAATTAGTTGGAAGGCCATTAGTCGTATTTATGCCAATAGCTAAATGCAAGTGCTACTTAAGGTTAGCTTTCAATAATCATGGGAGCAACTTGTTAGGGTAGTTTTCAAATCAATCCTATTGGCTATAACGTAATTCTGTAAGCGAGCAGTGAATAATTAATTGATCATTTCGTCCTTTGATTATCGGACAAAAGCAAAAGTGTTGGCTTGTTGATTGTAGGATATGCCAACCTGAATAGGGTCCTGGTTTGTCCTGGGAGCAGAATTTCGAATACTCCCGTATTGAAATTCTGAACAACATTTATTATGGCTTCATGGAAAATTGACCATACTTGCAGTACGTTACGGATCTACGAACACCGTTAAGTTCTTTTACTTCTTTGATCATGAATTCTTGTTTATGCAACATTCCGCGAGGGTTTTCGATAAGCCAATGAGAAGGTTTAAAATGATTGATAAGCTCAAGAGTCTTTTTAAACCATTTGGATGCTGACTTGTACTTGAGCTGTAGCAAGATAGATTGTCACTCCATGGACAGGACTAACAATCATCTTGTTGGGGGATCCCCAAACCCCGTTTGCAATTACTTGTGCTCAAATGCCTTGATTACTTTTACCACGTCCCGCCGGTATTTTTAACTACTTTCCCCGGATTTAAATCAAGCATTGATGCTTGGAAGTTGTTTATTGGAACATTATTAAACTTGGCACCCGTTATAATTCCATTTGGTGCATGGACACTCAACTTATCCCCGTTTGGATAAATTTTAACATAATTTGCATTCCCCTTTGCTTTCCCTTGTGAACCGTAAGACATAATTGATAATATTTAAGTTTTATAGTTTGTATAATATAAGAAAAAACACCATCAATCCCTACTAAATAATAGTCACACCATTCGTGTAAATCGAATCATCGTGTTATCCTGGGCAGCAACTAAACTCGAATCGGGGTTGTGGCCTATTGCCACAATTGTGCCTCGTTCAATCCCGTAAGGATCCCATACGTCCGTTTTCGTCTTCAACTCTGGCCTCAGTCCATGCTGTATATGAATACTCAGAAAGTTATTCCAGAATTCTTGATCCCTTACCCCTGTAGCACTCAGCAAAACCCCACCTTTTTTCAGCAATCGAGAATAGGACTCCCGTACCTTGTCCATAGACTCTCTTTGCTTACCTATCATGGAAGTTAAAAAATGCTCGGTAATAACATCATAGCTTCCTAACTCTTGAATATCTTCCAACTGTCTTAAATCTCTCAGAAATAGTTTTACGTTTATTTGTTTTAATTTTTCCTTTCGTTTCTTGAGAAATGTTTGGTGTTGTGAACTCATCCTAAACTTTCTGTCAAAAATGCGGTAGTGCTTTCCTAGAAACAGTTTATGCCTTAAACTTCTCTCTATTGAAGCGATTTGGTACAAAGGTGTTATGCACTTATCAACTATATCAACGTGCAACTTATTTAACGGAAATCCAGATTCGCCACAAGCTTCTATGACAATATCCATAAATGTGTAGTGATGAACATAACTTGCCACACCGGCCTCTAGAAGAAAGCATTCTTCGTCTTTTGCTAAATAAGAGGTTAAAACATCAACCAATTGATTGTGCAACCATTCCCTTTGTTCTTGGACCAAATACCAACTTCCCGCCGGGTCAGCCTTCTTGTTAAAAAGATGGGAAAGCCTAATAATGTCTGGTGTTCTTCTATGGATGACTTGGCGTGACTCCTTGACCCGTTGTTCACCAGAACCATCAGACAACTTATGAATGGTTGCGGTACTTCGATTTTCATGATATTCACAAGGAATAACTTTTCCGTTTTCAAATCGACAAAGTTTCAATCCGCGAGTGAGGTTCTGCATTATATCTAATGGCATTTATCTAGTTGTTAGTTTTGAAGTTAAAAGTGATATCAGAATTCCAAGCATGAAGTAGCCTATGATAGACTCCACGGCCAGAAACTCTCTAATTTCATTTGGAACAATTCCAACATTGAAGAAGCATTTTACGGAATACCAAAGACTCGTCGCAATATTCAAAATAGGGTTGTAGAAAAGTAGAACAAAAGCGAAAACAACTTGTATTGCTAGTGAGCACAAGAACCATCGCCCCACAGATGTCCCATAATCGGTCAACAAACCGTAGGCCAGAAGAAAAAACAGTAAAACTGCATTGACGAGCTGGTATCTATTACTAAAGTTTGAATATAATCTATCTTTTCTTGCTTCTTTATGGCAAAACTCGGTAAAACCTAAGTGCGAGTTATGGTTAATAAATATAGTTCGTTGCATTGGCGTTCTTTGCTCAATGAAAGACAACCCACGCAACTCTGGAAACTGTATAGTTGGTTTATATTCGATTGACACAATTCTGCTGTCAACAAAAGAAGATAAATGCAATTGAGCACATGATATATTGAGACCTTCAATTAAGGAGTTGTCGAATCGACAGCCTATGAGGTTTCCTTCTGTCAATTCCAAATAGGTTATTTTGCAACTAATAATCTGAGCATTTCGGAAAATTGACCGGGGAAACCTGCATTCCTCGATAGTCGATTCTGAAAAGTCAACCCATTCAAAGTCGACAGGAGCATCTTCACTGCAGTAACAGTTCTTGAAACGAGTATGTTTAAGTTTTGCATGAGTAAAACTACTTCCGGAAAGGTTAGCTCCTTCGAACACACATTCACTTAAGTCCTTACTGCGAAAATCTCTATAAGTAATATCCCCTGTATACCTGTTAGTTCTCAAAGTCTTAATGATTAAAGCCCGAGATTATTGTAATTCCGGTAGACACAAATTTGCTCATGGATCGATGATAAGTAGATTGATGGTATCCCACTACTCCATCCGGTGCATCTTCCATGCCTTCAAGCCACTCTTACGTTTGTTGTTAAAGGTTTCAAATGCTATTGGGAACGTGAACATAACGCACCCCGTTAGAGGTACATTCTTACTAGTTAGATCATTTTTCAAATAGAAAGTTGGTCCAACAAAGAGAGAGGCATAGAAAATATCAATTCCAAGCTGTGGGCTTACACCGAAGCTTTCTTTTCCAAATTCTTGACGATAGTTCGTATTAAAGTTTGCCCCAAATAGTAATACACAATAGTTGACATTAGTGGAGAAGCCGATTGCATCGTTACTAGGTGTATATTGGAAAAGATAGTTGTGGTTAATCCTCGTTAACCCACATAACCAGCCACTACAATTAGACCAATTGTTAAACCCTAATCCTAATCTAAGGTCAGTCTGTGAGCCAAAGTCCACGCTTGCCCCCAAATTAGCGGTTATATAATTACGTTTTGTGGTTTCTTGTCCGAACACTTTACAAGACGAAATTGCCAACACTATTATCAGTATGTAATGTTTCATTGAACTATTCATAATTATAAGATTTCCCTAATTCAACCCAGCACAACCAATGGCGTCTCATATGGTAAGAATTATTGAGTCTCAATGCTAGTCTATAATACTTTTCTATACATCACTACATTTAGGTATTTTTCGTCCTTTAATTTATTCTAGTACTTATCATTTTTATATTTGGTCCTAACTGTAGTTGTTTTTTTCATACTGCGGTCACTGGAAAATGAAAAGCCTATATGAGTATTAATAATTATCACGTTTGGAACCCCAAAACTTGGGAAGATTTTGTATTCGAATGGAATAAGGGAAATTGCAAAGTGGATCACTCAGGTGTGGGTTATAGAAAGATTACCGAGCCTTATGCTTTAAAAGTTGAAAGAAGGCCAGAGTCTAAAAAAAACTCAGTTTTGGGTTGTCGTCATTGGCACAGCTCTAGGCACATTCATTATTACTGACACGTTTAACATGAAATACTTGTTCTCTGTTCCATTATCACTTATTCTGTTGGTATATGCTTCCCAGCAATATTTTTCTAAAACCCCATCGTATAAAGATTTCGCCTGGTCATTTGACAAACGACTTGTTACAGACAAACATTTTTTTAATGAGCTAAAGGACTATGTTCAGTTTCTAAAGAAGCATACCCATTGAAATGTTTTCATATGATAATGATTAAATTTCTTTTGTATAATTTCTTTGTTAAAAGAAGATCTATTTCCATACGAATGAATTGTATTTAAAGCAAGCTTTTAGATACGATAAAACTTTAAATTTCGAATCACTTTGGAATTCATGAACGAAGTAAATCCTAGCAGGATGATCATCTGCAATTTCCCATGATTTAACGGATTGCTTTTGTTTTGATGCAAGGCTTAACTCCTCGTGAACATAATATTCATATTGTAAGGTGTGGTATACTCCCTTTTTCCAAATCTTGTTGAAGATAAAAACCAGTAGCCCAACTAATAATGAGAAAGGGACCGCAATCCAAATTATTTCTAGAGTAAACTTCTTTGATAGAGATAGACTAAGCACCACTCCCATCCAAACAAAAACCAATAAGATCCCAACTATCAATAGTGTTAATGAATTTCTGAACATTTTTTTTGCTAAGATTCTATGTTCAGAAACTTGACTCGAAATTTGCTTTTGCAATTTTGTCATGATAAGTGTGCTAAATCAAATAAATCGGACATTAATGTACTTCTTTGTCACATCGTGAAATAAATATACAACCGAATGAGCAAAAAAATGGTGGAATGAAGTACCGAAATCACTAAATCTAGGTATTTAGAATTGTACAGGTTCATTGTCCAGTAAGAGCAGTTCTACTAGTTACGGATAAGGATTGTAAGATTTTCGTTCACTACTACCTCGCTCAACCCAGCAACTCGACTAATGTCAGGTTCTTGCTCGATTGGATAGAATGTCTGCAATCTTAAATACTTGACATTCCCTTGCCCTTTTATGCCCTCTGTTACATATTTAGTCCATATTATATAATTGATTCCGTTATACCTGAACGGTATCTGCGATGGATCAGAAGGAACGTTCTCAATTGGTATCTGGTCAAATATTTGCTGCAAGTCTCGATGCAAAAACCTCGGGTGAAAAGTCATACTATGATACGACTTACCATCATCAAACGGGTTTGTAATTTTGGCGAAGTGTCTTGTCAAGATATGAACGAGACTAAAGGCGTTATATATAATTTGGGAATCCCCTAAGTTCAGTACAACCTCTGAAACACCTAAACTCTCGAATATTTCTTGCCCAATATGGTATATATATTTATTCTGTAATACAATTCTCCTTCTACCCAAGAGGTATTCTCGATAACCCAATGTCCAATTTTCTCTTCTTGGTTGACACCATCCCTCATAGTCTTTAAGTTTCTTTCGCCCTTCTTGTGCAATATATTTCAGCAATTTCTCTGAATGTCTTGTATCTAAAATCTTCCTTTCCCAATGCTCTGACTTTTCACTTAGGTATGTGAGATCTCTATTGACCTCACTTTGGGAAACTTCTACAACTTCTCCTCGTCTTGCTTTGAAATATCTCCGCCCTCCTGATAACGCTTGGAAGTATGTTAAGTAAAGTTCTTTGAATTTGGGATTATCACATTCCGGAATGTGATCTGAAAGATCCTCATCAATTCTAGAATTTTTATAGCCAAAGTAGATGAAGGACTTTTCCCTTTCAAGCATATTTAACTCACTTTTAGATAAGTTAACCAAGTCTTCAAATATTTTTCTGGTTCTCAATTGCTCAGATTCTGAATCATCTATTAATTCTAAATCTTTTTCGCTATAAGGTATTCGTTGTTTCCTTTTGACCATTTAGAGTTTAAATTGAAACAAAGATAAAGGTGCTATGTACCATATTTCTTTCTTACAATTTTTCTAGACCGCATTTTTTTCGGTCTACATTTTAGTAAGAAAGTATTTGGTAGACCGCATATTTTGCTTATTGATTTCGTATTACTTTTCTGATTTGCCCACAGATAATTCATAGAATACTCGCATTGCGAATTTTCTTTTATTTGGGATGGACAAATCGTTGCCAACCGAGTCTGTTGCTTTGATAAGCTTTTTGTCGATCAGCGATTGGATTCCTTTGGTTACGCTTCGATCAGACATTGAACAGTACTTAACAAATTGACTGTGTGCTATCCAGTCACGTTTCTTACGGCCACCACCCGACTGAATCCAACCACGGGTGCATCTTATGATATGAAGAAGTAGTCTTATTTCGACTCCTGATAACTTGTATTCCGCCATCCACGAAAACACACGGTTAGGCACCGGTGTATAGTAGTAATCGCCTTTCATATTAGTCGATAATTGGAAGTTCGTCTTCCTGGTTAGCGAATATTCGGAATTCCGTGTGTGGCTTGTGATAGAGTTTCAGAAACATTCCACCGTTTTCAGATATTTTTAGGACACCCACTTTGTTGTACGTGGTTTTTTCTTCTCCTAAAACAGTCTTGGTATGTACAACACATACATTTAAAAATTTAGACATCTTGTTTGTTGAATTAGTTTAGTAATTCACTTCTGAGTCCTTTCATATCAATGCTAGTGTCGCTAAACTAAGTTTAACGACAATCCTGTCTGTAAGCATATCTTTTGCGACATTCACAATACCTGATTAAAGACCACAATAGGTCTTTAATCAGAAAAATGAATATTGAAAGTCAAAGATCACATACAGGCCATAACACACAATTACATGAATAAATGCATTGACGTGATTGGTCTTAAAAGTGATACATTAAATTCTATACAAGATGTTTAAGTTTATCAAGCCCGTCTTTGTTCAAGCAACAATTTCGAATCATTGTCCATAGATAGTCCCTTGTGCAGCACCATTGATTTCTTTGGAAGTCCAAGGAACCTACTAGCAGTCTTTAGGTACTTTTTTCTGTTGAGCTGTGTGTAGTTAATTGCTGAGGCTAGGTTTAGATGACGTAGCACTGTCCTCACTTCATGAATCCCCCCTCCATTGTCCAGTACAAAATGTGCCTTCCCATGTCTGAATGAATGAGGTGTCAGGTTCTTCCCGATCATTGCATCATTGCACAAGGTTTTTATCCAACGTTGGATTGTCCTTGAGGTAATTCCCTTTTGATTGGTTCTTTTACCAGATGTTGCAATAAAAAGTAAATCTGTTGGATGGTTGACTAATGCGCGCCAACCCAGGTATCGATTTAACAGATCATCGGTTTCCTTTGACCAGGCCACAAGGTTGTATCGTTGGGTCTTTCTTGTCTTCACTCTTGCTGTTCTTAATCCATCACTTCCCTGCTCATTGATATCTGAGAGCTTTAAATCTAGAAGTTCACTAACCCGCATTCCTGTTTGCCAGAGCAAATACAATACAAGTTTCTTTTGCAAATCGACGATAAATCTTTCGTCTAAAAGTTCTGTCATTTGCTGAAAATCTTCTTCGTCCACCACATCTTTGTCTGCGTAGATGAAGCGCACTGGAATGATCTCTTTCGGATTAATTGTGCTATTATTTCTTCCTTTATGAAAGTCAAAGAAATTTTTGAGGATGCGTGCTGAATAACCAACCGTAGCTCTACTGTATTTCCTTAACATCTGATTATGAAAGTTAACGATATCATCAGGTGTTATCTCGTTAAGCAAGGATTTGTCTTGACTCTTTATGAATCGAGCAAACCCGTCAAGACGATAACGGTATGCCTTATGTGCCTTTTCAGAATGGCTTTTTTTCCATTGAAGATAAACTTCTATGGCATCATTTAATGTAGGTATTTCTTTATTAAGGTTCATGTGTAACATTAAATACCCGCCAAGGAAATCAGCGGGTATTTAATACAGACGTTACCTAGACCTATAACTGGTCATGAACCTCTAAGAAATAAATACCTCGTTGTTTCCTTTTCCAATAGGGTCTATACCATATCGGAGAGCCTCTCGGCCAACGAGTGTTGCGTAATTGTGTTGTTACGAATAATAGTATAGCTGATATTAAATTTAATGCAAGTGGATTCCCCAGTGTAAGCCTAGCACTTATTTCCCAGTTACCCCCTTGCCCGTTTTTGCGAATTTGGAAGCTATAGTATACTACAACCAAGATTAAATAATCCTAAAATCACCATCATATCCCAGATATGTCAAACAGCCACTAAACAACGCCATTAGTTCTTTCAATCTTATTAGTTTAACTCAATTTGACTATGCGTATTCCTCCATTTGCTCAAGTGAATTATAGAAACGACAAACGAAACTTTGGTATGCACGTTAGTGACCTGCTCTACCATTTCTAGTGCTGGGTCGGACAGGTTCAGGTAAAACTACCTTCATCAAAAAAATGATGGTGAGTCTTGCTCGATCAGGATTTGGATTCACCTTTTTTGATCCGCATGGTGATGCGGTGCAAGAACTTCACAACGCACTCCCCTCATGGAGAAAATCGGATGTAATCTACCTGGATGTCACCAACCCGGAACTTGCATTGGGTTATAACGTCTTTCGTTATGTCACCAAATCAAAACGCTCTCTCGTTGCTTCGTCCATTCTCAATGTCTTTCATCAAAAATGGCGAAGTGCCTGGGGACCCAAAATGGAAAACATCCTTCGCCAGTGTATTCTCACCTTGCTTTCCCAAAAGTCAGCAACCATGGCAGACCTTTCTCGTTTGCTTAGTGATGGTGTCTACCGCTCAAACTGTCTAAATCAGATTGATAGTAAATCGATTCGTTCCTTTTGGATCAATGATTTCCCAAAGTATCGAGCCGCAGACATTCAAACGGTTCAAAACAAAGTCTCTGCATTTCTTTCGCATACCATTGTCAATAAGGTATTGGTCGAGAACAAAGACCAGGTTTCTTTCCGCAGGGCAATGGATGAAAACAAGATTGTTCTCATCAATCTCAGCATTGGTTCTTTAGGTTCAGATGTAGCCGAACTCTTAGGAAGTTTGCTATTAGTTAGTATCGCCTCATCCATTTATTCGCGTACAGACCTTTTGGATTTTGAACGAAAAGTGCATTCCCTCTTTCTTGATGAATTTCACTGGTTTAGCGATGCTCGCTTGCTGGGAGAAATGCTGGCTCAGGTTCGCAAGTTTGGCGTGGGCATGGTGTTTTCCACCCAAGTCCTTGCTGGACTTGATCCCGGACTTCGGGAAATTCTCCTGGGAAACATCGGTTCACTAGCAAGCTTCCGTCTTGGTCCTCACGATGCCCGACTGATGGAAAAAATCATGTATCCTTATTTTAAGGTTATGGACTTTATTTCTCTTGGCAGAGGTGAATTCTATTTACAATTACTTATCAATGCCCGTCCGACCAAACCCTTTAGTGCCGAAACAATATTGTAAAGACATGTAAGACCTATAAAGACCAGTTTACTCAATTTTAACTGTCTTATTTTTTATGTCTAAATCTAAATCAACTAACCGTTCTTTCCTTTCTTACTATGGAGGAAAGCTATCCATGCTTGGGGAAATCATTCCTCGAATACCCGAACATAAACTTTACACCGAAGTCTTCTTTGGCTCTGGTGCCGTCTTCTTTGCAAAGGTGCCATCGGCACAGGAAGTTATTAATGACAAGGACAATAGGATCATAAACTTTTTTGAGCAGGTTAAAACCAATTTCACCGGCCTGAAAGAAAAGATTGATGCTACGTTGTTTTCCAGAGCATCGTATAAAGTCGCTCAGGTCATGTGGCAAATGCCTGAGTTGTTCTCGCCACTCCAACGTGCCTGGGCATTCTTTATCGGATGCAATATGGGTTTTGCAGGCAATATTGCTGGAGGTTGGGGTTACGACAAGTATGGTAAACGTGCCTCAACCTTTTTAAACAAAAAACTAAAGTTTGACCTATCAATTGTTGACAGGCTCAATCCGGTAACCATTGAATGTAATGATGCGGTTAAGGTCCTTTCGGTTTATGATTCACCAGAAGCCTTTCACTACGTCGACCCACCTTATGTCGATACACATCAAGGCCACTACAAAGGATATACTCTGGACGATTACCGACGGTTGTTAGATCAGCTTTCAAAACTCAAGGGCAAGTTTCTACTTTCTTCTTTCCCCTCTGAGATTCTCGATGAATACATCGAGGAACATGGTTGGTATACTATAGCCTTTGACAAGGTTTTGGCTGCTTCGAAGTCGACTAGTGGTAAGACCAAACCACGTAAGGTTGAAGTCTTAACAGCCAACTATCCAATTGCCTGATATGTCTGATCGTTTTCATCCGACCTAAGGGCTCGGATGCTTCTTTTAACAGTTGATGTGGACCATTCGAAGCCACATCAAATAATTCTAAAATCTTAATAAAATTCTTATGAAAAACACTCAAAATTTAATGAAGCACTTTGCCTCGGTTTTACGAAAGAAATCCCTTGGTAAAGACAAGAACCTAGGAGTTGACCCAGGTCTACTCAAGTACCTTTCTCGGAAAGACCTTATTGCCATCATAGGTCGTAAGTTTGGTAAGGATCGTCCCAACAATTTGAATTTGGTCGATCTGGAAAACCAGGAGTTACTGGAGCTTATTGAAGATGAGATGTACATCATTTCCTTCTTTGTTGACCAGTGGTGTAAAGAGGCTCCTGATTTATCAGATAAAGAGCCAGCCGTTTCGGTAAAAAAGGTTGCTTCAAAACCTTCATCTAAAAGCTAGCAGACATATGACCTTTTGCATTCCAGACAAGTTCCACTCCAAGTCCATACTTGAAGTGTTACAGTACAACCCTCAAACTGGATATATGAAATGGATACACTTCTCTTCAAAACAGAAAGCCCTGGATTTTGCTTTCTGGTTGAACTTCACTCATCGAAAACGACAGGAAGCGTTTGCTGTGGTTAACGGTCCTGAGAAAGACTTTGTCGTAATGGGTCTTGGTGATGCGCTCGAGCATGAATTTATGGTTCTAAATCCGAGTGACGGGGATTACAGCTTTATGTCCTACCAAGAGATTGAGGCCATTCGAACAGATGATGAACCGCTAAAACATTGGGAGGAAATCACCGGTATGCTTGCCGTGATGGATAGTGAATTTCTCCGGTTTATCCTCAAGGCTCAGATTCCGCTTGATAAGCTGATTCGTTATGAGCTGGCCATTCGTGGTTTTGATGAACACGGAGATTGGATCGGGTTTGAAGCCTCAAAGAAATTGTGGCTTAGTTAATTCTTTCAACTCAATACAAAAAGTAAGGCGATGCTCTCTCGAAGTATCGCCTTTTTAATGTTTTAGTTGTACCCTAAAGTCGGACAAAACGAATGACTCGTTTGGTATTTTGTTTACTTGTTACGATTAAGAAGTAAACCCCAGGAAGTAAACTCTTGGTTGAAACAGTGGATTGGTCTATCAGTGGTTGGGTGACCAGAGTCCTTCCATCTGCACCAATAACTTCAGCAAGGGTGTAGTCGTGTGTAGGTGTGAGTTGTAAATAGGTATCACAGGGATTCGGAAACACCATTGGTTCAGAGATTTTTATTGGAGAAATAAGAGCGTTTGAAGTTACATAATGACAAGCACTAGTATCTCGACATTGACCTTTGGATAGCTCAACAGCATATGTCCCGCTTTTCAATGGTTCAAAGGATTGTTTGTTTCCTAGTGTTGACCCAACGTTGTCCTCACAGTCAAACCATCGATAGAGAGCATTTTCGTCAGCTGATATCAAGGTACCGTTAGACTCTGTAAGACCATTGTTAAATTGGACATACTCACAGGACAGATTAAAGGTATATACAGCTCCGGCATTCTCAACAAAATTCTTGTTAGCGGAGTCATGTGAATGATATGGGGCTCCAACTACCAACGTTGAACCGTTGTGAGCAACTCGAAGACCAAAACCATCCCAATCTATGCGATGATCTTGTATAATAGAGTCACTTATAACCCATTGACCATTTTTTCTGTCTGAGACATAAACGACCCCTGTATCCTGTCCCGTGCCTATCACCAAGCGTTTGTCCCTTAGATGTATATCAGAGCCAAAGTATCCCAGGTACCTTTTTGTTGGAGGAACTAGTTCCTTGACCGGCACCCAACTACCTTCATCGTATTTATAGAGATAAACAATACCAGCTCTAAAAAGTGAGTCTGGTCTCCAAGGAGGAGAACCATAACTTTGATATGGAGCGGCTATGGCAAGTACATCATTTTCTAAGGCCAGATCGTAACCGAAGAACTCGTAATCCGAGGTTGGAGAGGCCAGCACGGAATCAAATTCGAAATCACCTTGATCATTTCGCTGATAAAGGTAGACGGAGTCGTTTCTAGTACTTACCACGAGGTGGTTGGGGTTGGACTCTATTTCCAAACCGAACCGGGCAGTTATTGAGTTAAACGGGTTAGTCAATCTTTGGATTTGAGTAAAAGTCCCAAGAGATTTGTCTAGTCTAAAAAGATAAACAGCGCCAGCGCTGTTGTTTTCGTCTGGAGAACTTACCATAAGAAAACTGTCAGTTAGATTAACCTGGCTTCCGAATTGTGCAGAGGGGCGAGGGTTTTCTGGCACTAGTTTTTGGATGAGCTCCCAATTGTGTGCTCCGGTTTTATGGTAGACATAACAACTTCCCGAGTCCTGAAGCCCAGATCCGTCACGGGGGGTGCCAACCACGGCGTAATCTCCATAGATTGTTACGGCACGTCCAAATTCCCTTCTCCGGCCGGATTGAGTAAGTTCGAGACTTGTGCTACTATTCCAGACCCCAAATGAGTCCTGCTCGAAAATATCCACTCTTTCGGGGTTTCGATCGCTTTGGAAGGAACCTATAATTAGTTGGTTCTTCCAAATGTCTATGGCACCAGCAAAATGCGCATCTTCAGTCCTTGAGTCTTGGACTATCTTTTGACCAGGAGTCCACTTTTGAGCCACCACCAAATTAGAAGATAGGAGCAAGAGAATAGTTAATAGTTTTAGGGGTTTCATAGAAACTTGTTTGATTCAAAAATAATACAATATTCTATTATACGCGGTTTATTATAATCGGTTCATAATGATAGGAGATACTCTGATACTTGTTTCGTTATACAATGGCAAAGCAGACAAAAGGAACCGGGGACAGACATCCAGAGATCATAAAAATTGGGAATCGTCTCAGAGAGCTCCGAAAGGAGTTAGGTTATGAAAGTGCGGAGAAATTCGCATGGGAAAACAAGATCAACAGAGTTCAGTATTGGCGTATGGAGAACGGACAGAATTTTACCCTAGAATCACTGTTCAAGGTGCTTGATGCCATGGAAACGAGTTTCCAGACTTTCGTGGGCGGTATTGAAAAATAAAGGCGATGAAAATTTTACACCGAAGCCTTGGTGTAAATGTAACCATCGCCTTTATAAGTGGGGTTCGGGGATATCCCCGACAAGATGTTTGTCTGAAGTGTTAACGGAGTGACAAACTATCTTGTCATCAGAGGAAAAATTACCTTTTCCACAACAACTCGTTCATCAAAAAAATGATCCTGACCAAAGCTTGACAAGCAGCTGACTTTAACGGTTTCCGTATTGGGTAAGTCGAATTTCCAATAGTGAAAGTCGTACCAGGGGGAATAGAACGCTCCCAAAAATTTCACTTTGGTAATGCGGCGTAAATCACTAATCTCAAAAAACTGTTCTCCTTTGTCTCCATCCTTATACAACCGACCTTCAGTTAATCGGTAAGAGCTTTTGGAGTCACATCTCCAATAATTAATTGCTAGCAGAGTACCAGGTAGGTAGAACATGGATAGTATTAGCTCGGCATTGACGAATCTCTGAAAACTTACTTCACCCCAATAAATCAGTGCATATAACGATGGTATCAGAGCAAAGACAATACTCCAAGATAGGTATCTCAATAAAGCCCACCATTTTGATCTTTTAATCATAGCTGCCCCACTAAACTAAGAATTTTCATACTTACCACCGGTGAAGATGCCTAACTCACCTCTAAACTTGTTTTGGGCAACATCTCAGTTGTGCTCGTAATACGATTATAGCGGTAACCGTCAACTCTGCTACACCCCTTAGAACTTTATCCTTTACCCATGGCCGTTTCTAGTTCTCCCGAACTGTTTAGTTGTTGAACAACTTCCTCTATGATTTCAGGAGATAGCCTATCCACTATTATGGCATCAACACAATAGAAAAAGCCGTCCCGACGAATGAAGTCCTGAACATTTGCTTTTGTGAAAAATGTTGCGGTTAAGACATTCCCATCCGGCATATGAACATGGACATCTACATTGTCGTTTTCTTCATTATCTATAACATTTAAAACCTGTACTTTCATAGTCGTGTACCATTTGTGGCTCTGCCAACTCGTTACACAACAAGTAAATTATGTTACCTAGCTTTATTGTCTTTTATCATAGAACGTTCAATGATTCCATTAATTACATGAGTCTTAATACTATCCCAATTTTCAAGCTCGTCATCTAAATAAACCAGTGGAGTTAAACCCTCACCTTTCTCAAAGTTGTAGACCTTATTCTCCTGCCCCATTACAGATGTTAACTTATAATCTGAATTGAGTAAATCGTAATATAACTCGGCAATATTCCTGGGGGTACCTCCTTTTAATCTTCCTTGAACAAAGTAATTAACTGTACAACTGTTGTCCGGCGGAATCTTAATCAAAGCAAGGCTGTCAAATAGGGACAGACCCACTAATCCACTGTGATGCAATAATTTAATTCTATCCAAACTAACATTTGACGTATCAAACCTCATTACATGTCTTTGATCAGAAGACTTATAAAAGTCGCAAGGAGTAACAACATCCCTTTTTACAAGAAATGTATCCTTTGTGTGATTTTCCAACAACACGGTCAGTATCAATTTATCAGAACGGCACACATTCCGTTTCCCGTGAACTAAATCCAATTTTACGCTGACAATCGAACCTTTAACAAACTCGGAATTGGCATTATTACTCTTCGAACAACCTTGTAAAATTAATAAACAAAGTATCCCACATATCAGACTATTTTTCATTGGTTTTTCGCTTTTTATTGGCTTTCATAATCTCGTCGTACTCTGAATTACCATTACTATCTAGGCTCTCATGTTTTCGACCTGTTTCATCTTGATACACTTTAATCATTAGTGAATAATTTTCCACCATCCTATCCAGAACTTCAGGGGTATCACCAGTAAATTGTAACCCAGTTACAAGTCTCTGATAAAGATCATCTTCATAGGATAGGATTTGATCTCGAATTCCATCAAATACCGACTCCCTATATGCATCGGTTGTAAATTTAAATGTTTCACTTCTAATTTGTTTCATATAAATATTAAAATGTCTGACTGGGTCATCTCCACCATCTCCTGGGTTTATCCCTCGTAATTTACTATGTTCTTCTTCATGTTCCCAAAGACTTAGCAAATTGTAATAATTGTCAAACAAGAATTCCCCATCAAGGTTAATAGTAGCATGTAAATGAAATTGTCCTGGTGCGGAAGTCATTCCTTTAAGAATTTCGCTTTCTGGATTAGACTTAATTATATCCAGTGTCTTAATACCGATTTTAGAATTAATCCCATTTCTAAATATTCTCGCTGCTACTTGCCTCTGTGCATCTTCAGGTGCTTCGTGAAAAAGTAGACTATGTTTTGTTTTGGCGCGAAGGAGTACTATCCCATCGGATTTTGAAACAGATCCAGAGGCCAAACTGTTCAATGCTTGTTCAGTCTGGTCGACATAGTAGTCATTAACAATTCTGATTGTTGGGTCATCCCCCGTTTTTCCTAACAACCTACCATCTGCGGCATAATACCTTTCAAGTCCTTCCACGTCAATAAAACCCACAACGCTGTTCTCGGCAAAACCATAAGTGCTATTCCATGGATAATTCCTAAACAAAGGGTCTAAACTTAAAAACCGTCCCAACCTAACATCATGAATTCTATACTTAAAGGCATAACTACCGCCCTTACCTTTTACCTCCTCGTCACCTTCCATACCATTGAAGCCGAATCTATATCCATGGTCCTCTACAAGCTTGATCATAAACTTGTTGCCCTTGTAAATGGAGTAGAACTCAGCTACCATAGGTTTATCTACATGAATATCTGCAAACGAAGCTAATGCCACCCGGGTTCCATTGGCACGAATCACATACGATTGAATACGTCCATTGTCTCGCTCCATCGTAATCTTGTCACCTAACTCAATATCGGGGTGTGCATAGATCTCTATATCATACTCCTTAACTCGATTACAGGTCGCATTTTTAACCGTGTAGTAACCCGAGTAATGAGGTACCAGATAGATGTTGTATTTCAGAGAGTCTACAT
>JAEPQQ010000063.1 GCA_017640445.1 Bacteroidia bacterium | reverse complement strand
CTGGCTCAGGCTGAACGATCAAGGTAAATGTATCTGGTACAGAAACCGGACAATTAAGCGCTGTTGGAGTTACAATCTGACCTGTGATGGTAGAAGTGATAAACTGGTAAGCACCAGCTGTTAACAAACCACCATTATTAGCAGTGAATGTATAAGATGAGTTACCAGAACCAGTCAATGGATCTGGGAAGATGTTACTTTGAGTAGCATCAGTATATGCCAATGTCCAAGGTACGTTAGTAGAAGCCGTATTCAACGCGCTACAGTAACGTGCATTGGTTACATCAATATCAAATGTAGTTGTTTCCCCTTCACAAATTGAGTCGTCTGTAGGAGTTACAGAAACCTCAAGTTCAGGATAAACGTAAACTGTAATAGAAGAAGTTGTGCTTGTTCCGGTACAGTTTTCATCTGTATTCAACACATTGCTGATCTGGTACGTATAAACACCAGGAACCAATGTGTTTGGTACAGTATAGTTAATAGTAACATTTCCACTTCCAGTTGTATCAACCGCGATGTCTGCATTTTGCAAAGCATCTACAATACAAGCTGAAGTAAGGTTACCTGAAGTCTCAGAAACGTCGTAGCTCCAGTTTACTGGGTTACCTGCCAGTGTTGCATTGGTAACAGAAACTGAAACCGTTCCGCTGTTTCCTTCACAAACGCTAACGCTAGAAGCGGTAAACGATGCATCCGGAGCCGGATTAACCGTCAACACGTGCGTGTTGTTTGAAGAAATCGTTTGAGAACAGTTTGTAGAAAGTCCTGTGGTGGTAATGCTTGTAGCAGTGTATGTATAATGTCCAGCAGTTAATGTTCCCACTGTGTTTGAATTATACGTTGAAGTTGCGCCATTACCAGAACCTGTAATTGGGTCTGGAGCGTTACTTGCTACGTTATCCGTAATACCTGAAATCGACCAACCTGCATTTGCAATGGTGCTTGGAGATGAACAGTACTGAGCGTTTGTAACAACTAAAGAGAAGTCGTTGAACGCGATGTTACCTTCACACACCTCGCTTGAATCAGGTTGAACAGTAAATGATGGCGTTGGATATACATTAATAGTAATGCTTTGAGTTCCAAGCGTCACACCGTCCACTGTACCTGTACAAGGACCATCGGTATTTACGATGTTCGATACAGTATAAATATATTGTCCAACTGGAGCGTTTGTAGGAATAGTAACTGTAAATGTTCCATTACCTACTCCTGTATAAGCTCCTGAAGCACCTGGGTAATCGGCAGTAATTGCACCATTACAATTCGTAGCTACCTGTCCAGAAGATTCAGAGTAGGTAATCTCCCAGTTTACACCAACACTATTGTGTTCAGCGTTTGACACTACAAATGAGAATGCGCCACCAGCTCCCTGACAAATGTCAATTGTTTGGTTACCAGCAGAATTATTTATCTGAACCTCTGGTCGAGGATCAACACTCAATGTAAATGTGTCTCGTGTTGCTGTTCCAGCGCCACAACTTGTTCCACCTGTTGTATTCAATACAGATGCGTCGAAGATGTGATCATTTGGAGTCAACGTACCAAGACCGTTTACATTAATAGTGTATGTCTGGTCACCCGTTCCAGTCAAACCAGGAATCTGAGTTGTCGCGTCACTCTGAACGTTGTCTGTATTAACAGTAATTGTCCAGTCAGCTGTTGAGCTGGTAGCGATACCTGTACAACCAACCGTATTCGTAATACTTAGGTTGAACGACTCAGCATCATTTTCACAAACATCCTTTGTTACAGGATTCATTGTGATGATCGGGCTTGGCTCGATAATGATTGTGATTGTTGGGTTAGCACCAACCGAAGCAGCTCCTAACGTACACCCTGAAGATGTGTTAGTAATTCCGGTTAATGTATAAGTATAGTATCCTGGTGCTAGTGTTGAAGGAATAGTAAACGTAGTAGAACCGTTACCTGTTCCTGTCAACGAACCAGTGATAATACCTGCTGTTGATCCCGCTGTACATGGCGTTCCGCTCAAAGCGCTCGCACCGTCAGCAGTATAAGAAACACTCCAGTTCTGACCAACACCACCTAGCATTGCATCTGTAACATCTACAGAGAATGTAGTACCTGATGTTCCCTCACACTGAGTGATGGAAGCAGTATTAAAGGTAACCGATGGATTTGGGTCAACTGTAAGTGTAAATGTATTTCCTGAAATGGTTTGGCTACAACCTGGCGCTGCAGGTGAAGTAACCGTAATTGTACCTGGAGTGAACGTGTACGTTCCGGCAGTCAAAGCTGCACTCGTTGTGTAAGGTCCTTGCAAGCCTTCACCTGTTCCTACCAATGGGCTTCCACCGATGGTACTTAAAGTAGCATCTGTATAAGTCAAGCTCCAATCAACATCTGAGTGAACACCCACACCAGGAGTTGTTCCACAGAAATGTGCGTTAGTAACAAATAGGCTGAAGGTTTCGGAGTTACCTTCACAAACTGAATTCGAAGTTGGTATAACTGCTATACTTGGAGTTGGATCAACTCGCCAGTCAATTGTTGAAGTACCAATTACAGATCCGGTACAACCATTTGATGTATTTGTAATACCTGTTAATGTATACTCATAAATACCAACACCCATTGTGGTCGGTATTGTATAAGTAGTTGTTCCGTTACCAGAACCGGAAATTGTTGTTCCTAACAAACCAGCTGCTCCAGAAGCACAACCTGTCAACTCAGCAAAAGAAGATTCTGACACGGTTGCTTGCCAGTTAACAGCAACTGTTCCGCCACCATTACTATATTCTGCATTTGCAACAGTTATTTCAAATGTTGTTCCAGAACCACTTCCGTTACAAATGTTTGAAGGAGTAGCACTGAAGGTAATGGTTGGTTCAGGATAAATTGTAACATTTATTGCGTTGGTTGAGATTGTACGTGGACAACCGTCATCCGTATTTGTGATAGTAGAAATGGTGGCATTGTAAACACCTGGTGACAAACCTGCTCCAACATTTAAGTTGACCGCAGTGTTGCCATTACCAGCAGCAGTTAATAATGCAATTAAAGGAGCATCACCACTGAAAGCAATTGTCCAGTTTACACTTCCTCCACCAGAACTTGCATCCTCAACAGCGTTGCTAACCGTGTAGGTAATATTTACATTACTACCTTCACATGCCGACAAGGTTGACATCCCTGATGGGACAACTACATCCGGAACCGGATCAACCGTAACTGTTGAAGTACTTGATGTGGTAGTACCACATGCGTTTGAAACATCTACATGAACATCGTCTTGATCATCCGTTAGTACAGTGGTATAATCATAATCATCAGTAGTAGTCAAAACATCAGATGTTGTTTTAACATTACTTGCAGAACCTCCATCCGGAGTCTTGTACCAAGTGTATGTTAAAATTCCAGCTGGACTTGGTGCAGTAACCGTAGCCGTAAATGACGCATCGTCTCCTTCACATACATTAAAGGAAGAAGTCAATGTCACTGTTGGCACTGCCGATACTTTTACGTAGTTGAACGGTCCAACTGTGTCGATGGCGCTACAAGCACCAGAAGACTCAGTAATAATCGCCCAGTACGTTGTGCTAGTACCAAGGTTGGTAGCAGCATTCACATTCAGAGTTGAAGTGTTCCAACCTGAATAGTTCGGAGTACCAGCTGCGGTAATTGCAGTTGCGCCCGTGATGGCAGTACCACCCGAACCGTCAACATACCACTGATAAGTGATCGTACCAGTACCACAGTTACTTGTGGCAACTACCGGCAAGATCAACGTTGGTGCACCCGTTCCACAAAAATCATTGTTAGCTTGTGGGGTCGAGTTCACCGTAATAGCCGCATTAACTTGCGTAAAAACAGCACCCAGCACACATACCAGTAGCATAAGGTATCTGCCGAAAGCTGTTTTAAATTTAAAGGATGGCCTCGCTGACGAGGCTAATCTACTATTAGTCATGTTCACAATATTTGTACAGGGGGCAAAAATATGAAGATTATTCCAAAAAAAAATTATTTGAAAAAAATAAAGTCAGATGATTTTTTTCGCTGTGTATCAGAAAAGAGACACTAAAAAATGTGTTTACAACAGTCTTACTATCAGTTATTTACAAAACAGCCGCGATTTTTTTCGCAAAAATTGATCTGTTTTTAGAGGCATTCTTAACACTAACAACATCATGCCACAATACCCATTTGAAATTGCCCTATTGGCCATCTCATTTTTCTATGTCTTCGAGGATATTTAGATAGTTTTGATAGCGAAATTCTGATATCTCATCTCGACAAAAAGCATCGATCACGGCACAGTTTGGTTCCGATTTATGAAGGCATGTATTGTACTTACAATTGGGAATTAGCGCCTCAAATTCCTTAAAACAATGTCCAAGTTTCCAAGCCTCCATTTCTTCAAGTCCAAACTCCTTAACCCCCGGTGTGTCTATGATACGGCTTCCTCCGGCTCCTTGAAACATTTGGGCAAATGTGGTAGTGTGCTTTCCTTTATCATGTTGGTCGCTCAACTTCGCCGTGCTTTGCAATGCACTGGGAATTAGCTTGTTGAGTAAGGTCGACTTACCCACACCTGAATGCCCAAAAAGCAAGCTTGTTTTGTTCTTAAACAAATTGACAATATCGGCTTCCAATTCCGACTCAATAACCGACGTTCGTATTACCGTATAACCGGCATCAATATAGGTAAGGTATTTATAATCAAAAGCATCCTGATCTTCTTCTGTTAACAGATCCATTTTATTGAACAGAATAACGGGTTCTATTTCGTACAATCTGCAGGTAACTAAAAACCGATCTATGAAGCCGGTTGAAGTTCGGGGTGACCTATGTGTGGCGAGCACTATGGCCTGATCCAGGTTAGATGCCACAATATGAAACCTGCTGCTGGCCTTTGTGGCCTTTCTCAACAAATAGTTCCTTCTGGGTTTTATATCGGTTATAACCGCCTGCTCTGGGTTTGACAAGTCAACGTCTACCTCGTCGCCTACAGCCACAGGGTTGGTGAGTTCCGACTTTTGTAACCGAAACCTCCCCCTTAACCGACATTTAATCTGTTCTCCGTTCTCGAACCAGACTTCATACCAGCTCCCGGTTGACTTTGCAACGACGCCTATCATGACTAGAACACCTGACTTGCCACTTCTTTCGTAGCCTTGGATAGGCCCATTGTGTAGAAGTGCAATACAGGAACACCATTAGCCTTCAGCTCTTTACACTGTTGAATACACCACTCAATCCCCACCTTGTATGCCGCTTCGTCCGTCTTAGTCTTTTCCATTTCCAGGCTAAGTTCTACTGGAATATCGATGTTAAAGATCTTAGGAAGATTGTACATCTGCTTCTTGCGTGTAATGGGCTTAATGCCCGGAATAATTGGAACGTTGATTCCCTCTTTTCGGCATCGATCCACGAATTCAAAGTAACGCTGATTATCAAAGAACATCTGCGTGGTAATAAACTCAGCCCCAGCTTCCACCTTTTGTTTCAAGAAGTTCAGGTCATTATCGAGGTTCATCGCATCGATGTGTTTTTCAGGATAACCCGCTGCTCCAATACAAAAGTTTGTAGGCGTTGGATTCTTAAGTTCTTCATCGAGGTAGATACCATTGTTCATGTCGTCAATCTGTCGGATCAACTCCAGTGCATTTTTGTTACCGCCTTGTTCCGGGTTAAAATTACGCTCACCTCGTTCATTATCACCTCGAATGGCCAAAACATTGTCAATACCCAGGAAGTGGAGGTCGATTAAGGCATTCTCTGTTTCATCACGGGTAAAGCCTCCACAAATGATATGCGGAACAGCTTCCACCTGAAAACGGTGCATAATAGCCGCACAAATGGCTACCGTACCTGGACGCTTTCGGATCGACACTTTATTGTACGTACCATCAGGACGTTGTCGCATTACAAACTCCTCGCGATGATAGGTAACATCAACAAACGACGGCTTGAACTCCATTAGCGGCTCAATTCGATTAAACAACCCCTCAATGCTACCGCCCTTTAGTGGTGGTAATATTTCAAAAGAGAATAGAGTCTCTTTTGATTGCTCTATGTATTCAGTAAGCTTCATGTATTGTATTTCCTTTAAAACTGCGCTTCCAGTGTAATAAGCTTCCCTCCACGGTTTACAATAACCGTGGCTGTATCTCCAGGCTTAAGTGTTTCCAGAACCGACATGTAATCACGTATGTTTCCAATGCTCTTGCCGCCGAAGCTAACAATCACATCTTTTGCTTCAACTCCCGCTTTTTCTGCAGGTTTTCCCTCGCGCACAGCGTCTACCTGCATGCCTTCACCATCGTACGTATAGTTTGGCACCACACCCAGTGTAACCGAAAACTTGGTTCGCGATTTACCACCACTGTCGGCCTCGTCTTTGGTTTTGGTATACACTACCTTACCATCGTCATTTATCGCTCGAACCATGTCAAGTATGTATCCAATAACGAATACCTCTCCTTCGTAGTTGAGGTTCTCGATATCATCACTTGGTTTATGATAGTGATCATGTGCACCGGTGAAGAAATGCAGTGATGGTATCCCCTGTAGGTAAAACGGTGTATGGTCAGAGGGCCCTACACCACTGTTCCCGCGCTTGATTGTTTGAATTCCCTGTTTCGTGGATTCCAATTCCTCAATGGTTTTGGCAAATTCGGGACTGGTCCCCACCCCATTAACAATCAACACTTTCTCTTCGTTCAACATGCCTACCATGTCCATGTTCACCATATAGTTCACCTTCTTAAGGTCAATGGTTGGGTTTGCCACAAAGTACTTCGACCCCAAAAGGCCCAATTCCTCTCCTGAAAAAGCGATAAACAGGTAATTGTTATTCTTATTCCATTTACGCGATTTTTTCACGGCTTTGGCCAACTCAAACAGTGCAGCCGTTCCACTCGCATTATCATCCGCACCATTGTGAATTTCATTGGTATTCTTCGCCAGCGAGTTACCATGCTGCCCCTGACCAAGATGATCGTGATGCGCACCAATTACAATGGTGTTTTCTGCTCCGTTGTCATTGTATCCGATTACGTTGTACCCAGTGTCTTCATCCACCAAAACCTTCAGGTTTATTGTAACCGATTGAAGGTCTTCAACCGTTTCAAACACGCGTGTTATGAATATGACGGGTACCGAACTTGGCTTCATGGTAAGACTTAACTCCCCGCTTGGTTTTCTAACTTTGTCGCTGTTGCGATAAAAAATAACGCCAGTAGCGCCTCGCTTGATCGCCTCGTCGACCCGAATATTTACCCCATGCCAGGCCAGAAATTTACTATGTGGGTGAATGCCATCGGGACTACCCACGTTGATCATCACCACTTTTCCACCAACATTCTTTCCCTTGTAGTCGTCGCGGTCATCTGAAGATATGCCAAACCCAACGTCGATCAGGCTTGCGGAGATGTTACTTGCGTTAGAAGAATACGCCAAAGGATAATAATCGGTAAACAGTGAAAGCTCTTCTCCACTGAGGCTTAATGCACTTGACCCATCAGCTATTCGCAAAGTAGTAATGGTAAAGGGCTGGAAATAGCCCTCATTACCCATTGGTTCAAGTTTTAGACGTTTGAACTCCTGTGCAATAAACTCTGCGCTCATGCGCTCTCCCTCTGTACCAGTAGCCCGCCCTGTAAGTTCGTCAGAAGCCAGATAACCGATATTGGATTTCAGCCGTGTGACCGACTTTTTCTGTTTCCGATTCAGCTTTTGACCAGCCGCCGTAGAACATAATAAAACACCCGAAACCAACAGAATGCTTTGAAGCTTATTCATAAGAAATATTAAAATATGTGTTCGCTCACCAATTGATAGACATACTTAAGTGCGATTACCACCAAAAGGCCCGCAAATATAGCGTTCAATTGACTGCTTTTGATCCTCTTTGCGATCGCAACTCCAAGCGGAGATCCAATAAAAATACCCACTACTACAGGAAGAACAACCAGGAACTGAAGGTAGCCAATTGCACCGGCAAACTGTTCCGTAGGTTGTTGCAAGGCATAGACCACCAGAAATGGTAGTATCATAATGGGTATAACGCCTATGCTTATGCCTGAAGCTTTCTTTATGTCCATACGCAAAATCAAAGTAAGAAGTGGAATCATAGCCACTCCTCCGCCAAGACCAGAGAACGCCGAAATCAGACCTGTAGCGCAGCCTATAAGCCCATATTTAAGAAGAGAAAACGGCAGTTCCGTCTGTTTCACTTGCTTTGAAGAGCGCCAGATTCTCCAAAGGGTGACGAGGATGATAACAACAAACACGATTTTAAAATACATGTCCTTGTACCACTCACCCGATGTAATAACGTACGACAAACTAGCACCAAGTATCATGGCGGGTATGGCAATGGCTACGATCTCCTTGGGATGAAAAGACCCCAGTTTGCGGTGTTTGTAGCTGGATGTAATTCCCGAAAACAAGATGGCGAGAAACGAGTTGGCAAGCATAAACCGCACTAACTCCTCCCCTTCGATGCCATTTTGCCGAAACAACCAGTCAAAAACCGGAATAAAGATGATGCCGCCGCCCACGCCCAACAGGCCTGAGAGCAGTCCTCCCAATACGCCAAAAGCGAGCGCTAAAAGTATGTGTACAAGTTCCAATGCACTTATTTGCCTGCAAGTATAGCACGATATCGTGCAGGCTCGTCAAAAAGTTTTAAGGCTTCCTGAATATCAGCGTCTTCGTCAAACGTAGTTTCGACGAAAGCTCGATCGTAGTAGTACCGTGAGGCCACTTCGGTTTCAAGAAGTTCCATGATCTCTTGTCTGTGACGGTCTATATCAGCGCTTTTCTTTGCACTAAAATCAGCTTTTAAGGCTTCCAGGCTTTCTCCAATAACCGAGGTATACTTCTCGTTCTCAGCCTTCTTTTCCAATTCGGCCAAGGCCTTTTCCGTATCGGTTTCATACGTATAGTCCTTGTCCTGGATAAACGCCTTAAATTCTTGATAATCAGACTCTGTAAAGTGGAACATCTTTGGCTCTACAATAGAATCGTGGGTGTTTCTGTATTGTGTGGCATAGTCAAAAATCAAGTCGTTTCGCAGTAAACTCCTTGAAATTTTACTTAGATCAGGCAGCCCAACTTTTACATCGGGATTTACGCCTTCACCATCGGTAACGGGCCTTTTGTTGATGGTGTAATATGTTTGCTTAAGTGAATCGGCAATGGATTCAGCATTTCCGTTCTTTTTATGCGAATAATCGAGGCGCTGGATACAACGACCTGAAGGAATGTAGTACTTAGCCGTAGTGATCTTCATTTGGGTATTATAGCTCAACATTCGTGTAGATTGAACCAACCCCTTACCAAAGCTCTGGACACCTACAATAACACCTCTATCCAGATCCTGAATCGTTCCGCTCACAATCTCCGAAGCCGACGCCGAGCCGCCGTTGACAAGCACTACCAAAGGCATATCGGTATCCACCGGTGTGTTCAGGGTTTTATACACCCGATCCTTTTCCTTTTCCTTGCCTTTCGTACTCACTATTTGCTGACCCTTTTTCACAAAAACATTCACTATGTTGACTGCCTCATGGAGCAAACCTCCTCCGTTTCCTCGTAGATCGAGAATCACATTGGTAGCACCTGTTTCCTTTAATTTTGTCAATGCGGTGTGCACTTCCAAGCCGGCGTCTGGCGTAAAACCTGTCAATTTAATATAACCGGTTTCTGAGTCGATCATACCATAATACGGTACGTTTTTAACCTTTACCTGAGCGCGTTGCAGGCTAAACTCCTGCTCTCCAATACCTGGGCGGTTAATGGTGAGAACAACCGTGGTTCCGGCAGTTCCTTTCAACAAGTCAGACAGTTGGCTACTGGTTTTACCGATAACAGATTTCCCGTCTACTTTTAACAGTACATCTCCGGTTCTCAAACCTGCTTTCTGCGCCGGGTAACCTTCGTATGGCTTATCAATTACCAGGTCTTCGCCGTGTTTCTTCACAATGGCTCCGATGCCACCATACGACCCGGTAACCTGGAATCGATAGTCCTCGGCCTGCGCCTCACTATAGAAGTTCGTGTACGGATCCAGTGAATTTAACATAGCATCAATGGCCTCCCGGATGAGCTCACCAGGCTTTACCTCGTCTACGTAGTTGAGGTTTACTTCCTTGTATACCGTTGAGAAAATATCGAGGTTTTTAGAGACCTCAAAATAGTCGTCAACTTGCTTAAATGCCGTTCCGATCAAGCCAACCGACAAGAGTAGAATAAGAATCCGTTTTCGCTTCATTTTGTACTGATTTCTTCCTTGTAACACAATATTAACGAAGCTGGGCGTAGTTTCTTTTCATAACCGGAGGAAATACAACAATTTTAAGACAGATCAACAGCCAAACCACAAGGTGAAAAAAATGAAAAAATTATAATGTTCTCACAATCAGGACGTTGCGTCAATTTGTAAAAAATAGCACAGACCTATTACTACGCCCTATCGAGTGCAAGGAAATATCCTACGCAAAACCACATACACATCAGCAACACAAACAAAAGTCAACGATCAAATAAACAAAAACTATAATAGAGCACAAGAATACAAAAGCGTGTCGTTATCAAAACACGCAATAATAGAACAGGGCTATAAGAAACAAGATTGTAATAACAGAAGCGAATAAATTGACCTGGCCGTCTCCTCCTAGCAGAAAATTGAATTCTGTTTAAGGCACAGGGTCATGTCCGTGACCTCCCCATGGATGACATCTGGCGATTCGCTTTATGGTCAACCACATTCCTTTGAAAGGGCCGTGTTTTGCGAACGCCTCAATACCATATTGGGAGCACGTTGGGTTGTATCGGCATGAATTAGGCAAAAAGGGCGATATAACAAGTTGGTAAAACCGGATCAGCCCAATAAACACCAGACTAATTAATTTCAGAAAGCCGTTGAGCAAGGATTTCATAAAGTTTGCTAAAAGTATTGGATAGGCTATCTACCGAACTTAGTTCTTTGCCTGTATAGATAACCGCTAAAGCGAGTTGATTGTTCAGAGGAAGCAAGTCGTTGAGCGCTGTTTTGTTTGCACGAAACGCCTCGCGCATTCTGCGCTTCATCGTATTGCGATCAACAGCTCTGGGGAAGTTTCGTTTGGATACGGAAAATAACACCTGAAACGACGACGCACTGGCCTCGTCCGATTTCGTATAGAACAAAAGAAGTGGGTACTTGCCCACTCTTTCACTGTTCCCAGAAAAAATTTCTTGGATTCGATCGCGGCTTTTTAGCCGCTCAGACTTTAACAGACGAGCCATATAGGCCGTCTTCTATCGCTTGTGTCCAGGCTCGTCAGAAACACTAAGCTTCTTTCTACCTTTTGCACGTCGGGCCGAAAGCACCTTACGCCCGTTCTTCGTGCTCATACGCTCTCTGAACCCGTGTTTGTTCTTTCTCTTTCTATTCGAAGGCTGAAATGTTCTTTTCATCGCTTATTCTCCTTAAAATAATCCCTGTCTAAAAAAGGACTGCAAAGATATACAATATCCCTTCTTATCTAAAGTTTTGCGATAAAATTTTCGTTTTCGTATTTTTGATCAAAACCAAATCATGAAACCATCCACTATTCGATTCTGCCTGGCTTGCCATTCTGAGGTTAAAGGCCGCGCAGACAAAAAGTTTTGCGACGATCAATGTCGCAACAATTACCACAACCAACAAAACAGAGCTTCTTCCATTTACATGAAGCAAATCAACAAAATTCTACGGCGTAACCGTTTGATATTACAAAACCTGGTCGATGCAGGTAAAACCCGTACTTCCAAACTTCACCTCCAACAACTTGGCTTTAACTTTGATTATCACACACACTCAGCCAAGGTTCAATCCGGCAATCCGTATTATTTTTGCTACGACAAAGGGTACCAGAGCATAGAAAATGAAACCTTTGCCCTTATTATAAAGCAAGAGCACGTCAATGGCCGCAAAATGGAGTGAAACCACCGAGAAAATCGGCAAGCTTTTAAAAAAGACCATCATCTCCTTTGGAGAAGAAAAGATTTATGTACATAACATTCTGGTAGCGATCTTGGTAATCGTTGCCGCTTTTCTGATTATCCGTTGGATTAAGCGCTTGCTTGGAGCTGCTCAAAAGGCAAACAAACTTACCATAGGGCAGAAATATGCCTATACTCAGCTTTCAAAATACCTGATCATACTCCTGGCCATAATCATTGTTCTGGAGTCGCTCAAGGTTGACATAACCATTCTGCTAGCCGGTTCGGCAGCCTTTTTCCTTGCCCTTGCTCTTGGGCTACAACACCTGTTTAACGATCTCGTGTCGGGCTTCTTTCTTCTCTTTGAAGGAACCATCCGTGTTGGTGACATTATTGAAGTTGACGGCATGGTAAGCCGTGTTCAGGAAATTGGTATCCGCACATCCAAGGTCAAAAACCGAGATGGGATATCGCTGGTTATTCCGAACTCCAAAATCATTAGTAATTCGGTTATTAATTGGACCACCGACAGTCGTATTACACGGTTCCAGGTAAAAGTGAATGTTGCCTATGGCAGTGATGTGGAGCTTGTTCGAGAAGTTTTGCTTGAATGTGCCGAAAAACACTCTGAAATTGTTCGAAGTCCGAAGCCCATTTGTCGCTTCACTGATTTTGCGGAGTCGGCATTAGAATTTGAACTGCTTTTCTGGTCGAAAAACCGATTTCGAATTGAAGATGTCAAAAGCGACGTTCGTTTTATGGTAAATGAAGCGTTTAATAAAAAAGGAATTCAAATTCCATTTCCTCAACGCGACATCCATATTAAAACAAACCCCGACAAGGTTAACCTTACCGGGGCTTCTAAAGAGGTTTAAACTTGCTTAGTTCAACCCAAGCTTTTGCTTAATGCCTTCAGGCAATGCATCCTTATGTAGCATAATATCCATCGTTTTGTACTGCACGTATGGAACAGAGGCGTACATATAACCATCGCAATCGTTCTTTGTACCCCATGAATTCTTCACTATGTAGTATTGGGCCCCGTTCTGATCTTTAACGATGCCAGTTAAGTGCATTCCATGATCGTCGGTGGTGGAATAGTTGTCAAACGCCTCCTGCCTCATTTCCTGGGTAATCTTCTTCTCCTTGCCAGGGGTGTCGAACTGACTCCCTTTTCTTTCAGCACCTGCATTATTGAAGTGTTTATCATCCTTCCCCTTCATCGTAAGCGCTGATTCATCTTCTGGTACTATAGCCAGTCCATTACGAAAGGAGAAGCCTTTTTCACTTACATCGCTTGCCCAGGCAATGGAATACCCACCCATCAAAGAATGGTCAATCGATTCCATAAACTCTCCAAGTGGAAGGTTGTATACCATTCCCCCTACCCAGTTATCGGCTACCTCAAGCATAAAAGACTCATAGAATGGGTGATGGGTATACGACGACAAGGTAATGTAGTCATCCATATTCAACTCCATATTCTCTGCAAAACTCTTGGCTGTGTATTTTTTCCCATTGTACTTGAACGACTCCGGCACCTTGCCGAGATATGCATCCAGAACGCCCTCAACAGCAGTTTTCCATGCGGTTGTCAACTTACCCTGACGGTTTTTAATCACCGCATCACACATAGCCTTGAGCATAGCCTCCATCTCAGAGTGATTGTGTTTCTCAAGTCCGTAGTTTAACCCCTTGTACACCTCTTGTGGTACAATACCGTATTTCTTAATTACATAGGGAATATCGTGAAACGCTCCACCTTGCGAGAAGTTGAGTTTTCCTTGCATGCGGACATATTTCTCAGCTTTATCGATGTATGCCATTCGCACGATGAACATTTCGGACAACTTGTGCTTTCCTTTACCAGTTCGCACTAGCTCACTTTCGATAAACGAAAGCGCACTAAAACTCCAACAAGTACCGGTCCTGCTTTGATTCTGGACCTCGTTAGCCTCAATGTCCTTTACAACAGTGAAGACGTAATCTCCATCTTTCTTGTTTCTTAAAGTATCTTGTGCAAACAGCTGAAGGCTGAATAAGCTGCACACCAACGTGCAGGCTACAAGCAATTGTTTCATATACGTTTTTTTGGGCAAAGTATATTTTTTTATCCAACGGATAAAAATTAATCTACCAACAACGCCTAAAACTGGAAATAAATAAACGGTTGAACGTCAGCGGTCTTAGCCTGATAGCAAATGAATATGACTACAGCACAAACCAGCACCTTTGCAAAATCGGGCATCGTTACCAGACTCGTTTTGACAGCTTCTTTCCAACGTTTTGGTATAAAATGGATTACAAAACCTAAGACAATCAGGGCCATTACTTCACGGTATTCAGAAAGTCGTTGACCTACACCAGAAAGGTTAAAGTCGTAAAAAATCCGCGACAACATGAGCTTCACCTTTTCTACACTTTGCGCCCGGAAGTATATCCAGCAAAACGCCACGAAATGGAATGTAAAAACCGCCGCTAACGCATTTGGGATTTCCAAAGCAGGTAAATGCTCCTCCTTAATGAAATAGGTAAGGGCAAATAGAAAAGCTCCTACCACCAGTAGGCCTATTCCGAGACCCGCAGTTTGACCAAACCAAGGCGTAACTTCGGACGAAAAACCTCCCATGATATTGGTTACCAAAGGATGAACACCAACAAGATAAACACCAATCAAAGCACTGATAATGGATACTACTCTCAAGAATTTCCAGAAACTTTCCCTCCACATCTTATGCAGTGCAAGTGCACCTCCATGTAGTCCACCCCAAATTATAAACTTCGTAGCAGCGCCATGCCACAACCCTCCCAGCAACATCGTAATCATGAGGTTGATATAGGTTCTCACCTTTCCCTTACGATTACCTCCTAGTGAAATATAGAGGTAGTCGCGCAACCAGGAAGATAGCGAGATGTGCCATCTTCGCCAAAAATCAGTGATTGAAACGGATTTATATGGCGAGTTAAAGTTGAGAGGCAATTGAAAACCGAGCAGGGCTGCCAGCCCAATAGCCATATCGGAATACCCCGAAAAATCGCAATATATCTGGATGCTGTATCCATAAACGGCCATCAGGTTGCTAAACCCACTATACAAATTCGGGTCGTCAAAAACCCGATCAACAAAGTTGACCGATATATAATCTGAAATAACCGTCTTCTTGAACAAGCCTGCCAGAATAAGGTATAACGCTATACCAAACTGCTCCCTGTTGAGGCTAAACTTCTTATAAATCTGAGGGATAAAGTCGGCAGCACGCACAATTGGCCCTGCCACCAGCTGAGGAAAGAAGGTGACAAAAAAACCAAAATCAACTATGCTTTTTGTGGGCTCTAACTCCCTTCGGTAGATATCGATGGTGTAACTCAGAGTTTGAAAGGTGTAGAACGAAATCCCAACCGGAAGTATGATTTCGTTTATATCGAAGTTCGAACCAAAGAAATTATTGGCGAAAACCGCCATAAAGTTAAGCGGCTTAAACCCGGTTCCAAACGCGTCGTTTATGAGGCCCACGAAATACCCCGAGTACTTAAAAAATGCCAGCAATCCAAGATTTACACAGAGGCTCAACACCAGTATTGCCTTCCTCCTTACCTGATCATTACTTTTGTGAATTGCATTACCACACCAATAATCTACAATCGTGGAGAGGAGTAGCAAACCAAAGTATAATCCGCCTGACTTGTAGTAAAAGAACAGGCTGAAGAGTAATAGGTAGACGTTTCTTACTGTGAGTTTTTTGTGAAACGCCCAAAAGAGCATAAAACCAACGCTAAACAGAAACAGAAAGAGATACTGATTAAAAATCAGGGGTGCCTGATCCGAGTAAACAAATATTTCCTTTAATCGCAGCACTTGTTTTTATTCAAATCGCTTTTCGTACGCCTCCATTATGCTGGAATACAACAGCTTACCTTGTAGTATGTAACCCTCTTCCGAATAGTGAATCAGGTCGCCTCTTGCCAATCCATCTGTCTTCCATTTCCGAATCGCATAGTTACCCCCCATCAACTTATTGAAATCCCAAACCGCCGCATCAAATTCCTTGGCGAGGTTATAAATAGCCTTCACCACCTTGTCAATGTTACTGTTGTGGTACCTGCGTTTTATGTAAAAGTCGCCTGGAGTAGTGAGTAAAATACTCGCTTTGGGGTTGGCCTTGACTATTTTGTTGAGCAAGCTTCTGTAGGCGTCTGTAAAGCATGCCGTACAAAACATACGCTCACTCATGTAAGCATCATTTGTTCCAAGAGACAGGATAACCAGATCGGAGTTCAACTCCGTCATCTGTTCCTCAAAGAAGTTATTGCGCAAATAACTTTTGGCATAGGCTCCATTTAAACCTATGGCATTGTAAACCAGGCCCGGGTTGTTGTTTTCAAGGCTCATTCCGAACAGTTGGAAATAGCCTTCGTCGGTGGTTTTGTTAAAACCCATCCAGAGACTGTCTTGCATTTGGTCAAAGTTAATCTGCGAAACAGATGGGCCAATAGGTTGATGATCAAAATCCAGGAGACTACTGTCTTGGTTGAGCATGCGCACATCGAAGCTCAATGGTGTACGATAACTAAACAACTTAATCCGGTTGAACTCATAGTTCATATCCCCGTCTATGTTGGGATCAATTTTTATACTCGCCAGGCTGTCGAACGTTGTTGCTGTGGCCCCGGTTATTCCAAAATTGCACTCATCTCTCGACAGGATGCTTCTACACCCCTCCCATTGACCTTTATGTCTGATTTTAAGATTTAACGGGCTATTGCTTCGAATTAGCCTAAAGGGAAAGACGAAGCCCCGGCCTCCGTTTCCAAAGGTTTTCTGAAAGAGTTTTCGGGAAGTATGTGTAAGGAAGTCAGCTTGTATGTGACTATCGCCAATGTGGGTAATAACCACCTTTTCCCGCTTCTGGTCCACATAGTTATCAAGGCCATCAAAAAAGTGCTTCAGTTGCTCACCATTGTGCAGGTGGTTAAGTTCATAATGAACCGATTCATAATCTGGATAGAAAATGGGTAACAGACCGGAAGTTCGATGTACGAACGACGTATTGATCATTACAACAACGATCAAACCAAACCACTTTAAGCCTCGAATTATCAAATATAATCTCCGTTAAACTTGGCCTTAACCTCGTTTACAATTCGTTTAACTTCTTGTTCGTTGTCCATATTGCATACGAGCAATGCGTCTTCCGTATCGAGTACAAACAGATTGTTTACTCCCTCCAACACAATGAGCTTATTGTCTGAAGCTACCACCAAGTTGTTGTTTGAACTATTAAACTCAACTTGTTTGCCAATTTGTACATTTTCTTCCGAATTCTTTTCCGCAACATCGTAGAGCGACTTCCACGTGCCCAGGTCGGACCAACCAAAATCAGAGGGCAAGACAAATACGTTATCCGATTTTTCTATGATGCCGTAGTCAATTGAAATGTTCTGGCACGAAGGGTAAATCTTCTCGATGAAGGCATTCTCCTGATCAGTATAGTAGTCATTCTTACCACTTTTAAAGAGATCAGACATCTCACTAAGATGGTCTTCAAAAGCCTTTAATACAGAATCCAGTTTCCAGATAAAAATTCCGGCATTCCAGAGAAAGTCTCCGCTATTTACAAACTTCTGTGCAAGGTCGAGGTTTGGTTTTTCCGTGAAGGTTTTTACTTCATGAACCCCAGCGCTCGCTTCGGCTTCTTTATATTGGATATAGCCATAGCCTGTATCTGGTCGTGAGGGTTTGATTCCAAGCGTAACCAATGCATCATTGTTTATGGCGAAATCCATACCTCCGTTTACCTGATTTATAAACGACTGTTTGTCGAGGATAAGATGATCAGACGGCGCTACAACCACCACCGAATCAGGATCCTTCGCAGCGATCTTGTAACAAGCATAGGCGATACAAGGGGCCGTATTTTTGGCCATAGGCTCACCCAGGATCTGATCGTCTTTTATGTTGGGGAGCTGTTGCTTAATTAAATCTCTATACCCTTCGTTTGTAACAATGTATATGTTCTCCGACGGAAGTATTGCCTCGAAGCGGGCGTACGTCATTTGGAGAAGTGTTTGACCAAGGCCAAGAATATCCAAAAATTGCTTCGGTTTACTAACCCTGCTAACCGGCCAAAACCGGGTTCCCACTCCACCAGCCATAATCACGGCATATTTTTTCATATCAGTATTCCTTCTCTGTTTAAATCGTGTATGTGCACTATTCCCACATACTTTTTATCGTTTAATACAATGACCTGACTAATTTTATGCTCGGCCATTGCATTTGCAGCGTTTGCAGCAAGTTGGTCTGCCTGCATACATATAGGATCTGTTCCCATAATATCAGATGCAACGGAAGCATCCATATCTACGTTAGCCTCAAGCATCCGTCGGATGTCTCCGTCGGTAACAATACCAACCACTTGCTCATTGTCTAGTACCGCAACAGCACCAAGTCGCTTTGCCGTAAGCTCCACAATCACTTCTTTGACACTGGCGCCAGGCTCCACAACGGGTTTTGCGTTTTGCGCTGCCAGGTCGGCCAAAGTAACATACAATTTCTTCCCCAGAGAACCTCCAGGATGATATTGTGCAAAATCTTTACTTGTAAACCCCCGGGCTTTTAACAGACAAACCGCAATTGCGTCACCCATAACCAGTTGTGCTGTGGTACTCGTGGTAGGCGCAAGATTATTCGGACAGGCCTCTTTTTCGACGGCTACGTCCAGCACATAGTCGGCTTGCAAGCCTAAAAAAGAATCAACATTACCCACCATGCCAATCAGCGGATTTCCTCCGCGTTTCAACAAGGGCACCAGTGCTTTTATTTCAGGTGTATTACCACTTTTAGAGATGCATATAACCACATCTTCCTTTTGGATCATTCCCAGATCTCCATGAACCGCATCAGCGGCGTGCATATACATAGCTGGCGTACCCGTACTGTTAAGTGTGGCAACAATTTTGTTTGCGATAATCGCACTCTTCCCAATACCTGTTATCACCACACGTCCTTCAGACTGTAAAACTGTGGTCACAACACTATAAAAATCGGGGCTAATCCTTTCCTGCAAGCGGGCTATCGCATTGGCTTCCATGCCAATAATTTCACGTGCCCACCGTTCTACTTCGTCAATGTTTTGCAAAAAACTGCGTATTTGATGCAAATTAAATTTTTTTTGCGTTGAAACTGAAAGTTTTACTAATTTAGTGCTAACAACTTCTCGCTTAACAATTTGTAAACATACATGACGCAACAGACGGCAGACTTAAGAAAAAGCTTAAAGGATTTTTTTGGATTTGACTCATTCAAGGGGAATCAGGAGGCTGTTATTAGGTCGATACTAGAGGGGAATGATTGTTTTGTCATTATGCCTACCGGGGCTGGAAAATCTTTGTGTTATCAGCTTCCCGCATTGATGCAGGAAGGCACAGCGATTATCATCTCTCCGCTCATCGCCTTAATGAAGAATCAAGTGGATTCTATACGTGGTTTTGGAGAAAGTGATGCCATTGCTCACTTTTTGAATTCATCGCTTACCAAAACACAAACCAAAACCGTAAAAGACGATGTGGCTTCTGGCAAAACCAAGATGCTATACGTGGCACCCGAAACCTTAAAGAAGGATGAGACTGTTGAGTTTCTTCGCTCGGTGAAGGTTTCGTTTGTGGCCGTTGATGAAGCTCACTGTATTAGCGAGTGGGGGCATGACTTCAGACCTGAATATCGCAGAATAAAACAGATCATCAAGGCAATTGACGATGTACCTATGGTTGCTCTTACGGCAACGGCAACACCCAAGGTTCAGTTCGACATTCAGAAGAACCTGAACATGACGGATGCCAAGGTATTCAAATCGTCGTTTAACCGTGACAATCTATATTATGAGGTTAAGGCGAAAGGCAAAAAAGGACAAACATTAAAGGACATCCTGTCTTTCATTAACCAACGAGCCGGCAAATCGGGCATTATATACTGCCTAAGTCGGAAAAAGGTGGAAGAAATTGCCGAGATACTGGTCGCAAATGGCGTTCGGGCTCTACCCTACCATGCCGGCCTGGATGCAAAAACACGTTCCAGCCATCAGGACAAGTTTCTGATGGAAGAAGTAGATGTGATTGTGGCTACAATTGCTTTTGGAATGGGTATAGACAAACCCGACGTACGTTTTGTTATCCATTACGACGTTCCTAAAAGCCTGGAGGGTTATTATCAGGAAACGGGGCGGTCTGGTCGTGACGGTAAAGAAGGAGACTGCGTCCTTTTCTACAACCCGAATGACAACGAAAAGCTGGAGAAGTTCCTTAAAGACAAACCAGTTGCCGAACGTGAAATTGGCACTCAGCTAATTTTGGAAATGGCCTCCTTTGCCGAAAGCAGTCAATGCAGGCGTAAATTCCTATTACATTATTTTGGTGAAGAGTTTGACTCGGACAATTGCAACAAAATGTGTGACAATTGTCGACATCCTAAAGAGACCGTTGATGTAACCAAGGAGTTTGTTACCATGTTAGAAGTAGCAAAGGCCACTGGTGGCAGGGTTAACATCGACCACATAGTTGAGATCATGGTTGGAGAGGCCTCTAACGAAGTAAAAGCTTATAAACACGACCAACTGCCTCAGTTTGGTGTTGGCAAGGATAGAGATGCTACCTTCTGGAAGAGCACCGTTCGACTTGGATTGATCAACAATTTGCTTGAAAAGAACATTGAGAAATATGGACTCATTTCCCTATTAGATAAAGGTGAAGACTTTATCCAGAATCCACGTCCGGTAAAAATGCCTATTGACACGAAGTTCGAAAATGTAAGTGATCAGGACTTCGAAAATGTCCAGCTGGAGTCGCTTTACGACAAGGACCTTTATGTTAAACTCAAGGCGCTTCAAAGAGAGGTGGCGAGAGAAAAGAACCTCCCTCCATATGTCATTTTTCAGGAGTCTTCTCTGGAAGACATGGCCACTAAGTACCCCATCACACTGGAAGAAATGGAAAACATATCTGGGGTTGGCAAAAACAAAGCCTTAAAGTTTGGACAACCATTCATTGAACTCATTGCTACCTACGTAGAGGAGAACGACATTGATCGGCCACATGATATGGTTCTCAAAACGGTTGCAAATAAATCTGGCAAGAAGATCGCCATCATTCAGAACATCGACAAGAAACTTGTGATTGATGACATTGCGCGTTCACAAGCCCTGTCTGTTCCAGAGCTTCTCGACGAAATCGAAAACATTGTCTATTCCGGAACCAAATTAGATTTCTCGTATTACATAGATGAAATTATTGACGACGAGGTCAAAGAAGAAATATTCGACTATTTCCGAGGAACAGAAGACAATGATTTAGATGCCGCCGTAAATGAATTTGACGGAGACTTTTCTCACGACGAAATGCAACTGTTTAGAATTCAGTTCATTAGCGAAGTCGCAAATTAATTTTTGAAATTTGTTGACAGTTTAAGAATTGTATTACTAAATTTGCACCCCCATTGCCCGATCGTCTAATGGCAGGACCGCTGTTTTTGGTGCAGCTTGTGGAGGTTCGAATCCTTCTCGGGCAACAAAAAGTCAGGTTGTAACTGACGCGTTTATGATAACCGGTTGTACTTTTGACCGGTGAAAGTGAAACGAAATTATGCCTTCTTTAATAAACAAAGTAAAGATCTTTAGCGGCTCTAGTAGCCGCAACCTGGCCGAGAAGATTGCTCTTTCTTACGGCCTCCCACTTGGGGATGTTTCAGTTCCCCGCTACAGCGACGGAGAGTTTCAACCAAGCATCGATGAATCGGTCCGAGGCTGTGACGTTTTCTTCATCCAATCCACCTTCCCTCCAGCCGACAACTTGATGGAGCTTCTCCTTCTAATTGACGCTGCGAAACGCGCGAGTGCCCACATGGTCACCGCCGTTATTCCTTACTTTGGACTAGCGAGACAAGATCGGAAGGACAAACCCAGAGTTCCGATTGGTTCCAAAATGGTTGCTAACATCTTAATGGCAGCCGGCGCGGACCGTGTAATGACCATGGATCTGCATGCACCACAAATTCAAGGTTTCTTCGACATTCCAGTAGACCATCTTGATTCATTGGTAATTTTCATTCCTTACATCAAGAGTCTTGACCTGGACAATCTTGTTCTGGCAGCTCCAGACATTGGTGCTTCGAAACGAGTTCGAGAATTTGCCAAGGTACTTAACTGCGACATGGTGATTTGCGATAAAGAGCGAAAACGTGCAAATGAAGTAGCTTCTATGGTGGTGATTGGAGATGTTAAGGATAAAAACGTGGTTCTTATTGACGACAT
>JAEPQQ010000062.1 GCA_017640445.1 Bacteroidia bacterium | reverse complement strand
GAGGAAAACGTAGAAGAGCTTGAGATATGGCCGGCGGGAGAAGACTTTGCCTTTTACTCCCAACAGGTACCCAGCTGTTTTTACCGCCTTGGAATTCGCAATAAGGAAAAAGGCATTACGTCAATGCTCCATACACCTACCTTCGACATTGATGAAGAAGCGCTGAAAATTGGGCCTGGCCTGATGGCCTATATAGCACTCTGCGAATTGAGCCAAGCCTAACTCCAACCAACTTAACCATGAACAAACAACAACTCGGCGCCCTTGGGGAACAGCGTGCCATTATTTTTTTAGAGCAACAGGGATTTGAAATTGTAGAACGTAATTGGCGCTTTGGCAGGGCAGAAATTGACATCATCGCACATGACGCCGGAACCCTGGTTTTTGTAGAAGTAAAAACCCGGTCTTCGGATCGATTTGGCCAGCCGGAAGGCTTTGTCTCAGCCAATCAGGAGACAAATCTGATCAATGCGGCCGATCAGTACTGCCACGAACGAAGTTACGCTGGCCCTATTCGTTTTGACATCGTTGCGATAACCAAAAAACGCAACACCTTGAATATCAACCACTTTAAAGATGCGTTTTGGTCAGTTTCTGATTGAACCTACAGATGCATAGCGATTGGCACGGAAGGCCTGCAAACACTAGGTTAAACTCTATTTCGATGTTTCGCCAAAATCGTTGCGATTATCGAGGTTAAATCTTATTTTTGCCGACTTTTAATTTTTAAATACAAAATGGAAAAGAAACAGTACGAGTCTGTGATTATTTTAACACCCGTGCTGTCTGAAAAACAAATGGACGATGCCATTGCAAGCTTCAGACAGTTGATCACAGAGAATGGTGGCGAGGTTATCCATGAGGAAAACTGGGGCCTTACCAAGCTTGCTTACCCAATCCAAAAGAAAGTGACTGGGTTTTATCACATTTTCGAGTTCAGTGCTCCAACTGATTTGATCGCTAAACTTGAACTTGCTTACCGACGCGACGAGCAAATCTTGCGTTACTTCACGCTTGCTCTTAACAAACATGCTGTTAAGTACAACGAGCGAAGAAGAAATGGAGAATTCAACAAAAAGAAAGAAACTGAAAAAGAAGCAGCCGTATGAGTAAGAGAAGATCATCAACCAATTACGTATTCAGAAATCGTCCAATTGAACGAGGCAAGAAATACTGCCGATTTAAGAAAAGCGGCATAAAGTACATTGATTACAAAAACCCTGATTTTTTGTTGAAGTTCGTAAACGAACAAGGTAAGATTCTACCTCGTCGTATTACTGGTACTTCTCTAAAATACCAACGAAAGGTAGCTCAGGCTGTAAAACGTGCTCGACACATTGCAGTTCTTCCTTTCGTTACGGATCAATTAAAATAGGTTTAACTCAGTAATAGAGGAAAGATGAAAGTAATTTTAAAGGAAGACGTACAAAAGTTAGGGTATAAAAACGACGTTGTAACGGTAAAAAACGGTTACGGCAGAAATTACCTTATCCCACAAGGACTAGCTGAGATTGCAACTCCTTCAAGCCTTAAGGTTTTGGAGGAAAACATCCGACAAACCCAGCGTAAACAAGCTCAAATCATTGCAGATGCTGAAGCTATGGCTAAGGCATTGGAGAATGTTAAGCTTACGATTGGAACTAAGGCCGGTAGCAACGGTAAAATCTTTGGGTCGGTTACTACCATCCAAATTGCTCAGGCGCTTAAGGATGCTGGTCACGATATCGACCGTAAGAAAATCTCAATTGCTGGTGACATTAAAGAGCTTGGAGAATACAAAGCGAAAATCAACCTTCACAGAGGTGTTGATGCGGAAGTAGACCTAAGCGTTGTTAGCGAGTAACACACAACTAAATAATATAAAGCCCGGGCATAATGCCTGGGCTTTTTTGTTTCATAGCGTTCCAACCAGAGATCACCAGGTAATCTCTACGCCAAACCTTGCCTGTTGCAGACCCCAGCGTTGGTCGTATCCAACCATCATCGACCCAATGCCTGTTTCATAGCCATAACTTGCCCAAACACCAAACAAAGAAGTGAATCGTCTGCGAACACCCACAGAACCACCCACCGACAGCACCGACTTGTTTAACTCATTGACAGTTTCCAAATCTGAAAGATTGAACGCATTGTCGGTCATTGGCACATCGCGAACCGTATAAACTCCTTTGGTAGAGGAAAGAAATGACACCGCACCTCCGGCTTCCACAAAACAATCGAACCACTTATTACGGAACACATAACCTGTTTTGAGAGGGATGCTTGTATATCGGAATTCAACCTCACAATCCGGGCAGGCATTTACAGTAAACCTGGTGCCAACCGAATCTACGCGTTTTTCCACCAAGGCAATATCCTTGCCCCTGGGCGACTGCGTATACTTCCTTTTCACCAACACTAGTGTTGTATCATAGGCCCAGTTCGTTCCGGTAGTTGTATAGTTTGTACGTTCGGCAAAGCGCACAAAACTCACTCCTGTTTTCACCATCCAATTACCTTTATTGAGAGCAAAATCCAACCCCATGCCTGGTCTGTTTAGCGCAGTCTCCGATTGTTTTAACGACCCGATGTGCATCACTGAATAGTTTCGATCGTACTGGGTGAACATATAATAAGGCGACAGAGACATTGACCAGGCTTGCTTTTTTCCTTGCTTATCCCGCTTGATTTCTTCAAGATTTACCCCTTCTGAAGTAACCAATAAAACATCGTCGTAGGGTTGCAAACCCAGGTCTTCAAACACCACGTCTGTACGACGCACCTCTTCCGTTATTTCCCTGTTTCCTAAATCGTCATTCATGGCCAGAGCTGAGTCACCTGAACCGAAAACTCTCTCAGATTGATAAAAATCGTGCATCTCAGGATTTTCAGTCGCTCTGCGTGGTGTACTATGCATCAGAACCTTGGTCGTTTGATCATGCACCTGTTGCTTCTCTCGCGGCAAATGAGGCTTCGCTTCCTGATCAGGAAGTGAAGTCACATCTTGGTCTATCGTTAACTCTTCAGTGTATTCAAGGGTTGGTTCCGTTTTGGTTGTAGATTCAGAAGACGGTTCTGAAGACCGCATATCTTCTTGCTTTTGTACAATGTCCTTGGTTTGATCAACGGTTAGTAACCACACTGTAGTGGCGGCAGCAAGGATCAGCAACACAGCATACTTAAAGGACGTGGTCAGCCAGAAGCGCTTCTTTGGCTCCAACAATTTCTCCACCTCCTGCCACTGCTCAGGGGCATATTCTTTTCCTTTACCGGAAAGACCTTTGTTGAAAATATCGTCTATCGGATTCATCCCTTATCTCGTTAATTCAACTCTTTTTTTTTCATTTTTGGCCCGTTCGGCCATAATACTCTGCAACCTCTTCCTTGCCTCGCTTACGTGCCATTTGCTTGTCCCTGCCGATATCTTCATAATCTCAGCAATCTCTCTGTGCTTGTACCCGTCTATCGCGTAAAGGTTAAACACCTTTTCAGTAACTGTTGGCAATTGACGAAGCATTGCTCTCAATTCATCTTCCTCCCATTTCTTGTTCAACACCTGGTCGTCGTAGCGCACCTCCCACTCTTGGTGGTCCGACACCTGAATTCGTTCTTTGTACGCAACATTTTTACGGAATTCGTCTATCATATGGTTTACCATAACATTACGAATCCACGTAGCGAGGGCAAACTCCGTTTTGTACTTGGATATACCACGAAGCACCTTCAAAAACCCAAAGTTCATGCTCTGCATCGCTTCTTCTTCATTGCTTGCATATCGCAACGCTATGCTGGTCATGAGGGGATAATATTTTTCATACAACGCGTTTTGACAACGCCTGTCATTCTCAATACATCCTTGTATAATCTCGTGCTCCGTCATGACAAAAAGAGGACTTGTAAACAAGCCCTCTCCCCTAGTAGAGAATCAGAATTTAATTATTCAATGCGATCTTGAACACCTTCGACTGGCCTCCGGCAGTTACCTGAACCGTATACAAACCTGTCGTATTGCCCGAAAGATCTAAATCAATTTTATTACCGCTCAAATGGCTGATATGTTGATCGAGGACCATCTGCCCCAGAGCGTTTCTCACCGTAACACTCACACCATGTTGCACGGTTTCACTTAATTCCAAAGTAAGTTTCCCTTGTGTAGGGTTTGGATAGGCCCTAGCAGTTCCCATTTCCTCAATTTTTCGAACACCAACTAAATCGTCTTCATCCAGCACTGTTATTGTGAATCCGTCAGCCTTCAACAGCTTTCCATTCGAATCTAACCCGATTGAGTCGCAGTACGTGCTGAAACAATTCGCCGCTGTGTCGGTTATGGTCAGGCAAAGCTCGTACAAACCAAATGTCGAGTATTTGTGGGTAGGGTGTTTTTGAGTGGAAGAATCCCCATCACCAAAAGACCACAAGTATGAGGTGTTTGATGTAGTACCTGTGCTGTTGTTTACCACATAGAGATTATACAATGTGCTCGTGTCAAGAGCCAGGTAATACGAAGCATCGCAACTCGAAGTATCACAACCAACGTGCTTTGAGGTTAGGAATGGGCGGTAATCTACCTTTCCAAAGAAATTGATATCGTCGCTATAATCGGAGATCCAACCATCTATAATGGCAGTATCGGTAGTTCCCCAGTAGTTATTTTCAAAATCAATTCGATCGGATGTAGTTAGATTGGAGTTCATACCGGTTATCGCAACCAGGTTTGAGCCAACTGGATTCAGAAAGTTGTTATGATGGAACTTGAGTGTACTCAAGGTAGAACTACCTGTTTGTCTGTGTACTTTTATCGATCCGTTCCCCATGCTGTCGAACGTATTGTACTCTACGGTATAATTTGCCACATTACTCACTGAATAAAATGTGATGCTCAAACTTTTTCCGTGTTTAAATCGGTTACATTTCACCAAAGCATTGAAATATGCCATGTGCTGAAACTGCTGGAAACCGATCACGTCATTGTTTTCGAAATGCAGCTTCCCATAGAAATAAAAGTATCCGGTATTGTCAAAGGTACAATTCGTAACAATGGAAGTACTTGTTGTTCCAAAGCCCCGCACCGGGTAGTTACTTGTACTTCTGCCACCAAAGTAGCAGCTATCAATAATAAAGTCGAGAGAGTCGTTACTATTGGCGGCATTATTTACACCGTAATAGTGCTTTTCGAATCTGCAATTATCCACCTTAATACCTGTGCTTTGCGTTTTGACAGCTGCTTTATAAGTAGTTTCATCTCCGGTAAAATTACACCAGCTGAAGTGTGCTCCAGCACCTGATGCCGCGTCATAGTCAACACTGTTCCGGGTAAAACTGATCTCCAGGCTGTCGATGGTGATTGGGTTAGCCTGTGTCCCTATTGCCTGAAACTCTCCATCAACAACCATGGTAAGGTTACGCGCCGAAGTTCGGACAATAACACCCGGATCGACGGTTACCTTAACCCCGTTGTCAATAACGGTGTTTTGAGAAATAATGTAAGGGCTGCCAGCGGAATTCCAGGTTTGGTTGGTTGAAATAACCGATGGGACATTGGTTTGGCCTGATGCTAATCCAGCAACGGCCAACGAAAGCAACAACAGAGTAGATTTAAGTTTCATACGAATGTTAGAATAAAATTTCCAGTATATACGGCGCCCTGAAAAAAAGGGTTGGGTCAAGACCAAAAAATTACACCAAAAGCCTCTTATGCTGAAAAAGACTCCCCGCAGCCACAGGTCTCCTTGGCATTCGGGTTGTTAAAAACAAAACCTCTCGAGTTTAAGCCATGTTCGTAATCAATCTCCATTCCAAGCACGTACATTACGTGTGGTTTTTCTATGATCACAGATAGGTCGTTGATCTGATACTCGTTATCTCTGTCCGTTTTTTGATCAAAGGCAAGCAAATACGAAAGTCCGGAACAACCGCCGCCTTTCACGCCTACCCGTAGGAAGGGCGCTGTTTCAGAGGACGCCTCAGAACGTATCTCCTCGAGCTTTCTCAACGCACCATCGGTAAACCGAACCGGAATATCAAGTTGTATTTCCATTAAATCGACCTATACAAATTTATTCATTTTTTAAAGATTATTCCGTAGGGTAAAACCGTTAATAGATTAATTTTACACCTAATTAGTTTATTGTGAATTATACATTTTTAGTAGTTGACTCCTGGGAAATTTTTCTTCGAATGGTGCAGTTTGTAATACCTGCTGCCGTTGTTTTTTTGGTAACGTATTTCACCCTTAAGAAAATGCTGGACGACGATTTTCGTCGTAAGAAACTTGAGCTTGAGAGCAAACGTTCTACCGACTTAACTCCAATGAAATTACAGGCTTATGAACGCCTTACCATCCTGCTTGAACGCATACGACTTGACAATCTGGTAATGCGATTAGCGGACCCTAATCTGTCGGCCACGGAATTCAAACACCGTCTTTCGGGAAACATCAACGAAGAATTTAATCACAATGTTTCTCAACAGATTTACATTAGTGATCAGGCCTGGATTATGGTGAAGGCCGCTAAAGAAGATGCGCTCAACATCATCAATCATTGTTATAAAGACATGTCGGAGTTCTCAAAGAGCACCGATCTTGGAAAATCGATATTAAGCGAGGTGATTGACCGCAAGAACGATCTTGTAGCACAGGCCATATTGTTCCTCAAAAAAGAAATTGACCTTGTTTTTTAAGACAAAAACACTCCTTCTCTTTCTGGCGGGGTCGCTTTTGATTTCCGCCTGTCAACGTGCGCCCTTTGTTCACGCCGGAGCATCGGGGCTTAACACCTTCGACACTTCTGTGGTTGTGGCCGATGCCGACATACAAGCACTGATTGAACCTTATAAACAGAAAATCGATCAGGAAATGAACAGCGTTATTGGCTATACGGGCATGGCAATGAATAAAAGTCGTCCGGAAAGTGTGTTAGGCAATGCCATGGCTGATTTGCTGGTTGAGTATTCCAATATGGAGCTTGGTAAAAACGTTGATCTATGTGTGTTGAACTTTGGAGGTTTAAGAACAGTACTTCCCGAAGGCGACATTACCCGACGAAAAGTATACGAACTTATGCCGTTTGACAATAGCCTGGTGGTTCTGGAACTAAACCAACAGGAAATGATGGAACTGGCGCAGCATATTCTGGTACGGGGAGGAGAACCCATTGGGTCACCTCATGGTGTGATATTGAACCAGGGCGGATTTCGTTTTGGCTCTGACACACCTATTAACAGGCCTGCCTACCGGGTTGTCACGTCCAACTATCTCGCCGAGGGCGGCGATAATTTTGCTGTTTTTAAGCGATGTAAAAAACGCGAAGACCTCGGAGTTTTACTTCGTGACGCATTTATTATAGGGTTTGAAAAGTATACATCACCTCAAAACCCACTGGTTGCAAGCATTGAAAATCGAATTGAACTAAAATGAGCACCATCAACCGACGTGGCTTCCTATCAGTATCCGCCAAAACCGGTTTGGGTATTGTTTTGGGCTCTACCCCTCTGGTGGCAGTAGGTAGAAACCGATCCCGATTGAGCATCTTGTTTACCAACGACTGGCACAGCCGAATTGAACCTTTCCCAATGGACGGTGGAAAATACCAGGGACTTGGAGGTGCTGCTAAGCGAGCGGCATTGATTAATCAAATTCGTTCACAGGAAAAACACACCTTATTATTAGACTCCGGAGATATTTTTCAGGGGACACCTTATTTTAATCTATTTGGTGGTGAGTTGGAATTCAAACTTATGTCGGCAATGAAGTACGATGCGGCCACATTGGGCAATCACGACTTCGACGCAGGCCTTGATGGTTTTAAAAAACAAGTTCCGCATGCCAGCTTTCCTTTTATTAACTGCAATTACGATTTCAAAGGAACTGTACTCCAGGATGTTGTACTACCTTATAAGGTATTTACTAAAGGAGGGAGTCGAATCGGGGTATTGGGAGTTGGAATTGAATTAAACGGGCTTGTACCCGATCATTTGCACAAGGACGTAACCTATCTCGACCCCATTTTAAAGGCCAATGAAACAGCAGCAAAATTGAAGCACGAGGAGAAGTGTGATTTAATTGTGTGTTTATCGCATTTGGGCTTCAAATACGACTCCGACAAGGTTTCAGATATTAAATTAGCTCAACATTCTGAACACATTGACTTAATATTGGGAGGGCATACGCACACGTTTCTCAACACCCCGGAAATGGTTATCAACAAAAGCAACAAAGTTGTTAACATCTTACAAACAGGGTGGGCAGGAATAAATTTGGGAAAAATTGATTATGAACGACATAGCATTTTAGAGGCCAAATCCGGTGTTAAGTCCATGATAAAAATTTGTTAAAACACAAGCCCTTTGGCATTTTTTTTCTAAATATTTTTTAGACAATTTTACCCACGATTTCGCGCAGGTGCTGTTGCAAAACCAGCTCAAAATCGTTAACTGACTTATAACTAAAAACTTATATGACTGCAGAACACGAAAAGGTATGGAAGAGCTGTCTGTCCTTAATAAAGGACAACGTAAATCCTCAAAGTTTTAAAACCTGGTTTGAGCCAATCAAGCCTATTAAGGTTGAGGATAAAAATCTTACCATACAGGTTCCTAGTCAGTTTTTTTATGAATGGCTTGAAGAGCATTATGTTACTCTTTTAAAGAAGGCGTTGGAGCGTGAGTTAGGTGCAGGTTCTAAATTAGAATACAGCATCATTGTTGATAATAGTAGTACAAGTGCACGCAACCCTCACGCCTACACGATTAACATGCCAACTAAAAACGCTGGCTACAACAACAAAAATGAGGTGGGCATTCCTCTTAACGTAAATGCCAACATCCACAACCCGTTTATTATTCCTGGGTTAAAGAAAATAAACATAGACAGCCAATTAAATCCTAACTATACATTTGACAACTTCATTGAAGGCGATTGCAACCGCCTTGCTCGTTCTGCTGGTTTTGCGGTAGCAAATAAACCAGGTGGAACTGCATTTAATCCGTTGATGATCTTTAGTCCTGTCGGGCTGGGTAAAACCCACCTAGTACATGCTATTGGCAACCGAATTAAAGAAGTGTCGCCGAACAAATCGGTTCTATTTGTATCGTCTGAGAAATTCGTGAACCAATATGTTGATTCCTGTAAAAATGGGAAAAACAATGACTTCCTGAATTTCTACCAGCTGTTAGATGTTTTAATTGTTGACGACGTTCAGTTTTTTGCTAAAAAGGAAAAGACCCAAGAAATTTTCTTCCAGATCTTTAACCATTTACATCAGAACGGTAAGCAGATTATTCTGACTTCAGACCGTGCTCCTCGTGACCTTAAAGACGTAGATGAACGACTTTTGTCACGTTTCAAATGGGGGCTTTCTGCTGACTTGCAGGTACCCGACCTTGAAACGCGTATTTCCATCCTTGAACACAAAATGTATGAAGATGGAATTAAACTTAACGCCGAAGTAGTTGAGTACGTAGCGCACAACATCGACTCGAATATTCGAGAACTGGAAGGTGCTCTCATCTCACTCCTTGCTCAGGCTTCCCTGAATCGCAAAGACATTGACCTTGATCTCGCCAAGAAAATGGTGAAGAACTTTGTAAAAAATGCCTCTCGCGAAATTTCGATCGAGTACATTCAGAAACTTGTTTCCGATTTTTACTCTTTATCGATCGAACAGCTCAAGTCCAAAACCCGAAAACGAGAAATTGTTCAGGCACGCCAAATTTCAATGTACTTTGCTAAACAGTTAACAAAAGCTCCATTGAAGAAAATCGGGATGCACTTTGGTGGTCGTGACCACTCTACTGTTATCCATGCCTGCCAAACGGTTAGCGACCTGATGGACACCGATCGCAAGTTTAAAAGCGATGTAGAAGAGATCTCTAAACGCATTAAGATTAATACATTTTAATCAAGTCGCATTTGGTTTAATGTAAAGAGCCTCGCACTTGTGCGGGGCTTTTTTTCGTTCTTAGATAAACCGAAAACTCGCAATGCGCACACTTACCTTTTTGATATGCCTTATGGGATCTGTGGCTCATGCCCAGAACTCCCAACAACTGGCTCAACGTGTAAACTCGCTTCAGTCGCTCCGACTTCAAAACATCTTTACCGAACAACGCGACTCCCTGTTTACCCTGTTCGACTCGTCTATTACCGTTCTTATGCGTGATCAAGAGTTTCATTCGAACCCAATCGACTCCAGCTTGCGGTATTTTTATAATGGTTCACAAATTTCGAACGACACTAACGTTACCCTCACCTATGCCATTATGAGCACCGTTTTGTATTGCAACTCTTCCGACAACAAACTTCGAACTTATACCTGTGATGATTTGGGAGGAGGTTGTGGCCACAGTTACAGAAACTACCTCGTTTACAAGAAAAAACGTGGAGACATTGGTCATTACAACCTGGACACAGGACGATCGCAATCCGACACAGAAGGTTACAGTTACTTCGGAACTTACGACGTCAAAACCTTAAAAAAAGGAAGAAGAACGCTCTATTTTCTATATGGGTTCGGAACATTCTGCGGTTCCTCAGCCTATAAGAATATTCGCATTTTTGAATTCAACAAAGACACACTCCGCGAGTGCTTTGAATGCTATCCAAACAAAAAAAGTCTTGAATTACATGGTAATCGCCGTCACTACCTTCACTTTACCGTTGACCCTAAAACCCTGGACATTCGATATCGCCAATATTTATTTGATGATGACTCTGGCTTTTATCACCCGGACAAATTTGAAGACATCGTTTTACGTTTTCGCAATGGAGTCTATGTAAAAGAATAACTACAGGTCAGCTTTTGAAAGCTTCCACCGAACCACACCATAATAGAGTGCGACATACACCAGGCTGATCACAATGTATGTTAAAACCGGTGTAGCCTCTCCCCCCTGGGCAATTGCCATTTTCGTTGTTTGACTCAGAGGGAATTCGAACAAACTATCACTACACTCCAGAGGGAAGTAATCACTCAAATCCAATTCTGTGAACTTCTGAATCAATTTGATGATTACATTTTCGAACACCACAAATGCCAGCAACAGGGTAATGGCTAATCCTGAACGCTTAAGCAGAAAAGCAAGCATAGCGGAAAACCCAAGGTAGTTCATCCCCATTACAAATGCATAAAACACATTCTCCATCCCGTCAGTGGTAAACTCATTGTCACCGGCAAAACCAAAAACAAAGCCAGCCATCAGGTAAATCAATAACATTACCACATTAAGGCCCAGCACAAGCCAAACCTTCGAATGTAAAAAGTCGTTTCTGCTTAGCCCATCAATTATGTTTTGTCGATGGGTTCGGTAACGGAATTCGTTCGTAATGGAAATAACCACCGCAATACAAACGAAAATCATCATCCAACCGTAGTAGTAACCCAGGTTAGCCCACACCTCAGGGAAAGAATAGTTGTTACTCAACACATTAATAGAGCCACCACCACTGGTCTGAACACCAAACTGCGACTCCAACATGCCATAGTTGATCAAAACAAAGAAGACGGTAAACAAACCTAACAACACATAAAAAGTTCGATAACTCTTTAGCTTATACCATTCAAGTTTTAATAATTTCATGTTCTATTCTTTAATTAGTTCAAGGAAGGCCGACTCCAATCGTTGGGTATTTACGGCTAAATGGGTTAGAGTTATGCTCTGTTCAAAGCAGTATGTATTCAGATCCGCTGGGTCCATATAGCTTGTAAAGCTGGCCTCCACATGACTATTTACCATGGATACAGATTTAATAGATGGATGCCTTCGTAACACATCCGCCAACACCTGGTTATCTTTTGCGGAGACAATCACGGTGGGATCCTGATTTAATATCTGTTGTACCGGGCCCGAACTCAGCAACTCGCCTTTTTTAAGAATGGCCACATGGGTACACACCTTTTCGACTTCATCGAGTAGGTGGCTTGCAATAATCAGGGTTTTGCCTTCCTCCCTAAGTGTGTTTATCAGATCCCGAATCTCAACTATTCCCTCAGGGTCAAGACCATTCGTAGGTTCGTCGAGAACGATGATGTCAGGGTTGCTCAGCAAACTCGAGGCAATGGCCAGCCGCTGTTTCATTCCCAACGAGTATGTAGAAAATTTTGATTTTCGCCGATCAAACAGCCCCACCTTTTTTAATACACCCGGGATATCCGGATGGTTGAGTTCTTTAATTCCGGCAACGATTTTGAGGTTTGCCTCTGCACTGAGATAATGGTAAAAGTTAGGCGTCTCCAAAAAAGCTCCCAGTTTCTTTCTGGCGTGGGCATTAGATGAAAAACCCTCCCAACTGTAAGAACCAGAAAAGTCCTTTAAAATATCGAGGATTACACCTAACAAGGTCGTTTTCCCACTTCCATTGGGTCCTAATATCCCAAAAACACATCCCTGAGGCACGTCAAAACTGACACCTTTTAACGCCTGGATCTGTTTATAATTCTTGCGCAAATTATTGACACGCAATACAATTTGATCTCCCATAACGGACACGAACGTATGAGTCGACCTGAAGAATTACGTGTTTTTTAAGACCAAGTCGGGTGTTTTTGAGACCAATCTATGAGCGTTGAATTTCTCCCGACGAACGAAAAATGCATAAAAAAAGCGCCTCGAATCGAGGCGCTTCACTATTTGTTCGAACCAATTACTGGTTGCGTTTCTTCATAAAGTCAACTACAATAGGTGTAGCAATACAGATCGAGGAGTAGGTTCCTACCAATACACCAATCAATAGTGCAAATGTAAAGCCTCTCAATCCTTCACCTCCAAACAAGAACAAGATCACAACTACCAGTAAGGTTGTCAATGATGTTACCAATGTTCTGCTTAAGGTTTGGTTAATCGCATCGTTAATAACACCTGATGTGTTCTTTTCGTACTTGTTCAAACCAAGGAACTCCCGTACCCGGTCAAATACAACCACGGTATCGTTAATTGAGTAACCTACCACCGTAAGAATCGCAGCGATAAACGCCTGATCAAGGTCAAGCGAGAAGTCTACGAACATCGGTAGTATAGAGTACAGTGAGAACACGATCAATACATCGTGGAACAGGGCAACTGTTGCACCCAGTCCATAACCCCATTTTCGGAAACGAGCTACGATGTAAATAAACATACCGATCAATGAAATAATAATAGCCAACGTAGAGTCTTGCTTGATGTCTTCGGCAATAGTAGGTCCCACCTTACTTTCAGAAAGGATAGACTCTTCTGTTGCATTAAACTTCTTCAAGCCTTTAAGAACCGTTGACTTTACCTCTTGTTCAATTGAATCAGTCACTTCATTGATTCTATGTGACGTAGTTACTTTGTAATAACCTTCCTCACCATAGGTTTTCACCTCAATGTTATCCTCAATTACCGTTCCTAGTTCCCTCTTAATTTCTTCAGGGCCTTCAACGTTTTCAAGGTTTACCACATATGACCAACCACCTTTAAAGTCGATTCCGGTATTCAGGCCTCGTGTAAACATGGAAGCGATACCCGCAGCAATGATTAAACCGGAAACGATGTAGAACTTCTTACGATTACCGATGAAATCGAAGTTAAACTTCTTAAGCAGGTTCTTACTTGCACCGGTATTGAATCCATACTCTACTCCTTTCTTAATGTCTCGCTCAACAAACAATCGAGTCAATAAGATGGAAGTAAACAGAGATGAAAGAATACCAATCAAAAGAATGATACCGAAACCAGCTACCGGCCCTTTACCAAGCGTCATCAAAATGATGGCAGCAATCAGGGTGGTAACGTTCGCATCCATAATGGATGTTAATGCGGCCTTATAACCTTGCTTAACAGCGGCTTTAAATCCTTTACCCGAAGCCAATTCTTCCTTAACACGTTCGAAGATCAGTACGTTTGCATCTACTGCCATACCAATGGTCAGTACCAAACCAGCCATACCAGGCAACGTAAGTGCAGCTCCGTATCCGGAAAGTACACCCAGGATAAAGAACAAATTGGCCAATAGGGCAAGTACGGCATACATACCCGCTCTACCGTAGTAGAACATCATAAAGGCAATAACGGATAAGAAACCAATTAACAAGGAGATCAATCCAGCGTTAATTGCATCTTGTCCAAGCGTTGGTCCTACCACTGTATGTTCTACAATGTTCGTTGGAACTTCCAACCGACCTGCTTTCAAAATATTACTCAAGTCTTCGGCGTCTTCCATAGAGAAATTACCAGAGATGCTTGAGCTACCATTGGGTATCTTACCTTGTACGGTAGGTGCACTGTACACACTACCATCCAACACAATAGCAATGGCTTCCTTCTGAGGTTTGTTAGAGGCAAGCTCAGTGATGATTGACCACTCCTTAGCTGCTGCATTGTTCATGATCATGGTTACCTCGTAGTTACCAGCCGGTGTAATGGTTGGTCGGGCATTATCAATAACGTCTCCGTCCAATACTGGCTTTTGACCTCGGTTACCACGTAGCGCATATAGGGTTAAGTACCCATTGTCGTCAGCGCTATAACTCCATTTGAATACAAGATCCTGTGGAAACTGACCCGCAATCTCTTCGTCATTCATCAGGTACTTGTTAAAGAACGCTGTGTCTTCTTTGTGCACCTGACCAATAAAGTTCGTGATCACAACCTGTTGGTTTTGATCTCGAGGAAGTGGCATTCGGCTAAAGAATGGATATTCGATCAACTGTTCTTCCCGCGTAAGTGTTTCCTGTTGGGTTGAGGTATCGGGAGATACTGAATCTGTTGCTGCAGTGTCTACAGTACCATCTTCATTCAGCACCAAACCAGAGCCTGGCTGATCGGTTGAGTCAACCTCGGCTACATCTGTGCTATCAACAGTTTCTTCACCTTCAGCATCAAGATCAATACCTGCACTTGTTTCAACTGGTGCAGCGGTATCTGATTCTACGTCTTCTCCCTGCTCAGCTTTCAACCGGGTTGACAGTACCTTTCGGGCGTCATCGAAGTAATCATATACCTGATCGTTGTTGTATACTTCCCAGAACTCGAGCTGTGCTGATTTCTTGATCAAGTTAATTACCCGACTAGGATCATCAACACCAGGCAATTCAACAAGAATTCTACCATTGTCGAGTTGCTGTACGTTCGGTTGGGTCACGTCGAACTGGTCGATACGTGTTCGTATTACCTTGTACGTCTCACCTACTTGCGCTTTTTCCTCACGCTTCAGCCAGTCGTAGATTTCTTTATTGCTTGATTTGTGCTTGTTTGGTAGTTCGCTTTCCTTGTTTTTAGAGTAGAAGATACGGGCCAGGCTGTTGTTTTCCGCTGCTCCCGGATTTAATTTCTCGTACTCGGTTGCAAAGTAGTCAACAAAACTACCTTGTCCAAGGTATGCCGCACGGGCATTTTTCATAGCATCGTTGAACTGTTTGTCCGGATCGTTGTCTGCTAGTTCGTACACCATGTTAGCGGTCGAAATCTCAAGCGTTACGTTCATTCCACCCTGAAGGTCAAGCCCCAGGTTGATTTCACGTTGCTTGCACTCCTGATATGTGTATCCTAATAATGGATAAACTTTCTCAGGACGAACCGAGTCAACGCGTTGCTTGTACATACGCGCAAATCCTGTAGCTGTGTCAGAGCCCAGATAATCTGCAACTTCGTCATGTACGCGTTTCTCGACATTTCGTGTAACTAAAGTGAACGACAGCTGGTACAAACACACCACGGCCAACAGAATCACCAAAAACTGTACAAATCCTTTGTTTTTCATTCGATTATTTCAATATAACTTGTTTGCTACTTCCCATTTTTCGGAAGTCCGCAAAAGTAAGGTTTTTTTGTAATCTCTAAAAGGCCTTTGGGACAAACTAACTGCTGGGTTTACTAAGCAGAAAGCAAGGAATCCAAATGGTTTGTCAAAACCTTGAAACTTCGATTGAAGTGGGTATTGTTTACGATGATCAAGTCTACGTTCTCGCGGTACGGCAACAGGTAGTTCTCGTATGCTGGCAATACGTGCTCATTCCATTGATACTCAATCTGTTCACGAGTCATCCCCCGCTCTTCTGCATCCCGCACAAGTCTTCGTTGAAGCATCACCTCCAGTTCCGCCTCTACATACAACTTCAGATCGAACATGTCGTCGAGCTTGGCATTGGTATAAATAAACAAACCTTCAATTACGATAACCGGTGCTGGTTTGAAGGTTATTTCTTTCGGAAAAATGTTAGGGTTGTTAAAGGTGTATTCTACAATCTGAACCTCATTGCCCTGTTTCAGCTTTCGAACATCCCGGGCCAGGCGCACAAAATCAATTCCCTGCGGCAAATCGAAATTGATTTCTCCATTGTCGTCAACCTGTTGCTCCGAAAGAGGGCGATAGTAATGATCCTGAGAGATCACACACAGCTGCTCGGGCTTGTATAACTCATGTAAACGTTTGATCAACGTTGTTTTGCCAGATGCACTGCCTCCGGCCACTCCTATTATATATGGTTTTGATCGTCTCATGAATCGCGATGCGAAATTAACTGCATTCTTGATTTTCACTAAACTATTCTGCGTTCAAAACGTTGTATTAGTAAATTGTAAAGTACCTATCACATGAGCTCAGCGCAGATTCCGGAAGACCGGTTAACGTTGTACGATAATCTCATTGCGCGTTTTTCTCAATTCGAACGTAAAGGTAAAACCACTCCTTATACGTCTACCAACACATATATGTTCACGTTTTTGGCAAAAGACGGAAGTCTTGCACTTCGCTTAAGCCAGGAACAACAAACAGAATTTAAGGAAAAACACAATGCCCAGAACATGGAACAACATGGACGTGTAATGAAGGATTTTATCGCAGTTCCAGAAGAACTGATGTCAGATATCGATCTACTGGAGAAGTACGTCGAATTAAGCTATCAACATACACAGGGACTCACTCCCAAGAAGAAGAAGTGATCTACGGACGAACCGCAATGGTAATTCGACAAAAAAACTCAGGAAACTTTGAATACTCTCAAAGTTTCCGCATTACTTTTGCGGCGTTTTTTATGGAGATAAGGGAACAGATCATAAAAAAAATCTCAGGCCTTCTTTATGCGGTTTGGGATCAAAAGTGTGAGCATGGACGACATTGCCCGTGAGTTGGGAATGAGTAAAAAAACGCTTTACGTTCATGTGAAGGATAAACGCGAGCTCGTTTATCTCACCTTTAAGAATCACATTGAAGAAGATGAGCGGTTTTGCAATGAGGTAATGGATTCTACATCCAATTCGATTCAGCAACTGCTGAACCTGGCGAAACACCTGGTTGATCACTTCAAAAACATGAACCCAAGCACCATGTTTGACGTCCAGAAGTACTATCCTTCATGCTGGAAGCTGTTCACAAAACACAAAGACGAATTCATACTCGGTCAGGTGCGCGAGAACATAACGCAAGGTATTGACCAGGGTATGTACAGGGATGGTGTAAACATTGACATTATCTCCAAATTGTACATCAGTTTGATCAACGCATCCATTGACCCGGCCATCTTTCCAGGCACCAAATACAACCACATCGACATTTTTGTACAACTCTTTGACTACCACTTACATGCCTTGATGACTGATCAGGGCAGAGCATATTTTGAAGAACATAAAGAAACTTTGTTTACAACTTAGAATAATGAGAAAACTTGTATCCATTTTCATTTGTTTCTGGGCACTGACCACCTTCGGTCAAACCCAAAAACTAACACTGGATGACGCAATTGATTATGCCCTCAAGCATAATGCCGAGATCCAAAACGCTTCGCTTGCTGTTGAAGGAAGTAAACAGGAAGTGAAGAGTATTGTTGCTACTGGCCTTCCACAGCTCTCTGTGAACGGCAATTTCACTCACAATGTCCAGATTGCTTCCCAGCAGTTACCGGACTTTATTTCACCTGCCGTATACGGCGTACTCATCAACGAAGGACTTCTTGGTCCTGACCGGTTTCAGGCTGGTCAACCTCAAACGGTGGCGTTTGGTGCACCCAGTTCGCTAACGGCAATGGCCAACTTAAATCAACTGGTTTTTGATGGCACCTATTTCCTCGGTTTGAAAGCCGCTAAGGAGTATGTTCACCTCTCAGAATTGATTCAGGAGAATACTGCCATTACCGAGGTTGAAAATGTAAAAAAGGCATTCTACGCTGCTCTGATTACCGGGCAGAACTCCGACCTGCTACAACAAAGTTTAGTAAGCCTGGAAAAAACGTACAACGAAACACAAGAGATGTACGAGGCCGGCTTTGTTGAAAAACTGGATGTTGACCGACTGGCATTTGCCAAGGCAAATCTTGAGACAGAGATTAACAACATCGCCCTTCAGAAACAGATTTTGATGCACATGTTGAAAGTAGCTATGGGCATGGATGTTACCACCGAGTTGGAACTGGTTGGAGACATCAGTGAGCCATCACTGGTAAACGCCAACGGCTACAGCCTTGACAATCGCATCGAAACCAAGTTGCTTAAGCAGCAATTAATAATGGACAGTCTTAATGTAAAGCGATACAAAGTTGGATACTTACCATCGCTTCGGTTAACAGCAACCTACCAGCAAAACTCGTTTGCTGAAGAGGCTGAGTTCAAGGGCCTTGGCAACACCTGGAATCCAGGTACCAGTTACGGCTTCAACCTCAGCATTCCAATCTTCGATGGTTTTTACAAGAAAGCAAAAATTGCTCAAGCCAAAATAGACCTGGACAAAGACAAGAACACCTTTATTAATACACAGAACCAACTTCGTTTCCAGGTGGAACAAGCTAAGCTCAATGTTGAAATGAAGCGTCAAAATTTGGCAAATCAACGACACAACCGATCGCTTGCTAAGAACATCTACGAGATCTCAAAGATCAAGTTTGAAGAAGGTGTTGGTTCTTCATTTGAACTGATACAAGCCGAAACGGATAAGACACAAGCTGAAATCAGCTACAGTAATGCGTTGTACGAGTTGATTGTGGCAAACATAGACCTTCAACGCGCTTTGGGAACCAGCCAACCAACGAACTAAAAACACATACACAAAATGAAATTAATGAAACATATATCCTTGATTCTTGCCCTTTCCTTGGTTGTAGCAGCCTGTGGAAAGAAAAGCGATTCAGATTTGGACAAAAAACGAGGCGAATTAACTAAAAGTGAAGCGTCTCTTGACTCGCTAAAGAAGGTTATCGCAACGCTTAAGGAAGAGATTGAAGAACTGGACACCGCTGCAAAAGCAAAGGCTATTCCGGTGATGGTCTCAACCCTGGGAGCTGATGGATACAAAAACCCGTTCCAAATTCAGGGATTGGTAGAAAGTGATAAAAACGTATTGGTTTCTCCGGAAGTACCTGGCAACATAACCCGCATTCATGTACGAGAAGGACAACGTGTTCGAAAAGGGCAGGTAATTGCCTCATTGGATGGTTCAGCCGCCGGTGCACAAATAGCCGAGCTTGAGAATGCTATGAGCCTAGCTAAAATCAACTACGAAAAACAGTCGAGACTTTGGGAGAAAAAAATTGGCTCCGAAATGCAATACCTTCAGGCTAAAAATCAGTATGAGAACCTTGAGAAAAGTTTGATCACTGCTCAAACCCAACTGGGTAAATACACGCTTACCTCTCCAATATCCGGAACAGTTGACGAGATTATGGCCAACGAAGGAGAGCTGGTTGGAAGCCTCACAGGCGGACCTGTTGCGCGAATTGTTGATCTGAAAGACATTAAGATCAAAGCAAACGTATCAGAAAAGTACATTGGACAGATCAAAAAAGGCCAGGAGGTTGAAGTACAATTCCCATCTATTGGTTTAACCATGAATGAGAAGGTATTTTCAGTTGGAAACGTTGTAGACGTAAACAACCGAACCTTTACCATGTACGTAAAACCAACTAAAAACCTTGACCAATTGAAGCCTAACTTACTGAGCATCATTACGGCCTATGACTTTGAGGTGGATGATGCCATATCTGTTCCAACCAAATTGATACGAAACGATGGTAAGGGCGACTATGTGATGGTGGCCAAATCGACCAAAGGAAGCAAGGTTACCGCTGAAAAAAGAAGCATTACTGTAGGACGAAAGTTTGCGAACAACTCAATCGTTCTGGAAGGCCTTGAGGCTGGAGATCAAATTATTACCGAAGGATTTAACAATGTAATCAACGGTGATGAGATCAAAATAATTGAAGACTAGACGCCAAGACCTGGTTATTGATTCAATCTTAAAAACAGTGAAATGAAGCAAATAATAAAAGAGTTTAAACTCTCCTCATGGTCGGTAAACAACAAGATCAGTGTCTATGTGATGATGGTGATTGTTGTGGTGCTGGGTTTTACCGCCTACAGAACCATGCCGAAAGAGAGTTTTCCGGAAGTTAAGCTTCCAACCATTTATGTCAATGTGGCGTATCCTGGTAACTCCCCTCTTGATATGGAGAACCTGGTTACACGTCCAATAGAAAAGGAAATCAACGGTATCAACGGAGTAACGAAACTTACTTCAACCTCCATTCAGGATTTCTCTGTAATCATTGCCGAATTTAGTTTCGACATTGAGTCGTCAGAAGCCCTTCAAAAGGTTAAGGATGCTGTGGACCGGGCCAAACCCGAACTACCCAGCGACTTACCGGTAGAGCCGGATGTAATGGAGTTGAACTTCTCCGATTTCCCGGTGATGAACGTAAACGTTTCGGGAGACTACTCGCAAGAGGAGTTGAAGGAATACGCTGAGCACCTCCAGGATGAGATCGAAAACCTCTCTGAGGTATCAGGCGTTGACCTAACCGGTTTAACCGAAGAGGAAGTAGAAATCTCGATCGACCGTGTAAAAATGGAAGCACTTGAGATCTCTCTGACCGATGTGGAACAGGCTATTGCCGGTGAGAACATTACCATGAGTGGTGGTGATATCCTTAGTATCAGCGGAAGCGATCGAACCAGACGAAACCTTCGTATCGACGGAGAATTCAAGGATGTGGAGAAAATCAAGGATGTAATTATCAAAAATGAGTTTCAAAACATCGTTTACCTACGACAAATTGGCGAGGTAAAATTTGGTCAAAAAGAGGCAACCAGTTATGCACGTTTGGATGGCAATCCGGTTGTGACGTTGGACGTAAAGAAGGCCAACGGTGCTAACCTGTTGGCTGCAGCCGACAAAATCACGGAGATTATTGAAAAAAACAAGGAATCTCACTTCCCTCAAGACCTGAGTGTAACCATTACGAACGACCAATCAAAAGACACTCGATCTCTTGTAAATGAATTGGAGAACAGTATCATCATGGGAGTTTTGCTCGTGGTTATGGTACTGATCTTCTTCCTGGGTCTCAGAAACTCCATTTTCGTGGGTATTGCAATTCCAGTATCCATGCTCATGGGTATTGGTATTTTGAACTTTGGTGGAAACACCCTCAACATGATGGTGTTGTTCTCTCTGATTCTCGCTCTGGGAATGCTGGTGGACAACGGTATTGTGGTAGTCGAGAATATTTATCGATTGCGGGTGGAAGAAGGCAAGGCCGCAGACCGCGCATCGAAAGAAGGTGTGGGTGAGGTAGCAACCGCTATTATCGCTTCTACGGCAACCACGCTGGCAGCTTTCTTACCGCTTATGATCTGGCCTGGCATGATGGGAGAATTTATGAAGTTCCTTCCGCTGACCCTGATCATCGTTTTGGCGTCATCGCTCTTCGTTGCCCTGGTTATCAACCCGGTTATGACGTCTGACCTCATGACAACAAACGACGGCTCATCGAAAAGCTCCAACGGGCGTTTCTGGATCCGAATGGGTATCGTTGCCGTGGTAGGTATTTTGTTCTTGTTTGTACCAAAACTTCGCTTTATTGGCGGCTTGTTCGTAGCTGGTTTTGCACTTTCAGTTCTAAACCGATATGTACTAAAACCGGGTGGAGATTACTTTATGGCTAAGATCATGCCGAAGCTTGAACAGCTTTATGCGCAAACTGCACGTTTTGCTCTGAGCAAGAAACGACCTATCTTCTTTTTCCTTGGAACCTTCGTGTTGATGATTGCCTCCATTATGTTCTTTGGAGCAAGTAACCCGAACGTGGTTTTCTTCCCGGACAATCAGCCTAAATACGTAAACGTGTTTATTGAAACACCGCTGGGTACTGACATCGAAAAAACCGATGAAATAACGAAAAAACTGGAAGCTCGTATTCGTAAAGCCATTGAACCATACGATACAATGGTGGAAGCTGTACTTGCTCAGGTTGGAGATAAAACTTCCGACCCCAACTCCGGTTCTCCTCAGATGGGCCCTTCTCCAAACAAAGCGAAAATTGTGGTTTCCTTCATTGAGTATAAGTATCGTGTGTTTATGGATGGCATGATCTCAACCAGTGAGATGATGACCAAGATTAAGGAAGCTTGTGCCGACTTTCCAGAGGCACGTCTCACCTTTGCCAAAGACGCGAACGGCCCTCCTGTAGGTAAGCCGATTAATCTCGAAATAATGGGTGAGGATTACTTAACCCTGATTGAGCAGATGGAAGCCATCAAGAAGAAGATGGAAGATGCCGATGTACCGGGTGTTGACCAACTTCAAACCGACCTCTAAGTCGGAAAGCCGAT
>JAEPQQ010000061.1 GCA_017640445.1 Bacteroidia bacterium | reverse complement strand
AGTGCTAACTCGTCTTTGGTCACATTGAGGTAGTTGGCCAAGGCAGTTTTGAGACCAGCTTCGACCCCGGAGTGAGTTCCGGTAGCATTCACAACATCCATACGGTCTTTTATCGCCTGAGAAACGGGTGTAGGCGAAAGGCCGAGGGTGCCGTTGTTCAAATAGGTGAGTCCCTCGCGGATAACAAATTCGTCCTGTATTTCTGACCAGGTCTGTTCCGATCGATTGGAAAGTAAAACCGATGAGGTTTCACCTGGAGATGATTCAGTTTCCGTTTTACAACCAGCGAAAAGCCCAATCAATCCCCCGGCACCTAGTTTGATAAAATTCCTGCGATCTTGCACTGAGCGAACTTAAGAAAAAAAATGACGTGTGAAAGGCCAGGGTAAAAATCGCAATCAAGCCACGGTGCCAGCCTGAAATCTGATATTGCATTTACCTTTTACCCACTGATAATCATTAAATTCGCGGTTCTCATTTAAAAATCAGAAATAACGATGTATAAAATGAAACGTCTTGGATTTGTCGTAGTTCTCATGATGTCGACGGTTGCTTTCGCTCAAAAGGGTGGACCCGCTGTATTTACAGTGGATGGAGATACCGTTTGGGGTGCAGAGTTCGAACGTGTTTTTAGTAAGAACAACAAGAAGCCTGATGTTAAGCCAAGCATTCAGGAATTAACGGAATATCAGGACCTCTATGTACGATTTAAACTTAAGGTGAAAGAAGCATATCGGTTGGGTATGGATACAAACGAAAGTTTTGTGAAGGAGTTAGCGGGGTATCGAAAGCAGCTTGCGCAGCCTTATCTTACGGATAAAACGGTAACTGAAAACCTGATCAAGGAAGCTTATGACCGGATGTTATACGAGGTTGAAGCCAGCAACCTGATGATTCATCTTTCGCCAGCAGCTAGTCCAGCGGATACATTGGCTGCCTGGAACCGGATCAATGCCTGGAAGAAACAGATCGAATCGGGAAAGATGAGTTTTGAGCAGATAACACGTGATAGCAGTACAGACGATCACGGACGTAAGAATGAGGGCCGGCTTGGGTACTTCAGTGCATTTGGAATGATTTACCCATTTGAATCAAAGGCTTACAACACAGCAGTTGGAAAAATAAGTGATGTGTTTCGAACTCAATATGGTTACCACATTGTAAAAGTCACTAACAAGCGAAAGAGCCGGGGCGACCTTAAGGTGGCGCATATTTTGATTCGTGTTAACAACGATTCGGAATACGAGAAAAACAAGACGCGTATTGACGCAATTCATGACCGGCTAACTAAAGGAGAAGACTTTACATCGTTGGTTAAAGACTTTAGCGAGGATTTTAGCACACGGGAATCAGGTGGTGAATTAAACTGGTTAAAAAGTGTTGGGGGTAGTGTGCCGAAAGACTTTAAGGAGGCGGCATTCGCATTAAAAGATGGCGAATTTTCGGAGCCGGTTAAGACCGAACTCGGCTGGCACATCATCAAGCGAATCAAACAAAAGGACATGCCCAAGTTTGATGAGGTGAAGGAAACCATCAAATTCAAGATTGGCAGGGATTCTCGCAGCGAGCTCAACAAGGAAGCAGTTTTAGCGAGAATCAAGAAAGAAAACAAATACAGGGTAAATCAGGCAAATATTGAAAAGTACTATGGTACTGCTGATTCGGCATCGTTTCTTAGAGGTTGGACGCCAGGCGAAGATCAACTAACAAATGATGTGCTGTTCCAAATTGGTGAAGAACAATACACAGCAAAGCAGTTCTCAAACTACCTGAAGAACGGCCAGCCGAGAAAGAACCATGAGACACCGAGAGGTTTTGCTAAGGCTATGTTTGCTAAATACTCAGAAGCGCGCAACCTGGCTTATGAGGAAAACATTCTGGAGAACAAATACGACGACTTCAAATACCTCATGCAGGAATACCGCGATGGTATTTTACTCTTTGAGTTAACCAATAAAATGGTGTGGAGCAAGGCCTCTGAAGACACCGTTGGACTTGAGAAATACTTCGAAGCAAACAGAGGAAACTACGTTTGGAAAAAACGAGTAGCTACAAAGCAATACATCTGCTCAAATAAGAAGGCCGCCAAAAAGGTGAAAAAAATGCTGAAGGCCGGTGCCAATGAAATCGAATTGCAAAAGGAAGTAAACAAAGACGACCCATTGGCAGTAAAGGTGACCTACAAGGTGTATGAACAAGGGCAAGATGAGAAGATCGACGGTATAGACTGGTCGAAGAAACTTCATAAGATCAAGGACAAGAGTACGAACAACATCACATACATCCAGATCGATAGCACCATGGCTCCTGGTCAGAAGGAACTAGACGAGACACTTGGACCCGTTACGTCGGATTTCCAGAACTATTTAGAGGATAAATGGATTCAGGAATTGAAATTAAAATATCCGGTTGTTATCTTTAACGGGCGATTAGAACAACTGTTCGCCGACAAGAAGTAGTTGACGAAAAGACACCTCATATTTATTATAACCTGTAGTGGCCTGGTAATCGGATGTAAGCAATCGCACACCACAACCGATAATGAAAATGTAGTGGCCAGGGTTGGCGATCGGGAATTGCTTCAAACCGAAGTCCGAAAACGCACCATAGAGCAGCTCGACGCAAGAGACAGTAACCTTGTCTACGAGGAGTTTATCCGAAACTGGATTAAGGAAGAAGTACTGTTAAACCGGGCGCACACCGTATTATCGGATAGTGAACGAGACAAATCCGACTTGGTATCGCAGTATTACAACGACCTGATCATTCATGAGTTAAAACAAAAGATGCTCAACGAACGGTTGGATACAACGGTTTCGACCGAAGGTATTGAAGCCTATTACGAGGCGAACAAAAAGAACTTTGAGTTAAAAGAAAACATCGTTAAACTTCGTTTCTTTAGCATTCCCAAGGAAGTTAAAAAACAGGGTCGACTTTGGCATCTCTTTACAAGGGGTGAAGAAAAAGACCTTCTGGCTTTGAGACGTTTATGCGAACTGGGTCAGGTGAACTACTTCTACAACGATTCGGTGTGGTTGTCGTTTAACGACGTGCTAAAGGAAGTTCCCATAACCACGTACAATCAGGAAAACTATTTGAACAATCACCGGTTTATACGATTAACAGAGAAGAATCTGACGTATTTTGTTCAAATACTGGATTTCAGGGTGCGTAACAACATTTCACCGTTAGAATTCGAAAAAGAGCGGATCAAAAACATCATAATCCATAAAAGAAAGGTAGAATTGCTGCAACAAATCGAGGAAGAAATCGTAAGAGAAGCATACGCCAACAATAAAATAGAGACGTTTTGAGAAATAAGCTTATACGAAGTATCGCAATATGCCTGTTGGTAGGGGTGTTTGCCAAGGCTGATGCCCAACAGGTTGGCATCCTTGATGAGGTGATTGCAGTTGTAGGGGAGAAGATCGTTTTGAAATCAGATCTCGATCAAACCTACTATCAAATGAAGTTACAGTACCCAACGTACGATGGCGACCTTAAATGCGAATTATTCGATCAGATTCTAACGCAAAAACTTCTGCTGTATAAAGCGGAGGTTGATAGTTTGACGGTTGGGGAAGAACGGGTGAATTATGAAATCGACCGTCGTATAGAATATTATGCCCTCCAGGCGGGTGGTCAAAGCGAATTGGAGAAATACCTGGGCATGCCTCTTTTAGAATACAAGGCGCAGATGCGTATTAAGATGAAAGAGGAGATGGAGATTCAGGAAGCGCAAAATTCGATTATTTCTGAGTTGAAGGTGTCACCCACGGAAGTTCGTCGGTTTTATGAAGATATTCCTTCAGACAGTTTACCTGAGTTTGCTTCGGAAGTGGAAGTGGCCCAACTGGTGATTCAACCAAGGCCAAGCGAGGTAGCCGAAGAATATGCGCGTAAAACTGCTGAGAAACTGAGACGAGAACTCGTAGAAGGTAAGCGAGAGTTTTGCCTTACGGCTTCTATTTATTCAAAAGACGAAGGATCAAAGAAAAACTGCGGGTCTCTGGGGGATTTTAAACGTGGACAGATGGTGCCGGAGTTTGAAGCAGCAACGTTTAAGCTCAAGAAAGACTCTATTTCAAAGGTTGTTAAAACACAGTTTGGGTATCACATCATCCAGCTGATAGAACGAAAAGGTGAAATTGCCAATGCCCGGCATATTTTGATTCGTCCTGAAATTCTTCAATCAGACATGGAGCAAACGTTGGAAGATTTAAGACGTATAAAGGAACGGATTGATAAAGATTCCATTTCCTGGTGCGATGCCGTAACCAAATATGCCAGTGACGAAGCACTAAAATCGAACTGCGGTTACTTTACCGACCCAAATGTGGGTAGTGCAAAGATTGAAGTAACAGCACTGGAGTCGGATGTTGGAATTCGGGTAACTAAAATGAAGGTTGGCGAGGTTTCAGCTCCTCACGCTGTACCCCAACAGGATGGTACTACTGCCTTTAGGCTGCTTTACCTGAAATCGGAAACACCACCGCATAAAGCAAGCTTGGAGAATGACTATCAAAAGTTAGCGGTATATGCGTTGGAAAAAAAGAAGCAGGACACGCTAAACAAATGGAGTGAAACGTTTAGAAAAGACGTACACGTTTGGATAGACGATAAATATCAGGTTTGCCCAGGAATTGATGGGTGGATAATGAAGGACAAGAACTAACACACTAGGATGAGTGAGATGTATAAAAATGACGTGGAAGCAGCTGACGCGTTAAACCAGGTTACCCAGAAACTCAAAAAAGAAATATCGAAGGCCATTGTTGGTCAGGATCACGTAGTTGAAGGCGTATTGATGTCCATTTTTTGTAATGGACATAGCTTGTTAATTGGTGTTCCAGGTCTTGCAAAAACGCTCTTGATCAATACCATATCAGACGTTTTGGACCTTAGCTTTAACCGAATACAGTTTACACCCGACCTGATGCCATCAGACATTACAGGTTCGGAAATATTGGACGACAGTCGGAACTTTAAGTTTTCTAAAGGACCCTTATTTGCAAACATTGTGTTGGCCGATGAGATAAACCGGACCCCGCCTAAGACCCAGGCAGCCCTCTTGGAGGCAATGCAGGAAAAGACGGTTACGGTAAGTGGCCAGGACCATAAATTACCCAAGCCATTTTTTGTACTTGCAACCCAAAACCCTATTGAGCAGGAAGGTACTTATCCGCTGCCGGAAGCTCAGCTCGACCGATTTATGTTCAACATCACACTGGACTACCCAAGTGAACGCGATGAGATCGAAATCGTTAAGCGTACAACAGGTTATGAACAACCGAAGATAAATAAGGTAATCTCGAGTGAGGAAATACTGGCGTTTCAACAATTGGTTCGGAAAGTACCAATCGCCGACAATGTGTTGGAATATGCTGTAAAGTTAGTGGGTAAGACACGACCAAATCAGGAAGGTGCCTCCGACTATATTAAGCAATACCTGAGCTATGGTGCCGGACCTCGAGCCAGTCAAAACCTGGTGTTGGCAGCTAAGTGCCACGCCCTAATGAACGGTAAGTACTCGCCCGATATGGAAGATGTTAAAGCCATAACAAACTACGTCCTACGACATCGGGTGGTGAAGAACTACAAAGCAGAAGCCGAGGGTATTTCGGTGGAGGAAATCATCGGCGAATTGTTATAAAAAAAGGCCCGAATTTCTTCGAGCCTTCTCTTTACTATTTTAAGGTTTTTACCCAGAGTTTCACGCCTTTCTTGGCATTGTTCTTAGCAAATTTCTTCGCTTCTTCTTTGAAGTAGAATTTGCCCAGATGGACGTAATAGGTCTTGTTATCTTTTTGATAATGCATGTAAGGACTAAAGCCCTTGTTAACCAATTGGTTGAAATATAGCGTTGCATTCGTTTCTTCTCCAAATGAACCGGCTACCACAATGAACTCACCTGAGGTTCTTTGATCTGCTACATTGGGATCATTGTCATCAGACGCATTGGTTTTTGGCTTCTCTTGTGTTCTTTTTGGAGCCTCTTTTACCTTTTGAACCACGTAAACGGTGTCTACCTTAGACGGCTTACTGTTCAGTTCAGAGATTTCATTTTCGAGGGCCTTAATTTTTTCTTCTTGCTGTTTGAGGTCTTCTTGTCGTTTTGCTTCTAATTGTTGTTTAAAAGCATCCATTTCCTCTTGAGAAGCCTTGTCAGACTTGCCTTTACCATTCAACGCTATGCCAAACAGTACCTCGTGAGATCCTCCGAGAGCCTGACTATAGTCGCCGGTTGACCAATCGTATGAGTAACCGAATCGGATTTTTTCGGCCAGGCGAATACCAGCCATAGCTGTTACGCCATAACCATCGCGCCATCCGGCCCCTAACCAACCCTTGTTTTGCCAGTCGGCAATTACATTCACGTCTACCTGGCCCGGAGCATTCTTTGTATTCTTATACAGCACAAGTGGTTGAATTTTGAGCAGATCGGTCGCCCAGATGTCGTAGGATGTCATTACCATCAGGTGGTTTTGCATATCGTAGAACAACGAGGTTTCCTGATTATTTGTGAACTCCTGTGAGCTTCCTAGAAACTGAGGAACAGAAACTCCTAGTTGAAAGTTACCCAGTTTGAGGTTGGCACCGATAGACGCGTCTAACACTGCGCCAGGTCGGGTGTTTAGGAGGTTGATACTGGGATCGTCCGGATGCGTGGTAATCAAATTTTCGGTATTAAACCGATTATTGATCACGCCCAGACCTAAACCAAGGCTTAGGATGTTAACGTCACCTAAGGGAATGTTGTACGCATAGTTTCCATAGACACTGTTCTGGGTCTGTAGCAGATTCGCGTCATTCACAAGATAGAGGCCAAGGCCTATCCTACCATCGTTGGCCTGGCCACTAACCGAAGCTCCTGCTGTTTGAAATCCATCGATTTGAGTATATTGATTACGCCCGAAAAGATTGGCCTCCAATGCACCGGAGTGTCCCGTTAGTGCCGGATTATACATGAACTTGTTAAAGTAGTATTGCGAGTAAAGAGGGATTTGCTGCGCGTATGTTGTAGTCGCTGCTAGTATTAGAGCGAACAAACTGAATAGAGTTAAATTGAGCTTTTTCATTGTTGTTATCTAATAATTTGCATTTGACCTTTAAGTGTTTCGTAGAACTGACTTCCTTCGATGATATATAGATAAGTACCATCGGGGAGGGGTTCTCCTTCAAAGCTGCCATCCCAATCGTTTTGATAATTGGTAGCTGTAAATACAACCTTACCCCAGCGATTGAGTACACTCACCTTCGTATTTTCAAGATCCTGTATTTCCGAGAGATCCCAAACATCGTTTACCATATCCCCATTAGGCGATATCACATTGGGTATTTTGATCTGTTTTGGTAAGCCAACGGTTACAATCATGGTATCCTGATCGGTACAACCCTGGGCATTGGATACCGTGAGTATGTACGTTGTTGTTACAAGTGGGGTAGCTATTGCGCTTGGATCTGTTGGATCGCTCAGACCATCAGGTGGAGACCACGTATATGTGCTGCCGCCGCTACCTTGAAGCGTGGTACTTGCGCCGTATTCGATCGAAACATCGGGGCCGGCATTCGCTGATGGTGAAGGAACCAATTGAACCCTGGTTGAGTCGATTCCAAAACAGAAGTTACTGTTGTATCCGGTTACGATGTACATGGTGGCTTGTTTCGCCTCAATGGTTTGAGTGGTTTCTCCCGAACTCCAATCGTAGCGCTGTAGTCCTGCGGTTGCGGTAAGCGTTATACTGTCGCCCTGGCAAATCGATACAGGTCCTTGTGGTGTAACCGCCATCTTTACAGAGTCTCCCTGAAAGAACGACTTACTTACTGAGTCTTTGCATCCGAATTGTGTTTCGATTACCAACTTTGCCGTATAATTACCTGTAGCAGGAAAACTATGTGAAACCGGGTTAATGGAGTAGAGTGCTCCATCAATATCCCAATTTCTGAATTCGATAACGTCGGGACCCGCAACTGAGCTCGTGTCAATGAAACGAGCAGGCTCCGGGAAACAGTGAATCTCTTCTATGAAACCAACAATTGGATTGGCATACACGCGTATGGTTCGAACCGTGGTGTCTGATTCGTTCATGTCGGAGGTAACGATTAAACGGACGTCATACAAACCAGGACCATTGTATTGGTAGGTGGGATTGGCCACGTTAGAGGTGTCATTTATAACCGCTGCATCTCCAAAATCCCATTTGTAGCCCGTTATGGTACCCACCAGTGCGGTAGAATTTTCTGTGAACTTTATGGACTCGCCATCGCAAACAGACTGTGCGTCAAATGCGGCAACCACATCGCCCTTACCAAGGCGGTTTAAACCACTTTTGGCATTGGCAAGAATCAAATCCGTTATATCGGATACCGGGTCAACACTTTGAATGGTTCCATTGTCATTGGCACTGCCATTACCATTTATGTTGGTCCATTCTCCGTTTTGAACGTTTGCTAGCCTCAAAGAACCAGCGTCGCCAGCCTGATCGTTGGTTCCAAAAACTGAGTAGCTGGCTTTGTATTGTAGGTTGTCGTGAGACAAGTTGTTCGTAGTTGACAAGGCCCAATGGTGGAGCTCCGAAACGTGAGAGAGACCATTCGAAACAGGTAAGTTCGGAGTATTACCGCTAACAAGAGTAGCCTGAACTCTATCCCAGTTTCCTGTTGTTGTATTTTGCGTGTGAATTTCAAGCGGCCGATAGCTGTTTGAAGTGCCAACAGGGAAGACCAAGGTGTCGACACCGGTGGTTTGCAGCACAACCTGCAAAGGACCATCTACATAGCTCGCACCATTGGCAACCACACTCTTTTGACCCGATTTAACCAAAATTTCACCTACAGAGCAAAGGCCATCGCGCGTATTCAGCCTACCTGAATTGAGGGTTAGCCCATCCACCAGAGTAAGGGTGTCGTGCAGAAAGACTTCTTTTCCGCCCGAAAGATTAACCGACATGGTTCCCAGTTTCACGTCGTTGTAGGTAGTTAGATGCAATTGTTCTCCAATAGAGACTTGCTCAGCTGATACTACATCTCGAATGTGTATGTGCCAGTCTTCTGAGGCAAAACCAACAGCTCTCATAACAACGTCGTTGTTATCTATATTCGACACGTACAGGTTGGAGTCATTAAACAACACATGGCCAAACAACGTGGTATCCATGTAGTGACGTATTTTGTCTTCGATGTTGAAATTGTCGATATGAGCATTCGACTTACCCGTGTTGCCATCAAACAGGCATCGGCGAGCATCAACCAGTGTTTTGTTCACAATATCAGAGTTAGTAGTATCAAGTTCAATGTAGTATGTACTAATGGTTTCAAACTCAGTAGCCGAAGGTCTGAGATGAACATTACCCGCAGCGTAAATACCACGACCACAGTCCTTGATCAAACAGTCATCCATTTGAACCACCGTGTTTGTAGAGTCGGCGAAAACCGATATGGCTGTTTGAGGACACTCATTCAGAAAACACGATTCAAATGAAAGGCTATCTCGTCGGGAATTGGTGTTGATGGTTGTACTTGTAAAACCGGCGTTGCAGCTTTCTAAGGTGTCGCGCAATGCAAATCGCACCGGCAAGTCGTTGTTTAACATGAGTATACCGCTTTCGAAGTTTACTATACGGCAATCCCGAATTTCCAGGTTGTAGTTACCTACGCAGTTCTTTACAAACACCCCTTCGTCACCAAAGAAACCCGTTACAGTCGAAATGCGATTATTGTCGACATATACATTCGAGGTGTTGCTATTGAGCGCACTGAGCACAATACCCGTGGATCGTATGTCAAGTATGTTTTGCGATATGAGAAATGGCCGACCGGCATTCATCGTAAAGTCGTATAGCGATATACCCGTTTGGGAACCTTGAATGGTATTGGCGAAAATGTCGGTATAAAATCCGTTTCCACATGTAACCGCAATAGAGCCATTACCAAAATTTTGGAAGAGGTTATATCCAAAGAAGCAATTGGAGTTAGGAGAATTCACATTTCCAAGTGCCTCTATGCCTCCACGTTCAAAATTTACTACCTGGTTGTTTCGAACTACAACGCGGTCGTACTCACCAAGAATCAAAACACCATACGATCGGTCAACGTCTTCTCCGTTTACCACTACGCTTGAACTGAGTGTATCGTTGTTTCCATTTAGTTTAAAACCTTCGAAGGTTACGTCGTCGTTAGCGATTTGTACGAGGGAATTGCTAGCGTCTGCCGGAGAACTAAGTCCAATTTGGGCAGGATATAGAACAGTTTCGGCATTTCGTGTTTCGGTTCCCCCAATTCCTTCATTTGCCCCAAGTACAATAAGGGCCTTATCAATTAACAGGTAACCTGTATAGTCCCCTGCGGCCACTCGTATCGTGTCGAGGTCTGCGGCGCTGTTAACAGCGTACTGAATGGTCATAAATGGTCCAACACCACCACCGTCGTCGGTGCTGCTTGTCCCATCGTAGGTGTCATTTCCGATTCCGGAGTTAACATACCATACCTGTTGGGCGTTGGACGTGAAAAATGTTAGTAATGCGACCAGAGTAACAAGAAACCTGATCCGTTCAGAAATCGATATCATTTATCTTTCGTTGATTCGTTAAACATAGCTGATCCGGTAGGGATGCATGGCGTAATTTAATCGAAAATAAAGATATATAGTTGCAATGCGATAATGCCAAATGTGTTCATAACCCAAATGGCATCAAGCAGAAGTTAAATAAAAAACCTCAGTTGTTTGGAAAATAATACGCTTACGACAACTGATTAACCAGATTCTTAAGGCGATTTGCAACCTCGGGCAAGACATTGGCTAATGGGGGTCGAACGGCGTCGCTACATATTCCTAACTCCTTTAAAACGAGCTTAATACCTCCCGGGTTCCCGTCGTCAAAAATGGCATTCATTATGGGCAATAACCGGTTGTGTAGATAACGGGCATTCTCGAAGTTACCGTCGAGTGCATAACGAACCATTTGGCTAAACTCTTTGGGGTATGCATTACCGATTACGGAAATAACTCCTGACATACCTGTGGCAATATAGGGCAGCGTTAAATTGTCATCGCCGGAGATAATGAGAAAGTCTTCCGGTTTATTGCGAATCAGCTGCATGCAGTGGTTCATATCGCCCGAAGCTTCCTTGATTGCAATAATGTTCGGATGTTCCGAAAGCGTGAGAATAGTATCCAAACTCATCATTGAACCTGTTCTTCCGGGAACATTGTATAAAATAATAGGAGCCTGGCTTGTATCGGCCAGTTGGGTATAATGATGTACGATTCCCGCCTGATTTGGTTTGTTGTAATATGGGCTTGCCGAAAGAATTGCAGACACACCTTCATAGTTGAAGGTCTTCATGCGTTCTACCACCGCTTTTGTGTTGTTTCCACCTATTCCAAAAACAACGGGAGTTCGCTTCTCATTGGCTTCCATAACGGTTTCCAGTATTCGGCTTTGCTCAAACTCGGTAATGGTTGGATTTTCACCAGTTGTTCCCATTACAACGAGGTAATTGATACCGTTTGAAACTTGATGTTCGGTTAGCTTTTTTAAACTATCAAAGTCAATTTCTAAATTCTCTAAAAATGGCGTCACCATCGCCACCCCAGTTCCTCTAAACTTGTCCATTTCCAAAATTCTTAAGGTAAATTAGCACTTCATCTGTAAAGTGCATAATGTCGTTATTGCTAGTATTCAACATGAGATCGAAGCAGAAAGCGTAGTCAGGGTTGTAAGGTCCTATCCGCGATTTTGCTTCGGCAATTGAGCTTACACCTAACAAAGGTAAGCACGTTGAAGAGTACAAATTCAGTAAATAATCAAATTTTTCGCTTGTAAATCTCAAAAACTCTGATTTGTGCGGAAGTTTTAACCAGTCGAGATGTTTATTGCAGAAGAAATCAGCATTGGAATGAGGCACTTGATGGGTTCTGATCTCTTTGTCGTCGAAATAACCAAAGCTCACCATTTTTAGATGATTTTGCTCGCAAAACGCATTTACTTTTTTGAGAAGGTGTTCACTTTGCTCATCGTCTGCCCGATACAAAACCGCTAACCGCCCCGCTTTTTTGATCGGTGTAAAAACGCGCTCGACCTTTACTTTTTTGCTTCTACGTAGGAGTAACCGTCGTTTAATAGATTCAAAAAGATTAGCCATTGATCATAGCAATAAAGTCATCCTCGGAAATAACGGCGATGCCCAGTTTTTCGGCCTTGGCAAGCTTAGCCGGCCCCATGTTTTCTCCTGCCAGAACAAAGTCGGTTTTGGCGGATATGGATCCAACGTTTTTGCCACCATGTTTCTCAATTTCCTTTTTAAGGTCGCCCCTGCTAAAGGTATTGAAGACGCCGCTAACCACGATTTTTTTCCCGTCGAGCACATTGGAGACTAAGTCTTCCGGCTTTTCTGCTTCCATTTGAAGTCCAGCTTCCTTTAGCCGTTGTATCACGTCATTGTTTTGATCTTCCGCAAAGAAACTCAAAACACTTCGCGCTATTTTTTCACCAATTTCATCCACGGCTACTAGTTCTTCAAAGCTTGCCACTGACAGCGCCTCAATCGTTTTAAAATGGTTTGCCAGTTTTTTGGCAACTGTGGAACCGACAAACCTGATACCTAAACCATATAACACTCTGTGAAACGGGATGTTCTTAGACGCTACGATGCCATCCACTATTTTTTGCGCGGTTTTTTCCCTGAAACTGATCAATCGGCTTTCGCCGGTTTCTTCATTAACAATGGTTTTGCTTAATCCAACGAGCTGATCAAAGTTTAAATCGTATAAGTCGGCCGGGTTTTTCACAAGTTCTGAATCATACAGAATACCAATTTTGCCTTCTCCTAAACTGTCTATATCAAGTGCTTTACGGCTAATAAAGTGTTCTACTCGTCCCTTTATTTGAGGGGGACAGCCACTTTCGTTCGGACAGTAATGCGCGGCCTCGCCCTCTTTTCGAATCAGTTCGGTGCCACATTCCGGACAAACGTGAATAAACTCGGTTGTTTGCGCGTTCTGGGGTCTCAGGTCGAGGTTAATTCCAACGATTTTTGGAATAATTTCCCCACCTTTTTCGACATATACAATGTCACCAACCCGAACATCCAATTCAGCAATAACGTCGGCGTTGTGCAGGCTTGCACGTTTTACCGTTGTTCCAAGCAAAAGAACAGGGTCAAGATTAGCAACAGGTGTGATCGAACCCGTTCTACCAACCTGATACGAAATGGATTCAAGCCGGGTACTTGCCCGCTCCGTTTCAAACTTATAGGCAATTGCCCATCGGGGCGATTTGGCTGTAAAGCCCAAATCGTGTTGAAGTGAAAAGTTGTTAACCTTAACAACGATACCATCAATGTCGAAGCTCAGCTCTTTTCGTTTTTCGTCCCACGATTCGATGTATCCCCATACATCTTCAATGGTTTTCACGGTTCGCAGTTCGTTACTAACAGGCAGCCCCCATTCTCGAGCTTTCTCCAATGAACCCCCATGCGTTCGAAATTCTTTTTCATCGCCTATTACCTGATACAAAAATGCATCCAGAGGGCGTTTGGCCACCTCTGTTTGTTCCTGCATTTTTATGGTACCGGCAGCACTGTTTCTGGGGTTGGCAAACGGCTTTTCGCCGGAAGCCTCTCTGTCGCGGTTCATCTTTTCAAACGCTTTTCGATGCATGAAGATCTCACCTCTTACTTCCACTTCATTCGGGTAATTTCCCACAAGAAGGTGGGGGATGCTTCGAATGGTTTTAACGTTAGTTGTAACATCGTCTCCCTGAACACCATCGCCTCGGGTAAGTGCCTGAACCAATTTGCCTTCACGGTACTTTAACCCAATTGCGAAACCATCAAACTTTAGTTCACAGGTATATTCGAAGTCATCGCCAATCAGTTTTTTGATGCGTTGGTCAAAGTCATACAGTTCCTCTTTGCTATACGTGTTGCCCAGAGATAACATAGGGGTGTCGTGGCGAACGGTATTGAACTCCTTGGTGACTTCGCCACCAACTATTGAAGTTGGTGAGTTGGGGTCTTTGTATTGCGGATACGCCTCTTCAAGCGTTTCCAGGTCTTTCAGTTTCTGATCAAATTCACGATCAGAAATGGTAGGTTGTGCAAGAACATAGTAGCGGTATGTGTGCTCTTTTAGTTCTTGGGTAAGGCTGTCTATTTTGTTCTTTATTTCCGCTGACATTTGGGCAAAATTCGTAGCTCAAATGTAGTGGAAATTCTGATGTTCAGGCAAGTCTTAACGTCCCAGGTTATACCGTTGTAATTCGTCGTGATGGTACGTCTTCGTATCGTATTCGTCTAAAAGAGGCTTTCCGTTTTTATAGATAACCCGGCCCCTTTCACCTACCATTACTCCCATGGTGATGGTAGGAATGCCACTAAAGTGGCCCCTATCCGGCCTGTTCAGTACAATGGTGTGTTCATTCAGACATATGTGTTCCTCTTTCATGTAAACATCTACACGAATGGTGTCATTTACATTTGGCGTAAATGTTTTGGCAACTGTTTCGAAGCCAACGTATTGCACTTCCACGGTTAGCGTGTCCGAGGTGTTTACCGAATCAAGCTTTAGTTCAAACGAACCATCGTTTCGCGACAGGCCACCGGTCAAAACAGTTTCTCCATTGCGAATGACTATGGATGCGTATGAAATGGGTGTCATACGGTCAATGCTATCCATCACAATACCGTTTACCTGAACAGAAGTTTCAACATTTTGCATGGTGTCTGGATTGGTTTGGGCAGTATTTGCCGTGCTGCCCGCTTGAGCTTTTGCAAAGTTCGACTTAACCATTAGCCAGAAAGACGCGATGCCTGCCAGCACTGCATATTTAAAGCGGCTATACCACTTTGTGGGAGCCGGTTCTTGTTCCAGACGGTCTTTGGGTATACGAATGCACATTTGATGGTTCTTCTGTTCATACGTTGTTAGAATTTTTTCGTCCGACCAGTTACTTACGTCGTATACAGTCTTGACACATTTAGCGCAATGACGGCCCTGCTCAACCTGAGACATGGCTTCCCAGTTTTCGTGGCATGGTTGATCGATTCGAATATGAGCTTTCATAGTTCAACTAAGATAAGTCGCCTAATAGATCTTAGAAAGTGGGAATTTAGAAACGGCTTAACTGGTTTAACTAACGTAATAGGTTAAGTACTCAAAATGAGACGTGAGTTTTCCGTCTTTACAAATCGACGCACGGCCAATAATGTCTTTATCATCGCTTTCGAGCAAGGCCGGTAACACATGGTCGATCAGGCTTCGACCGAAATCTAAAGATGCGTCTTTTGGCAATTCGCAAGGCAGGTTATCGACGGCCATTACGCCAATGCTTGATGGAGCATCAAAGGCTGTTTCTTGCTCCGAATTTATGTCGTATCCATATAAGGGCTTGGCAATAGTGGAAGGCCGAATGGTGCTGGCTACAGGTCCGTCTATGTCGCAGCTAATATCGGCTACCAGGTCAATCTTCCAATTTTGGTCACGCATGTCTTGTCGTGTGAAAATAAACGGTGCCCGGCTATCCCAGAAGTGACACGCTATGTATAAATCTGTTGTACGGGCAAACTTCATAAAGTCGGAAGAATGACCCGCAGGGTCTTTGAAGAATGCCGAAATATCGAAGGGCTGTCCATCATCTCGTTTGTAATAGGCATCAACATCTACCACACAATAACACGCCTGGGTTGTTTCGGAACTCAAAAAGGTTTCGGCAGAAACCTTAGGGTAGTTTATTTTTTCAAGGATTTCCACCGCACCCTGACCAACCCGACCCGTTCCGGTTACCAGTGTTTTAAACCCTTTTGGCAGCACAACTTTTGTCAATTCCTGTTCGAGCTCAACACGATCTTCGCATTGGTGGGCGGGTTTCAGGTTGTACAAACCCGATCGCAATCCGTGTGCCAGAAGACCGTTATAGGCCCCAACGATGCCTGCATAGCGTCCAAAACCAAGAATTCTCCCACCATGTTCATGCGTAAGGGCTTCATAGTCAACCATTTGAATTTTGTCACGTAACATGGAACGCAACAAGTTTCGATTGTAGGGTTGTTCTTTTATTGTATGGGAAAAGTAGAAGTACGTTTTGTTTGGTATTAGGTGATCAATAGGCACTTCCTTTACACCAAAGAGGATATCACAGTCGCTTACGTCATTAACAATGCGGATACCTTGTTGGGTGTAATCTCCATCGGAGAAGCAACGAATGTCGCTTGATTCGACAACCAGTTCAACCATGGGATACTGCTTCGTAATCTCTGCGCATTGCGCTGGGGTGAAAGGAACGCGTTTGTCAGGTGGGGATTTTCGTTCGCGTATTATGCCAATTTTCATAGGAGTCAATAATAGGTATTTCCCGCGAAACGAGATGCGCTTTTATTGCCTGTGTATCTGGCTTAAGATGGTTTCATCCTTGATATGTTCGTCTCTCGCCAGGAGCAGCGCTTTGCTTAAAATGATAGATAGGAGAGCGTCGCCCTCGAAAGGAAGATAAACCTTGTCTTTTCGCTTCGATCGATCGGGTACAATGCAGAGGTAACTGTTGTCGGGCTCCATCAAAATATTTCCACTGCCAAGATGTATTTTGTACGTGCGGACGGAACCCTTAACGAATAGGTACCGATCGTCGAACTTAGTCTGTTTGGCAATTGCCATCTTGCCAATGATGGTTTGTAGTAGTTCCTTTCTGATCTTGGCACTTTCTGAGAGCTTTTGAGTTGAATAGTTGTTCCAGTACTGATTTTGTTCGTGGTAACCGCCATCTTGCCAACTTGGGTCATTGCCAATACTGGTTACACCAACAAACAGATCTACATCCCTCATGATCTCAGAGAACACCAACTCGGGAACATCTTCCAGTTCCAGTAGTTCATCATTCTTGTAGAACCGAACCTGATCGGTATGAACATGCATAAAAATTCCAGCCTGGTTGGCATCGCCTTCCCACATGGCTTCCACCCAAAATTCGCATCGAATGTCATAGGCATCAATCTTTCTGGATGGGGTATTGTGCGAATCCCATTGGCCCTGAAGATGGTAGGTCCACCATCGTTGCTTGCACAAAGCAGCAAACTGATGTTGTCGGAGGATATGCGCCGCGAATCGATTTGAGTAGGTGTTTGTGTTTATCTCTGCGTCGGTAAGAATGTAGATTTCCCTATGCGCTTGTTTAAAGGGTTGTATCAACTGGTTGTCTTCAATAAACCTCCGCCAGTTCTGAATAGTTGTTACTGAGTCTCCAACAGGATGCCAGAGTTTTACTTCGGTGGTGTTCTTAACCCAATCAAGCGTTGTCCCTTCCGAGTTGACCCACTGACCTTTCCACCAGTATCCCGAGTCTGAGTTTGCATCATCCGAGAACGACCAGATAAGTTTTTGGCTTAGGAAAGACACAAAGGGGTGTTGATGATAAAGTTCCTCCCATTTTTCGAAAGCCCAATGGCGATCCTGGAGATAAATGGACTCCAATCGCGAACGTTGTGCAGCCAGGGCTTCTTTTAAGTCTTTTACCCTTTTCTTAAGGCTATTGATCTCTGCTTTGTACGACTCTTTTAGTTGCTTAGGGACCGTTTTTCTGGTTTTTCCTTCGTGCACCCATACCAGATTGACCTGAGTTAAACCCTCCAATCGTATGCAAGCCTGGAAGTCATGTATTTCCGAAACGTATTCCCAGTGGGGGGTTAGTTCCATATCCGGAATTCCCTGTTCTTCTATTTCAAAGGAAGACAGCCCCTTACTGTTTGCCATAGTGAGCAGGGATTTCTCTATGTACTTTAGCGTGGATGCATACTTGATCTTTGATTTATAGCTTGTAAGCACCGGTACGCCTTGCTTAATGGGGACCTGTGTAAAGTGAAACACACAGGAGTTTCCAAGTTTAACGGAAATAGGTCCGTAACCCGGAATTTTTTTGAACGACCATATACCCAGATCTTGAATTACAGTGTTCAATTGTTCATCGTTTAGATTATGTGCACTCCAGATAAGGCCGCGCAAAAACTGAACGGTGGTATCCGTAAAAAAGCCAAAACCTTCATTGGCTCGGGAAGACTGGTGAATCTCTTGAATAAATACCTGTACTTCGTTCAACCATGTGGTTGCGTGGTTCGTCATTTGAACAGTGTCGAGATCAGACATAAGATTGCGATTCTTGCTTAACCATTTTGTCGATGGATAAGACGATGATCCCGGTTTGCAGAGGTGGCGCAGCCAATTTGCCCATGCCTCGTTCTGCAATGCCAATTGATTGACCTGGACTCCAACCACGTCGTTCGAGAGCAGTTTGGTTCCTTTCGAAGCACCAATTTGCTTAAGTCGATCAACAAGCTTTTGAAGGTCTCCGTACATATAGGTGTCGCGGTCGAGCTTCTTAAGAAGGTAACTGATTATTGGTTGAACCTCTTCGTGCCCTTTGGTTTCGGACCATGTTTTTATTCTGCTCACCAACGGCGTAAAAGGCCAATACCAGAAACCGTCTTTGTTGGAAGTAAATGCCTGAGCAAGCCACATGAGTTCCGCTACTTCAAATTCTATCTTTTTGTTTTGGATAAGCTTACTAATCAGGGATTTCAGACTGTCGTGAACGACTCCATAACCATACTTGGTTTTGCGTTCAATGGCGGCATACAGGACCGCTTTCTGGAACACTTGAGGGTGCGATTTTAGTTCTTTGTAGAGGGGAATTTTCGACCAAAGTACGGCAGACCACGCATGTTCTTTGGTGGCGTCTATCTCGGTCATAAGTGCATCGAGAAAGAGGGTTGCCTCGTCATTTGAGGTTGACGAGGTGGCGACCTGAGCGCCATGCCTGGTAAACCGGCCAAGCAGTTTGCCCATGGAGTCTTTGAAACTCATCCGCCAACTAGCTGGGTGAGTTGTACAAAGCTAACCGGTGTTTCTTCAGTGAGTAAGACTTCTTCTTCAAGTGATTCGATCTGACGATTGTCGACAAACACGAAAAACTCATTGTCACGAAATGCCTTGAGTGCGGTTGCAATATGGCGTTCCACATTGGGTTTTTTTGGCGTTTTTTTTCGTGGAGGATTAAGGGTTTCTTCCTTTTGGGCCACATCAAAAAGACGGAATTCAGACGGGGAATCGGCAGGAGCATGTAAGACCTGCCATTCGACGCGTTTCGAAATTAAATCCTTTAAATTGATCCGTTCACGATCAATCATCAACTCAATTTCCTTGAGGATGTTGCCTGTAACGGATTGGTCGGTAATTGTAAGTATCATAGCCGTGGTTGGCCAAAGATACAATACAGTTTTGGTTATTCGTAGCCCCCTAAGTGAAACTCACGAGAGATATTAAAACCAATATGAATATTACCATCTTGCCAGCGGTTTGTCGTTTGAGTCAAAACAGCTCGTTCAAACGTACCAGTGGCATTGGTTACGTGAATTTGGAAGGTGTGCCAGCCTGTATTAATATCGATGCCAATGGATAAAGGGTCAACAAATTGATCACTGATCTGATTTGGCGCCACCCAGAAGTATTCAACGTTTAAGGTAACGGCAGGCAGAATCCGTTGGCGAAGTCCGACGCCCATTGAAAACACATCGTTGCTGTATTTCGTCGAATCAATTAGGTTACGGTGGATTACCGTTGGCATGATTTGAGCGGAAAAGCTATTGCTAAATTTTCGAGCTACCACCAACTGATGCAAATAACCCAGTCGGGAAGAGAAGTAATTGGTTCGGTTTGCGGGTGGCGTACTGCCGTCCATTGAAATACCAGCTATGTAAGCAGCACTAATTGGCATGTTACCGTTTTCGTGTATTTGTCGAAGAAACCTATACTTAGCAAATCCGTCAACCGTCTTCAGAAAAGTTGATCTTCCAATACCAACGGTAATGTTGTCGGTGATGCCATAGTCGAAACTCATTCGCATAGTGGCGTTGTCCAAGCCAAAGAAGTTGTCGTAGCCCTGAGAAACGTCTCCAAAACGGTGATTGATACGAAAGTCAAGTACCTTTTTCTCGACTGATACGGTGGTGTGGCTGTTTACAATTCTACTGGAGTAGAACGTTTTTTTCGTGTATACCACAGGTTCTTCATCCGTCAGTTCCTCAATTTGGCTTAGGCCTGTAAACGATACTGACAGCATTACAAAAAGGCTTAGTAAAATTCTGTACATAATAGGTCTTAGTTATTGGGTGCTCCGTTATTAATCCAAGCAGTGATTTGGGCAATTTCGCAATCAGGTAGTTTAGGGTTTCCTCCGCCCTTTGGCATGAAAGATGCGTTTCCGTCGTGTGTTATAGACGAAAGAAACTTCCCATTGTCAACATATACCTTCAATGCATCGTACCCTTCAAGGTCTACACCTCCACCAAGGCTCAGGTTGGCCGATTTGTTATGGCAGAAGAGACAGTTGGATTGCAGAATTGCCGTTACATCTGTTGCAAACGATATATTAGTAGTATCGCACGTGTTATTGGTAGTTGGATAAAGTTCCTCTTCAACGTCGTAGTAACACGATGTCATACTGATGAGGACAAAGCCCACAATGGCGGACATGATCTGTAGTGTTTTCATATTAATTGTCTTTAGCGCCGTCTTCTATCCAAATTCGAATTTGATCCATGGCACAGTCTTCAAGAGGCCCTTGAGGTGGCATAGGAGACTTAGGTCCTGTTCGTGCCAGTACATTTTGAAGCGTACCCGAATCGACTAACGTTTTTACATCACTGTAATTGGTAATGGATACACCACCCTGAAGGTTTCCAGGTCGATGACAACCATTACATGTGGACAACAGAATAGGCCAAACAATGCCCGAGAAGGTTACATCGGTTGTATCACAGACATTGAAGCACTCGTTGTTTTTTGCACCTTGATTTATCCAAATGCGGATTGCATTTTGAAATTCAGGACTCAGACTTCCCGATGGTGGCATTACCTTAGAAGGATCAGTTTCAGTGATTACGTCGTACAATTCGCTCGAATTTGCATCAAACTTTTCAATACCTCCGGTATTGATAATGTTGTCATAGTCGGTTAACTGTACTCCATCCTGACGAGAATTTTCATCGTGGCAGCCACTTAATGCACAATTGGATATTATGATCGGAAGAACATCGTTGACAAAATAGACGGTATCAAGACTACATGTGTCTGACAGGGTCACCGGAGTGGGAGAGGTAGGGTTTGGATTTTCCGGTATTTCGTGTTTACAATTTTGCAACAACAGCAAAGAAAGGCCAATAAGGAGGCCAAGGAATCCCAGTTTCTTCATTTTCTACTAATTACCGAACGAATATAAGGCGATTCCTAAATTTTGAAGAATGCTGTGGACGACTAAATGTAATTATGGTGGAGAAATGAAAGTCTTAGGAATAAATTTCCTCGTCTTCGAAATAGGAAACGATATGATGCCGGAGCAGGGTCTCTTGTTCAAAGACATCAACAAAAGGTAGATCTTTTACTTTTTTCCATTGGGGCCAACCCTTATAGTTTACACCAACTAATTCGTAGTAACCACTTTTACTGAAAAGACGGCAAACCGCAATATGCATTAAACGGACCTTTTCCTCTTTGGTAAAACTGTCTTTTAAGCTGCCTAATTCACGGATGCCGATGATCAGTAAAACAGCATTCATATCAAGCTTTTTCCCAAACTGTTGTTCCAGCCTGGATAAGATAAATTTCCACTTTTCGGTAATCCCTTCCGACATGCTCACTTTTTCTGCTGCAAATATGAGTATAAAGCATTTGGAAGTTGATAAAGAAGCCTGGAATTCCTCTTGGTCTAAACTTTTACTAAATTCCCGATGTTTAGTAAAGGAGTGAAGAAGCACGATAAGAACAATGTAATCCAGATAGGGGAAAAGCTCTTTCGAACCCAAGGTTACCATAAAACGGGTACGGAAGATATTTTAAACCAGTCGGATTACCCTCGTAGTTCGTTTTATTATCACTTTAAAAGCAAAGAAGGCTTTGCAGCTGAAGTACTTGATTGGTATGGCGATGGAGCATCTCGTTTTTATGCTTCTGTTTTGCAGGATAAGGAATTGGGAAGCCCGCTGGAAAGGATAAAAGCGCTGTCGAATGAGGTAGGAACAAGTCTTGTAAAATCTGGGTTCGAATCTCAATGTCTGATCCACAAAATGACAACAGAGTGTGGTGCGAGTAATGAACATATTCGTAGGAAAACAGCTGACCAGATGAATAAACTTCTGGACATATTAAGCGGTTGTATTGCAGAAGGTCAGACGGAGGGAGAGATACGGAATGATATGACACCACGCGAGTTAGCCGGTTTGGTGCACGCCCAGTATTATGGAGGATCTGTTTTGAGCAGGCTTCAGAAGGAGATTGATACGTTTCGCCGTAACATTGAAATGGTGATAAACTACATATCCGCCAAATAAAAAAGCACCCACTCAATGAGCAGGTGCTTTTGGCTAACGTTTGTCGAGTTCTCCTTTATCGAATCAACGTTATAGTGCCATTATACTTAAAAGGTTCACCACTCCAGCTTACTATATCGAGGTGATATCCGTACACACCTTGTGGTACATCTGCTCGATTCACACCTTCGTCTTTACGACCATACTTACCATCCCATTCTTCGTTGCGGTCTTCTGATTCCCAGATTACTTCTCCCCATCGGTTAA
>JAEPQQ010000060.1 GCA_017640445.1 Bacteroidia bacterium | reverse complement strand
ACAAACAGAAGGTACTTCGAATTGGAAAATCTCTGCGTTAACCAGTATTGGTCTGGTTCTTTCTGTGTTGCAGCTTTTATCTGGCACCAAGGTTCGTGAGCATATTGATGTTCTAGCGAAAAAGGGAGTAGCCATTGGCATGGATAACTTCCACCTTCTGGGAACCACATTTAACGTACATCGCGTATTGGCGATTGCTACCGGTATATGCCTCATTGCCATTTGGTACGCCAACCGGGAAATGACACGACGCCCTAAAACGAGCTTAATTGTATTGGCGACCTTTGCTATACTGGTTATTCAGGCACTTACAGGAATTGCAAACGTACGCTTTGGTTTCCCTGCAACTGCTCAATTAATTCACGTTGTTTTTGGTAGTGTTACTCTGGTAGCATTCATCCACCTAACCATACACGAGTTTAAATCTAAAAGACTTCAATATGTCAACTAAGTCGTTAGCCAACATATTGCCTGTTTCCGTAGCCAGCAAATTGCAGGACTACGTGCAGCTTGCAAAGCTTCGGCTTACCATTACTGTTGTTTTATCTGCAGTACTTGGTTTTTTGATTGCGGCAGGTCCTTCCACTGATCTTAGTGGTTTATGGGCACTCATCATTGGAGGTTTTCTCGTTGTTGCCTCATCCAACGGTATTAACCAGATTATTGAGCGCGACTTCGACAAGCTTATGGTTCGCACCAACAACCGTCCGGTTGCGACTAACCGTATGTCCGTTACAGAAGCGGCTATATCGTGTACCATTGCCGGACTATTAGGTGTATACATTCTTGGTTCATTCCTAAACCAAATAAGCGGATTGCTTGGGTTGGTAGCCCTTTTGAGCTATGCCTTCCTTTATACACCCTTGAAACGCATCAGTCCGGTTGCCGTATTTGTGGGTGCCTTCCCCGGAGCCATCCCTCCCCTTTTGGGTTGGGCTGCTGCCACTGGCAGTATTGGAATGGGTGGATGGGCCATCTTTGCGATTCAGTTTATCTGGCAGTTCCCACACTTCTGGTCAATTGCCTGGATTTTGGATGAAGACTACAAACGAGCGGGGTACCGCTTACTTCCTTCCAAGGTTGGAAAGGACAAAAAGACAGCAAAGCTTACCATTTGGTACATTGCATTGCTCATTCCTATAAGTATAACCCCTTATTTGCTAGGTATAACCGGTATTATTTCCATGATTGTAGTGGTTCTTGCCGGCCTTCTATTCTTAGCACAAGGATTAAAATTTCATAAGACCTGTACAACGAAGGAAGCTAAGCGATTGATGTTTTATTCAATCATTTACAACCCTGTAGTTTTATTGGCCTTTGTATTAGATAAGATTTAAAATGTCGGCAGCACTAAATATGACAGACAGATCAAACAGCACGAAGCTTAATCCAAGAGTCTTCGTTGTGGTTTTGTTGATCGTGGCCAGCGTTATGCTGTTTGCCGGCCTTACCAGTGCGTTTGTTGTTCGTCATGCGGAAGGTAACTGGCTTAACTTCGAACTGCCCCAGCAGTTCATCAATTCTACTGTAACCGTATTGGCAAGTAGTATTACCATGGTTTGGGCCTATTACTCCGCCAAACGAGATAATATTTTGAATACACAGCTTGCTCTTGGCCTGACACTGGTTGGCGGGTTAGCGTTTGTATATTACCAGTATCAGGGATTTATCGACCTTGGCGAACGAGGTATTTATTTTTCTCCTCCAAACGGTAGTGAAGGAGGTTTGGTATCGGGATCATTTGTTATTGCACTGGTTGCCCTGCACCTACTGCACTTACTTGGAGGACTGATCTTCGTTACCGTAGTATTTATTAAGAGTTTATTACTGAAAGTTCATAAGACAAATATGTTGTCCATTCGTATGTGTAATACGTATTGGCACTTCGTAGGAATCCTATGGATTTACCTATACATGTTTTTATATTTTGCACCGCAATTTTAGATAGATTATGTCAAATACCGCTGTAAGCACAAAGTCCACATGGGCTGGAGGAAAATCACCATTTAAAGTAAGCTACGGAAAGCTTATGATGTGGTTCTTCCTGTTATCTGATGCATTTACATTTTCCTCACTTTTGGTGGGATATGGAGCTGTTCGCTTCGCCTTCCCATCCGTTGATGAAACAGAAATGGCAAAACTTCGTGAAGAGCTACCTTTTGGTACCGACATCACAGAAGCGTATCCGGCACACGTGGCGGATGGACATGCTGCCCATGGCGAAGCGGCTGAAGCTGACGCCCACGCTCATGGTAACAGTTTTGTTGAAACCATGCAGGAAAAAGGCCTGTTTGACGAAAATCACTGGCCAGCACCGGAGCTGGTGTTTAACCACTTCCCCGGCCATCACAAACATTGGCCTCTGATGTTTGTGAGTTTAATGACATTAATCCTGATTCTGAGTAGTGTTACCATGGTTCTTGCCGTTGAGGCGGGCCAACGAATGGATAAAAAGAAGGTAGAACTCTTTATGATTCTGACCATAATCGGGGGCTTTATGTTCCTGGGTTGTCAGGCCTGGGAGTGGACCAAGTTTATTGGGGAAGGCGCACGGTTGTACGCGAACCCGTTTGGACCAGTAACCTTTGCTGCCCTTTTCTTCCTGGTAACTGGTTTCCACGGTTTCCACGTACTGAGTGGTGTTGTAATCAACATTATTATTTACATCAATGTGGTTAGAGGAACCTATGAAAAACGTGGGCATTACGAAATGGTTGAAAAAACTGGTTTGTACTGGCACTTTGTAGACCTGGTATGGGTATTCGTTTTCACCTTCTTTTACCTTATTTAATACGCTTTAATTTAATCCGATATGGCACATCATAATACACCTGTAGATATTCACGACGAAGAGAACTACGACCCAACAGTGTGGGTTCCTAAAGCCCATTCTCATGGTACAAAAGGCCTGTGGAAGACGTTTTGGATCTTGTTAATTCTGACCATCCTTGACGTTGTTTTCTATTTCAAGATGGATCCATCCATGAACCGAAACATACTGTTTATTGCGTTGGGAGTTGTAAAAGCCGCCTTCATCGTGTACAGCTTTATGCACCTCACGTTTGAGCATAAGTCACTTAAAATGTCCATTGTATTACCGATGCTTTTTGTGGTTTATCTCATCGCCTTCCTTCTTACAGAGGCGGATTACCTGAATGGTTTAATCTGGTAAACACGCGTCGATGAAAAGCAAAACACGAGGGCAAGTTCTGCTCCTGCTGTTTTTGGTTATTCCGATAGCCCTTTTCTTTGTTTGGCGAAACTCTGAAGAACAATACCACCCATTACCCATAATGGGCACGTATTATTCGGATACCTCAGTCCTTAGCGATAAAGACTTTATGGATTCTACGTTTCACGGAAATTATTTCGTTGAAAATGATAGCGTCTATGAAATGTGGACATTGCGAGACTTTAGTCTTATTGATCACACCGGTGATTCGATCGACCTGAGTGACTTTGATGACAAGATCATTGTGGCCAACTTTTTCTATGCCACCTGCCCGGAATTATGCCCACGTATGAACAACAACCTACGCCTGGTAGTAGAAGCCTTTAAGGACAATCCGGAAGTAGTCTTTCTTTCACATACGGTACACCCTGAGCACGACTCGGTGCCGATTCTGGCCGAGTACGCTAAACGATACGGCTATGCCAATAACAAATGGTACTTTGCCACGGGTTTCAAACACGAAATCTACGACCTGGCCACGTCCCACTATCACGCAGCAGCTCCTAGTCCGGATGGCCAGTACGACTTCATACACAGCACAATGGTATACATTGTTGATAAGGACCGACGTATGAGAGGTTATCACGAATCGAGAAATAATCCACAATTTGCCAAGGAACTAAAAGATGCGGTTAAAGTCCTTTTAGCCGAATACCACCAAAACGAAAAATTCGTACAGTGATTCAAAACGACAAATTATTTTACCGAATAGCCCTGGTAGTTTCGATTGCGGTTTTCCTGTTGGTTCTAGCATTGAACAAACGGGTGCTCAACCCTCCAAGTGATTTCCCGTCGTTTATCTACAACTTCCCAAAGTTTAACGCTATTATCAATGGAACCTGTTCCGTTTTGTTGATACTGAGCCTGCGAGCCGTCCGCAGAAAAAACATAGCACTTCACAAAAAACTCAACCTTACTACCTTTCTGTTGTCGGCACTGTTTCTGATCCTTTATGTGGTCTACCACTTTTTCGTACCGGAAACAAAACACGGAGGAGAAGGCTTTATCAAAGGACTGTATCTGGTAATTCTGCTGTTTCATATCGTTCTGGCGGCTGGTGTATTACCCCTCATTCTGATATCGTTTTACTTTGCCTTAAACAACAAGATCGAAAAGCATAAAAAAATCGTACGCTTCACCTACCCTATTTGGTTATTTGTTACGATTTCGGGCGTTGTCGTCTACCTGATGATCAGTCCGTACTACCCTTTCTGACGTGAAAAGTCGCATCCAACATTTTCTGCAACGTGTACTAGGTCTGAAGAACTACCTCAGACTGTTCTCGTGGTACAAAATCAAAACGCTCAAGAGCGACAAGGGTGAGAACGACTTCTTTCATTTCATAGACCTAATTCCCTCTGATAAACTTGCACTGGACATTGGAGCCAACATTGGCATTATGTCGTACTACCTGTGCAAACGAACACGGCCCAACAACGTTTACGCCTTCGAGCCCATTCCGTCAAATATTTCGGCTCTGCACTGGATAAAAAAACGCTTTGGCCTGGACAACATGCAGATTGTTGAAGCGGCACTTGGAAATGCTAATGGCTCCATCGAAATGGTTCTGCCGGTTGTTGACAAGGTCAAAAAACAAGGTCTGAGCCATGTGGTTACTGAAGAAATTACCGAGTTTAACGAGGGAATTCGCTTTACCGCTGAGAGTATCCGATTAGACGACTTCACCCCGCTAATCGATCAGGAGATTGGTGCGATTAAAATTGACGTTGAAAATTTCGAATATCAGGTCTTTCTGGGTGCAACTGAGCTTCTGCGAAAACACCACCCTATGATCTACTGTGAGCTGTGGGACAATCAGAACCGTTACAACTGTTTCGACTTGCTTCGGTCGTTGGGATATACCGTGAAGGTAAAAGAGGGAAATAGTTTGGTAAATTTTGATGAAAAGAATCATACCACGCAAAACTTCTTCTTTGTATATGAATAATTACCTTTGTACCATGCGATCAGCGTTACAACGGATTCTACTTTGTGCCACTCTTCTCGTATTGGCCTCGTTGTTTAATGAGGTAATGGCGCAATGCCCTATGTGTCGCAGTGCCGTGGAATCGGCCATGCAAAATGAGGGCAATACAGTAGGGCTTGGGTTGAACAAGGGTATTCTATACTTGTTGGCTACTCCCTATGTCCTGGTAGCGTCAGTAGGCGTGGCCTGGTATCGTAAAAATCGAAAAGCAAAACATGGCTAATAGTTCAGGGTTCAGTGCCTTTTTGAAAGGCCGTTGTCCTCAGTGCCGAACAGGTTCTATTTTTAAAGGAGGTCTTTTTAGTCGTAACTTCAAAGACGTTCATGAACGTTGCGGGCATTGTAACGTGAAATACGAACAAGAACCAGGTTTCTTCTGGGGTGCTATGTACTTCAGTTATGCATTGATTGTTGGACTTCTTATTTTCCTGTCCGTTCTGATGTTTAGCCTATACGACGATCCGTCATTGCTATTACTCTGTGTGGTAATAATTGGGGTTTCTCTGCCCCTTACCCCTTTCCTTATGCGCTTGTCGAGGTTACTTCTCATCTATGTAGCCGCTCCTTACCGTAAGTTCAAAAAAGAACTCCAGGGTTAAGCTCTAAACTCCTTTCGTGTACCTGCGCTGAATCATTTGTTACCAACAAATGCCTTGGAATCTGTGTGCCTTTTTTGCAGTTTATTTTTATTTAGACTAATTAAAAATAAAGAGATAAATACTACATTTGTCTACCTAAAAAATTGAAATATGCGTTACCGAACACTACAGCAAACTACCTTTGCCATTCTACTTTCCGCCGTACTCTTTGCCTGTACATCACCCAAGGAATCCCACTCAGACTCAACACCTCAGCAAAAGATTGGCGTTCTACTCGTCAACCATGGCTCCCACTCCCCAACCTGGAGGAAGGCGCTCACTGATCTCGACAGCGTTGTACGTGGCCGTATAATGGAAGACGGCACCATCCAGGATGTAAAAACTGCCTTTATGGAATACACCGAGCCATCTATTGCCACCCGCATGAGGCAGTTCGACTCTGCCGGCTACACCGATGTAATCATTGTACCGATTTTCCTAACGGTTAGTTCGCATTCGTTTGACGACATCCCAACCATTATTGGTCAAAAGGAGGACCCGCAAAGCATGGAAACTCTTAAAATTGAGAACATTGAACGCTATCAGGCCAAAGCGAAGACACACATTACTCCGCTGCTCGACTTTACCAATATCCTGCAGAAAAATGTACTACGCCGTTACAAAAATCTTGTTCCTTCCGATTCCAACATAGGCCTCGCTTTGATTGCTTATGGCGACGCGGGTTATAATACGGAATGGTCTGCCCTCATGGACAGTGTTGGACAGTACGTTGCCCGAAACACAAACATGACGCACTACAGTTACAACTGGTGTGGTCACATTGCTCACTACAACCCGGATTCTACCACCATTGCCATCAACCAAGTGTTAGAACGCGAAGAGAAATCCGCTGTTATTCCTGTTTTGGTGGCGCATGACGAAATGTTTCAGGTGAAGATTATCGGAAATGGAATAAATAAGGTAAGCAACTACGAGCAACGCGTATTGTATAAACCCGATGCCATCTTACCCGACCCAAACATTGAAGATTGGGTAGTCAATATCGTAGAAGAATTCAAGGCCAACATCAATACGTCTGAATCGTCGGTTGCTCATGAAGAAATCAACTAAAAAAGCGATTCGAAAACTCAATCGGTTTACGCATCGCGACCTGGGCTATTTCTTTTGTGCACTGATTGTGATCTATTGCATTTCTGGTATAGCCCTCAATCACGTCGATGACTGGAATCCGGATTTTATCATAACGAAGTCGGAAATTGATATATCCGACCAGTTCCCGGTATCGAACCCTACCCCGGCCGACATCATGTCTATCTCTCAACAAGTAGGGGAGTCGAGCTATAAAGTTTATGACAAACCCACGGCTAACCAGGTAAAGATTTACTACAACAATGCCACCTTGCACATTAACGGTTATACACATACAGCCGTGTATGAAGAAGTGAAGCGAAGACCTGTCACCTATCAGGCCAATGTTCTACACCGAAACAGCCTCAAAGGCTGGAAATGGGTTTCAGATATTTTTGCGGTCTTACTCATCACGTTAAGTGTAACCGGTCTTTTTATTCTCAAAGGAAAAAAGGGGTTAAGGGGACGTGGCAAATGGCTGGTTACCGCTGGCTTGTTACTCCCGATACTGGCCTGGTTGATTTTTGAATTGATTTAACAAAAAACCCAGATCAAATGATCTGGGTTTTGTTTTATTCTGTTGCTGCTGCGGGCTCTTCTTCGCCTCCCAGCACCTTGTCTTTTACCTTGTTTTCGATTTCCTCCATCAGTTCAGGGTTATCAAGAAGCAGTTTCTTAACCGAATCACGGCCCTGCCCCAACTTGGTGCCACCGTAACTGAACCAACTTCCACTTTTCTGAACCACTTCTGCTTCAACACCGAGGTCAAGTACTTCACCGGCCTTTGAAATTCCCTCTCCATACATGATATCGAATTCAACTACCCGGAACGGAGGTGCTACCTTGTTTTTGGCTACTTTTACCTTCACCCGGTTTCCAATAATGTCTACTCCATCCTTAATCTGGCCAATGCGTCGAATATCAAGACGAACCGACGCATAGAACTTAAGTGCATTACCACCCGTAGTGGTTTCGGGGTTGCCAAACATTACACCAATTTTTTCTCGTAACTGGTTAATAAAAATGCAAATACACCCTGTTTTATTAATACTACCGGTGAGCTTTCTCATGGCCTGCGACATCAAACGCGCCTGTAAACCCATTTTTGAATCGCCCATATCTCCTTCTAGTTCCGCACGTGGAACCAATGCCGCTACCGAGTCGATCACAATCACGTCAATTGCTCCTGATCGAATCAGGTTATCTGCAATTTCCAGTGCCTGTTCTCCGTCATCTGGTTGTGAGATCAGTAACTCATCGGTATCAACTCCAATCTTTTCTGCATAAAACCGATCAAATGCATGCTCAGCATCTACAAAGGCTGCAATACCTCCACCCTTTTGAGCTTCCGCAACACAGTGAAGAGCCAACGTCGTTTTACCCGAAGATTCCGGTCCATAGATCTCAATTACCCGGCCCTTTGGCAAACCACCAATTCCGAGTGCCATATCCAGGCCCAAAGAACCCGACGATATTGCCGGTACACTTACCACCGACTCATCGTCCATCTTCATCACAATGCCCTTTCCATAGGACTTCTCTAATTTATCGATCGTAAGCTTAAGCGCCTTAAGCTTTTCCGCGTTTTCATTCGCCATAGTATCCGTCTTTAAAATATTCCAGTTCAAATATATCGGTAAGCCATGTTTGTACTCGTCTAAACACGGCTATTGTTGATAAATACCCCTCAGATGCAGTAAACACCATACGTTAAACACAGTTTTGGTCGTTAATGTGGAAATGTTCTCGGTTCAAAAACCGGGTTGTCGACTAATTTTGAGTGTTTAAAGTTATGAGGAAAAAAGCGGTAGTTCTGTTAGCAAGTTTTATGATCGCCGGAGGCGGTATTTCCTTCGGTCAGTCGGATACAACCACTAGCATGCGCTACACGATTTATGGCGACTATAAACCCAAATTATCCAGCGCCAACAAGGTAATTACGAAACCGGAAGTGGCGCCCATAAAAAGCACTCCGCCCAAATTCGATTACGACCTTCCTAACTTTGCGTATTCCGTATTACCCACTTATCATCCGGCCAAAGCCATTTCGATTAAATCGGAACTCGACAAGCCGCTTACCGGAAATTACTTCAAACTCGGAGCAGGGAACTACCTGACGCCGTATGCCGAATTTAGAGTACACAGCACGCGAAACAAGAATTTCAACTACGGGGCATATGGTTCACATCTGTCTTCCAACGCAGGCAATCCGGCAAATGCCGATTTTAGTGATAATCACCTGGGCGTGATGGGCTCCAAAATTGGCAAAAAAGGAGAGTTAACCGGAAAACTAAACTATGAACGCCATGTCGTACACTTCTACGGTTACGACGACTCTCTCGAATTCGATAAGCGAAACATCAATCAAATCTTTAACGATTTCAATGGCTTTGCTGAATACGATCGCGGATACGGCAGCAAGAAGATGGGCTCTAAGTCAAAATTTAGTTTCTATACGTTTGCCACCCATGGGAACCGTAGAGAAAATGACTTTGAGGGCAGCATCAAAACCTTGTTTAAGATGCCGCAAAAAACTCAATTGGCCGTAAATGCAAGCCTTGACTATACCAACCTGATCGAAGATGCACAAAACATACTGAACCGAACCTTTGTTCGTATCGAGCCATCCTATTCCTTTATGTATAAGAAGATTAAGGTGGACGCCGGTTTGAATACGGTTGTAGTAATTGATAGTAACGGTGGTGGATTCAAGCTGTTTCCGAATATTGGCGCTGAACACTACCTGGTTCCGAAGAAAGTACTGGCATTTGCCCGTATTGATGGAGAGGTTAAGAAAAATTCTCTTCGCCAACTCTCCTACTTGAATCCATTTGTGGCCAACGATATTCTGCTGGAAAACACCACCAATAGTTTCAACGTTGGAGGTGGACTTAAGGGTGTTCTTGCTAAGAAAATCGACTATTTGTTAAAGGTTCGATTCTCGGTCGACAACAATCTACCGTTGTTTCTTACCGACTCCACTCCTACTCGTCAGTTCTCGGTTGTATACGACGATGTGCAAACGGTTGCCTTCCAAACGGGTCTTGGTTTCCGCCTCGACGAACGTTTCTTTATTCAGTTTGCAACTACCCTGTACAATTACAAGACCGACATTCAGGCACAGGCCTGGCAACTACCGAGTTTTGATGCCGACGTAAACATGCGTTATACACTTGCCAAAAAACTGAATCTTCGACTTCAGTTATACGCGTATGGAGAACGATTCCAACAGGATGAGTTCGACGCAAGCAAACCCGTTAAAAAGCTGTCTCCCTTTATGGATATTAACGTTTCGGCTGACTATCGATACAAGAAAAACATATCGTTCTTTTTGAACGCAAACAATATTTCGAATTCTCGTTACCAAAAATGGTATGCATATCCATCTTTTGGGCTTAATTTGCTAGCTGGAATAACATTTTCCCTCTAACGTAAAACAACTTGAATCGTAGCTTATGGAATTGATTGACTTAGTATCGGAATTACTGTACAAACACAACTGTGTTATAATCCCTGATTTTGGTGGATTTGTCGGAAATTTTAAGTCAACCGATTACGATGAAACGCGCTTGCTTATTTCTCCAAGCCGCAAAAAGGTTGTTTTCAATCAAAGCCTTACTGAAAACGACGGGCTGCTGATCAATGGTCTGATGGCCAAAAAGGGAATTTCCTACTCCGAAGCCGAGAAACAGGTATACCTGTTTTCGAAGTTTTTGAAAGACCGGCTTGAGAAATACAAAAACTATGAGTTTAAGAACGTAGGCTCCATCTATTTGAACAAAGAGGGCAAGCTCATTTTTGTGGCATACGATGGTGTAAACTTCCATAAGAAGAGCTACGGTCTTCAAGACATCAAAGTTAAACGACTCCAAAAAGTCATCCATGAAGAGGTAAAACCAGTAGTACAAAAACAGATTGCTGTTAGTGCAAACGAGGAAGAACTGGTTGTTTCAACGGTGGCCAAAAGAAGATGGTTCTACTTTCCACAAGCTGCTGCGTCCATTGCAATTCTGGCTGTGTTTGGTGTAATGTTATGGCAAATACTTCAGACCACCGAACGGCAAAACATGGCGCATCAACCTCTCGAGTTAGAAGATTCAAGCATGGAAAACCATGCCTCTCTTATTCCGGATATGGACATTCTTGATGATTCAGCTCTGCCCGAACCGGTAGATACCTTCGTTGAAGCTGAAGAGGGTCTTATAGAAACCACTATTCAGTACACCGATGTCACAGAAGAGGTAATAGAGAACACTACTCCTACCACCGAAGAGTTACAGACCGAGGCGATTTACGAGGAAGAAGTGTTAACCCCGATTGAGCCTGAGGTTTTGGAAACCACAGATCAAAAAACGCATGCCGCACGAAACCTACCCGTTAAATTGGAAGAAGTAGTTTATTATGTGGCTGTGGCAAAGAACTACACAGATAAAGTAGAATCTTACAAACGACGTAAACTGGAAAAACTGGAATATGAGCTGTTCGAAGTAGAACTGGATGGTGTACGATTGTTGTGCATCGAAAAGTTCATCTCCGAGCAAAACGCTCAAGATTACCTTAAGCTGGTTAGACGATATGACGACAAATACGCGTTTATCTACGAAAACCAGGAATAACCTAATGCATATCTAAGACAGAAATACTTAATTAAAGATTACATGAAATCAATTTTGTTGCAAGCCTCGGCCGATTTGGTAACTGCTACCGACTCTACGGGAGTGGATGTTGAGAACGTCGAACAAATGAACGTGTTAGACATCGCCTTAAACGGTGGTGTTATGTTGATCCCTATCGTGGTATTGAGCATCATAGCGATCTATCTTCTTGTGGAGCGTTATCTCACCATTAAGAAGGCGCGTCACTTCGACCCGTTGTTCATGAAGCGGATCAAAGACATGGTTCTCGAAGGCAACATAAAAGGTGCTCAAAGCCTGTGCGAAGCAACCAACACCCCAATTGCCCGAATGCTTGAAAAAGGATTGTCGCGTATTGGTAAACCACTGGAAGATGTTCAGGTAGCCGTTCAAAACGTAGGTAATCTTGAGGTTTCTAAACTAGAAAAAGGAATGCCTATCCTGGCAACCATTTCAGGTGCTGCCCCTATGATCGGTTTCCTTGGTACGGTAACGGGTATGATTAAAACATTCTACACGCTTTCTCAAAACGCCGATGGCATTCAGGTAGGTTCACTAAGTGGTGGTATTTACGAGGCCATGGTTACCACGGTGGGTGGGCTCATTGTAGGTATTATTGCCTACATCAGCTACAACTCATTAACCGCTATGATTGATAAAGTGATTTACCGAATGGAGTCTACCTCATTGGAATTTCTGGACATTTTACACGAACCCGCTTCTTAATGCGTTATTAATGAAGAAGTTGTCATGAAATTAAAACGAAGAAATAAGGTTGGAGCTGAGTTTAATATGTCGTCTATGACGGATATTATCTTTCTGCTGCTAATCTTTTTTATCATAACATCGAAGTTCACACCTGAACCCATTCTAAAGATTCTTTTACCAAAAGGTTCGAAGGAGAATGTGGTAAAGCAAACCATTAAGGTTTATGTGGACAAGGACCTAAATTATGCTGTTGACGGGCAACGAATTGATTTTGACCGTTTACCTCAAAGCCTTGATGGGGCATTAAGTCAAAACCCAGGTGCAACTGTGTCGATTCACGGAGACAAAACCGTAAACTATGAAAAGGTCATGGACATTGTATATATGGTCAATGAGCTTGGAGGAAAGCCTGTTTTGGCACTGAAACCTGTATCTAAATAGTACGACTATGGATTTAAGTAAGGAACACGACAGAAAAGGACTGGTAGCCACCATATTTATTCATTCCATCATTTTTCTACTCTTGCTCATATGGACCATGGGCCAGGCCGAGGAAATGACCGAACCAGCAGGTGGTGTAGAAGTTAGTTTTGGAACGCCGGATGCCGGAGGACCAGAAGAAATTTCCCAGGTGAGTGAAACCACGCCTCAACCGTCTTCTCCTTCCAATCCTACCCCTACTACCTCCGACGAAGAACCCGTTGTCACCAATAACGATAGCGAAGCTCCGGTTGTGGAACAAACCACACAAAAGACCACGCAAACCAAACCAACGGAAAGCACGGAAAAGACCAACGAAAGTCAGACTCAGGACCAACCAACCATTTCGGAGGCTGAACGCGCCATGGCAGAATGGCGGAAACGAAAAAACTCCGGAACCACTACCAACAGTGGTGACGGCCAGAAGAAAGGTCCACTAGGACAGCCAGATGCCAGAAATCCGGGCTCAGGAACGACTTCAGGTACAGATGGACTGTTAAACTGGAGCCTCTCAGGTTTTGGACTTAAAAGCGCTCCGAGTATTGTTAATAACAGTCAAGACGATGGAAAGGTAACCATTCAGGTTTGCCTTGATCGCCGGGGAAAAATCCAGAACATGCGTTTTTTGGGCAACCGCAGTACAACCACTAGCAGTTACCTTATTACTTTGAGCAAAAACTCCATAAAAAAAATGGAGTTTAGCCCAATTGGAGAACAGTCTGAATCAAACTGTGGTACCATATCTTTTAATTATTCGCTGCAATAGCCAACATTGAACTACGTTCAAACCCTTGACTTCCTGTTCTCGCAATTGCCCATGTACCAACGTATTGGTGCGGCAGCCTACAAGAAGGATCTGGGCAACACGTTAGCCTTGTGCTCCTTCCTGAATAATCCTCAGGAAACATTCAAGTCCATTCATGTTGCCGGCACCAACGGCAAAGGCAGTTCTTCTCATATGCTGGCTTCCGTTTTTCAGGAACATGGCTACAAAACCGGGTTATACACCTCTCCACACCTGATCGATTTTCGCGAACGCATTCGCTTAGATGGTGTTGAGGTAGACGAAGCATTCGTAGTGGATTTCGTAAACCGCATCCGTCCGATTCTGGAGGAAGTTAATGCTTCCTTTTTTGAGATAACCGTGGCCATGGCATTCACCTATTTCGCCGAACACGGTGTAGATATTGCCATTATCGAAACCGGTCTTGGAGGGCGACTGGATAGCACCAACGTGATTACGCCCGAACTAAGTCTGATCACCAACATTGGTCTCGACCATACCGACATGCTGGGAGACAGTCTGGCAGCCATTGCTTTCGAAAAAGCCGGTATTATCAAACCAGGTGTACCCGTAGTAATTGGAGAGCGACATCCCGAAACCACACCGGTTTTTGAGAAAAAAGCAACCGATTCACAATCGGAGCTACACTTTGCCCAAGAAATGGTAAGGGTCGACGAGGTTTTTGCAACAGACCTTCTCGGAAGCTATCAGGTAGCCAATGCGTGTTCGGTCCAAGCCGCCCTCAACCTGCTAAAATCTGAATGGAAACTAAACGACGAAAAAACGCAGCGGGCATTGCTTAATGTCGCTAACAACACAGGAATGAAAGGTCGATGGCAAGTTCTGAGCACACACCCCAAGGTGATATGCGATACAGGACATAACGTCGAAGGCATTACTGGACTTGTCAATCAGTTGAACCAAGAGGATTTCGAACAACTTCATATGGTGTTTGGTCAGGTAAAAGGGAAAAACTCATCGGATATACTTCGACTGCTACCCAAAGATGCCAGATACTACTTCTGCCAACCTGATGTTATACGTGGGCTCGATGTAAATGAACTGGAAAAATTGGCCCGTGATTCAGGCTTAAATGGCTCGGTTCATAATCGCGTAGAACAAGCCTATCAGAAAGCGATGGCCAATGCAAGTGAAAATGATCTTGTATTTATTGGGGGTAGCACGTTTGTTGTTGCCGACCTCCTTACATATTTAGGTCAACAAGCACAGCGTTAAGTAAATTCAAGCTTTTCTTCGCTTGAGTTCAGATACGATCAACGACATTTCTCTTCCTACCTGTCCGGAAACGGAACTATTCTCCTGCGCTCTTCTACCAAGATAGGGCAGTACAGCCTGTATAGGGCCATAAGGCAGATATTTGGCTACATTAAAGCCCTCCTGGGCCAGATTGAAGGATATGTTATCGCTCATTCCGTACAACTGCGCAAACCAAAATCTGTTGTCGTTGACTTCTACTCCTTCCTTCGTCATCAAATCGGCCAACAGTTTAGAGCTATTTTCGTTGTGCGTTCCCAAACAGGTTGACACCATTTCCCGATGTTCAAAACACGTTGTAAGGGCCCGGTCAAAGTCCCGATCTGTCGACTCCTTATCCGGTTGAATGGGGCTGTCGTAATTCTTCTCCTCAGCACGGGCACGTTCTTTTTCCATGTAGGCACCGCGTACCAATTTGTATCCCAGTTTAAAGCCTAGGTTTTTAGCAATACCCAACGTTTTGTTCAGGTATTCCAACCGGTCAACACGATACATCTGCAGGGTATTGTAAATCCATACTTCACGTTGATTGTACTTCTGCATCATGGCCATGGCAATTTCGTCAATGCTATCCTGTATCCAGGTCTCTTCTGCATCTATCAACAAACGAACGCCATTTTCTACCGCTGTCTTACAGATGTCCTCCAACCGGGCCTTGGTTGTTTCAAATTCCACTGACTCCTTTTCCGAAAGCGTGTTGTTGGAAGCTTTCTCGAATATCTCGAACCGCCCAACACCCGTGCATTTGAAAACTGCAAATGGGAACTTCTCTTCGCGTTTAGCAGAAAGGATGGTTTCCTTAATTTCCTTAGCATTCTGGATAAACGTCTCCTCTCCTTCAACACCTTCCACCGAATAGTCAAGAATTGAGCCTACACCACGTTGATATAACACATCGGCCGTGTCATCGCATTCCTGAATGGTTTCTCCACCACAAAACTGTTTAAAGATGGTAGACTTGACTAAGCCTTTAATGGGTAGCCGAAGCTTTAGAGCCACAGAGGTTAATGCCGGGCCATACTTTACGAGAAACGAATAATTGAATACCGAAAACAACCATTTTGCTTGTTTCAATTCTGCATCCGATTTATGTTTGAATGCAATCTCGGTGTTGTCGAAAGATATTTTGGACATAGAATTTGTGGAAGCAAAAATACTCCAATTACCTGTTTTCGTTTTCATACCGTTACCCTGATTTTGAACACCTACAACACACTCGCTCCATTCTACGATCCACTTAAGAAACTTGTCTTTGGATCATCGCTCGACAAGGCCTCCAAACGCTACCTAGAGGTTATTAACTCCATGGAAACAGTTCTCATTGTTGGAGGTGGCACCGGACTACTGTTGGAAGATCTTGCGAACAATATTGAAGTTACTTACTTAGACAGCAGTGCGGTTATGTTGGAAAAAGCCAGGGAAAGGACGTATTCGTGCCAGGTCGACTTCGTTCACGCATCCATTCTTGACCACACTGCTTCGAAAAAGTACGACGTAGTGGTTTTCAACTTCGTATTGGATCTGTTTGAACCTCGCGAGGTTTTGTCTATTCTTCAGAATGTTGGAAATTGGCTAACTCCACAGGGTAAGCTGGTCGTATCTGATTTCTTCCCAAAGGAACGGCTTTCTTTCTGGCAAAAACTACTATTAAAGACAGTCATTGTCTTCTTTACCATTACAACCAAACATCGTTCATCCACATTACCTAACATATCGAAACTAATCGAACAGTCTGATTTTCAAATAGTTAAATCCGAAACCTTCTTTTCGGGAATGGTATTTGCCTCTGTATGGAAAAAAACAATGTACTAAAATTAGCCATTGTAGTGTTTTAAATTAAATGCGTGCCTATGAGAACAATACTTTCCAAATCCGTTTTGATTGTTTGCTTTCTGTTTGGTACGTATGCGCAAGCGTTAGTAATCGACTTCTATGGCCATACCCTCGACATTGAAACCAGTGGCCTGAACCGAATTCAAACACCTGGTTATATTTCTAAAAACAACCTGTCAAGTTTGTTATACCGTCTTGAATCCAAGGACCATAATAACATGCTTTCACAGGTTTACGACGCCCAGGTATCCTACGGTCTTGACGACATGGGCATGGTTCTGCTTACCAAAAAGATCACGAAGGAGGTTTCTCCCAGCAGAAATACGCGCAACCTGCTCCAATTCTTCATTCTCGATCAATTGGGGTACGATGTGAAACTTACCTACACCAAAACCTCGGTATCCTGCTTCGGGCTTCTGGACGACCGTCCGGCTGCATCGATCTACATTTACCAGGATGGAAAGCGTTACACCAACCTCGATTTCCACGATACAAGGGTAATGGGTACGCGTTACCTATACCGTTCAGCCAGTTCAAACGGAAGGACTATTCAGTTTACCGGTGCCTTGCCAAAAGTAGATGCAAAGTTGTCTAATCGCAGCTTTAAGTGGTTTTTTCAGGGCAAGTTATACCAGTTGGAAGCCACCAACAACCAGTCATTCACCGAATACCTGAACGACTTACCCCAGTTTCAGCTTGGAAAAGACTATACCGGAGTTTCTCACTCTTCTGAGTTTGCCTCAACGGTATTGAACCCGTTAAAAAACTATATGGAAGACATGACTTCTTTAGAGCAGAAGGCTAATTTCTTATTGAACTTTGTTCAGTCGTCGTTTTCCTACAAAACAGACCAAGATCAATACGGTAGAGAAAAGTACAACTACCCGGAAGAGACTCTGTCAAGCTCCTACTCCGATTGTGAAGATCGAACCATATTGTTGGCCTACCTGTATCAGGAATTGCTGGGTCTGGAAAGTGTTATTCTCCATTTCAAAAAGGAAAAACATGTTTGTTTAGGTCTGAAACTCCCTCACCGGTCGAACTCCTACTCGTTCAAGTACAGGGACGCCGCATTTATGGTGTGTGAGCCTACAGGAAGAGGGTATAAAGTGGGTGATACTGCAATAGGTCTTCACCGCATTTCAGAGGTAATTGAACTGTACTAAAGTATTGTTTACTTCTTTGGTCCTCGAGGCATGAGCGGTCGTACTTCGAGGTTCACCTGATGGAAGTTATCCGGGGTTTGAAGTGCCTGAACAATCATCTTAGCTACGTCTTGGGGCATCAGCATATAGTCGTGTGGCTCAATGGACGTGTTTCGAAAAAAGTCGGTTTTTACAGATCCGGGATATACACAGGTTACTTTAATCCCAAAGTCGCGCATTTCCTTGTACATCGATTGAGACATGCCTTTCACAGCGAACTTGGTTCCACAATAGCCCGACACCTGAGGATATCCCTCTATGGCGGCAGTAGATGCAATGTTGACGATGTGTCCACTTTGGCGACGTTTCATTCCCGGAACGGTGAGCTTACAGGTATAAAAGATACCATTGACATTGGTTTCAAACATCTCATGCCATTGGTCTAACGTATGGTCCTCGAGATACCCAAAGTACCCAAGTCCGGCGTTGTTAATCAATACATCAACCTGGCCCCCAAATTTCGCATCCAACTCCTCAAATGCCGACTTAACTGATGGAAACAACCGTACATTGGTTTCAATGAAAACGAAATTAGGCGAGTCTATGGATGGTCGGGTTCTTCCCAGACCCACCACAGTTGCACCTTCTTCCAGGAGTTGCTCAACCAACGCTCTTCCAATTCCACGGCTTACGCCGGTAACCACACATATTTTCCCGTTTAAATTCATTTTCCTCTAAATCGTGCTAAACCAAATTTGACACCTGCCACTGTACGCAAACCAGTTGCTTCTCCAACCCGGCCAAACTCTCCACCATTGTTCCCCTTAGAAATGGTTAAGATGTTTGAAATGTATGCTTCAACCATATACTGATACTGTAAAATGGTCGTAAAGCCCAGTGTCAGGTTTAAATGATGTGGGTCGTAATGCTCCATTTTCTCAAATTCCAGGAACTCCCCATCTGGGGTAAACTCGTTCCATCTAAACACATTCATAGCATGTTCGTAGGCATATCCCGCCCCCAGGTACATACCGTTTCTAAAGGCAGACGCCGTTGGATAATATCGATATTCAAAACCAAGCAAATACGATTGGAACGAATCTGCACTGCTTATATTAATGCCACCGGAACGATTGGTTCGGTATCGCCCGTATGCTCTCAGAAGCCGTTTATCGCGATTCCCGAAATACCCGCTTAGCTCTACACCGTTCTGAACAATCGCATTCAGATCTAAAGTAAGCGCATAGTCCAACTCCAAAGAGTCTCTTAGTGCTGGTTTTCGCGGCAGACGTTGGTCGTACTTAGGCTTTCCTATTCCAAAGCCCATATTCATAACAAAATAAGGGGCGTTGTCGAATCGGGTAAAAGGTGGTACAGCTGTGTACAGCACTTCATGGCCTTCGGCCAAATGGGTGTAACCAACTCCAAAGTTTACATCCCAAACCCCTTGATTAAACAAGGTTATATCCTGTCCGAAAAGAACGCCAATTCGATTAAACCTATATGAATTGACCTGGTAGTTTTTTGGAAAACCCGGAGCAATTTGAGTATAGTACGTTTCTCTTCCGAGACCAGTTTGTGCGAATAGACTTACGTAGGTTCCATGGAAACTGTAACCTCTTCTACCGATGTAATTCTTAAAACTGAGTTCCATGTTGCCCTCAGTCTTGTAGTTTTCCGTTACATCTACCTGAAAACTAGAGATGCCATTGGAAAGGTCGGGAGGATCGAAGAAGGTCGGAAAGTAGGTCAGGGTGTTCTGGAATCGAACGCCCAAAACATACCGGTCATTTACGTTAAACTCAAAGCCCGATTTCACTCCATTTCTAAAGAATTGCGCCGGATATTGGTAGTACACTTCCGAGAAAATCTGCGTTCTTGGAATCCTTGCCTGAGCAACAACGTCAGAACAAAAGCCGGTACCGAGGCACAACACCAGAAAAAATGGCATTGATTTTTTGTATGGTATGTAACGCAAAAGCTGAAACATCGAGCGAAAGCTCAAATATCAGGTATTCAGAAATTCATTGCGTCAATAATGTGTTTATTTTTTCTATAAACATCGTTTCGGTATTGAAGTTTCCACTCCTGATCGTACCACATGGTTCGATATACGAAAAATACCGGGACTTGTTCGTTCAATCGAATAAGGTGTGTGTCTTCCAGGGGCTGAATGCGTGCCGTTGTGTCTTCAGCATCATACTCCTCAAGTCGTTCTTCATCGAGAGGTTCATATCCCATATGAATTCTAAAATCGTCGGAGTCCATGGTATCAATGGCCTGTGTCAAAAACTCCCCCATCAGTAACGGGTCCTGAATCCGAACACAACCGTGGCTTACTGATCGCTCGTGCCATTTGAATTTTGATTTCTGAGGTGTATCATGTAAGTAGATACTGAATTTGTTGGGAAAGATAAACTTGACCTTACCCAACGCATTGTCTTCTCCGGATTTCTGAATGATCTCGAAGGGAAGTCGGGAGGGTTTGAATTGGCTCCAATCGATGGTGTCTGACCGAATTTCCTTTTTCTTGTAGAAGACGCCATAACCTGCATTGGCCAGGTACATACTGTCCCGTTTCATGCGGTACCACATTTCACGACTAATGATACTCCTTGGCACATTCCAGGTGGGGTTTACCACCATGTAGGCAATTTTACTATAGATCTGAGGGGTTTGATGGTCGGCAGGTTTGATCCACCACTTACCGGTTTCCTTTGCTTTCTTTACTTTTTCATCGTAATCGTGAGGTCGTGCTTTTCCAATGCATACTGCCATGGTTTTTACGCTGTCTTCATAGTGCAGGTTTAGTTCATACGCCGGCAGGTTTACCAGTACATAAATACCTTCTTCAGGTCCTTTAAACCAACGGATTCGTTCCAGGTTTGCCGCTATTTCATTGATGCGATCATCCAGTGAAGCATTCAGTAAACCAAAAGTCTTTCGACCAAAAACCGCATCATCAAAAAGGCCAAATCGTTGTTGGAAGCGCCGCACGTACTTCGCAAAGCTTTTGTTGTAGGTATGGGAGTCTGCCTCCAGCATTTCTTTCTCCGTTATTACCTGGATTTGTGCAAGTTTTCGCGCTATTTGGGGCAAAAGTTCCGTAGTATCTCCCGGTTCGAGTTTTCTTACTCCGGTGGTATCAATGTTAAACCATTGTTCTCCCTTGTCAACCCGATCGAGATAGGTTTTCAGGAGGTCTTTCAGGTAAACATACCCGGTATCGGCTATGGTATTTTCTCCGAGTACATTCGAATAATCATCGTAATCGAGGACTTTGAGAAGTTCAAAGTTCTCGTAATTCCGTTTTGGTAACTGGTATACGCCTTCAAACACTACTCGAGGATCGGTACGCCCCATCACCCGATCGTGATGATACGATAAAACGTTATCAGAAATCAACAGTTCCAGGTCGGCCAGCTCTCTGTAAAGCTCGTCTTTCTTGCCTTTCTTAAGTCGGTTGAGAACGTTACGTATGGAGTCTAACTGGTAATAATCTGGCTTTAGGCCGTCTTCCCTGCTTTTATACAGTGTGTTCAAAACGGGTTCCGCCATTGAGTCATTTACCATGTAAAGAGCCCAAATGGGGTCAAACTTGTTATCGGTATAAAAATAGGCCAGGGTATCTCCGAAGCGGTACTTCTTCATAACATTGGTATCTTCCACCAGCGTTTGAAGAACTTCTACCAATTCAGATTTTTCAAAAACACCTTCATCGACCAATTCATTTAAGGTCTCCTGATTGGGTTGTTTACACGCCCAGAAACAGGTTAAGGCCAGTAAAATGCTATAAATGTATGGTTTCACAACGATTCAAATGTACGTTGTGGTTTTTATTCAACCAATGCTTTTAATAATTCGATTGGAATGAACTGGTTAGTGTTAAGGATTTTTGATTTTCCGTTGTAATACGCCTGTGGGTGGTACATGAACAGACAACTTCCTCCCTCTACCAGGTCTACAATGTCTCGATTCACCTCGTTTGACACGGCTGGGCATCCGAAACTTCGGCCAACCCCATCCTGAGCATAAGCAATCTCATCGCTCACGTAGTGTGCTCCATGCATTACGATACCTCGTGCAAAAGCATTGCTGTTAAAACCTGGCTCAAGGCCACGCAATTTAAGTGAATAGCGATGCCGCCCGTTGTAGGTTTCACCTGTAACGTAAAACCCAAGTGACGATTTTTTAGAATTTGCAGCGTTTGAAAACCACTTGGCAAACTTATCACCCGAGTTCTTACCATGAGCAGCAAGCTCATTGTATACTACCTTTTTGCCTTCCAGGTCAATTACCCATAAACGTCGGTCTTTCGACGACCGGGAAAAATCGAGTACCGTGAGGAACCGGGTATTCTCAAGTTGATTTGTGTATCGAAGAAACACATAGCCCCTTAAGGCTTTTTCAAACGTTACCTGACTAATCTCATCCTCACATAGGTCCAACTGTCCATAAAGCTGTTCGGCTATAAGTTCGAAATCAGTTCCATGTGTGGTAACGGAAAGTTGATAATTCAGATCGTTACCTCCTGGCATAGAATTGAACGACTGCAATCCTATGAACAAAAGAGTTGCTGCTAGTACACGTATGCTCAGTTGCTTGAAGGCCATAAAACGTGCGAATATAACCGAATCCGTGCGAAGTTTATTCACAAAAAAAAGCCCACTTGATAAGTGGGCTTTTTACTATTCGTTTCGTTTTTACTTATTCCTGAGAATCAGCGCTTAACAAAGAGTCTGCCGGATAGGCGTCATCTTCAATGGATGCAGATTCTTCCGCATCAGAAGAGGCAGAGTCGGCATGACAAGCTTCTTTCTTTGCCTTGCACTCCTTATCTTCTTTACAGTTCTTCTTTTCCTTGCAGCATGCTTTTTTCTCTCCCTCACATTCTGCTTTATAATCGGCACACTTGTCGTCTTTCTTACATTTTCCCTCGTACTTCTGTGCGCAACAAGCAGCAGCCTGGTCTTCCTCGCCATGACCTCCAGCCAGTTGAGCCAAAATAGGAGCAATAACAAGACCAATCAAACAGGTAAGTTTGATCAGAATGTTCATTGAAGGACCTGAAGTATCTTTAAACGGATCACCTACTGTATCACCTGTAACAGCAGCTTTGTGTGCATCCGATCCTTTGTACGTCATTTCGCCATCGATCTCAACTCCTGCTTCAAACGATTTTTTGGCGTTGTCCCATGCACCACCAGCATTGTTCTGGAAAATTGCCCATAAAACACCGCTAACACATACACCAGCCATATAACCACCAAGAACCTCAGCAGCTAAT
>JAEPQQ010000005.1 GCA_017640445.1 Bacteroidia bacterium | reverse complement strand
CCTTGACCTTAAGCCAGGTGATGAGGTGATACTCACCGACCACGAACATGTTGGAAACGCTGACCCCTGGTTAAACCGCAAACGCAAAGATGGAATTACCATCAAAGTGCTTAACCTGAAAGCCACTCAAGAACAATGTTTGGAAGACCTAACTGGGTTAATTACACCTCGTACGCGGGTTATTGCGGTGCCCCATGTTACCTGTACCACAGGACAGGTGTTGCCGATAAAAGAAATTTGCACCATGGCCCGAGAAAAAGGCATCTTAACCTTTATTGACGGTGCCCACGGTGTGGGAATGATGAATCTCGACCTAAAAGCTCTGGGGTGCGACATATATGCATCCTGTGGTCACAAGTGGTTATTGGGCCCAAAGGGAACCGGAATTCTGTACGTCCGTAAGGAACTTATCGAGGAGTTAGACGCTCTGTTTATAGGTAGTTACACTGACGATGGATGGATCATTAGCACGGATAAATCGGAGTTGAGTGGATTAAAGAATACCGCACACCGGTTCTATTACGGCACGCAAAACACCTCGCTATACGCCGGCCTGGAAGCCGCGGTAAACTTCATGGAATCAGTAGGCCCGGCGCGGGTTGAAGCACGGGTGCGCGAGCTTAACCAAATGCTGTATTCTGAACTCGCTTCGCTGGATGGTATCGAAATACTCACCCCAGAAGAAAAAGTTTCGCGATGTGGAATGGTGTCGTTTAGGTTTGGTGAAAAAACAGTGAAGTGGTACGGTAAGATGAAAGCCGAAAAATGGGTTATCCGGTTTGTACCTGAAAGTGGTCTTGACTGCATACGTGTTTCAACACATATTTATAATTCGGAATCGGATATTAAACGCTTTATTGAGAAAGTCAAATCCAGATGATCGTTCATTCTCAAGGTAAAACCTCTACCATTCAACAGCAAGATTTGGACCGCCTGCCCTCTGACGATTGGGCGCAATTTATTCGTCAATGGTACAGCAATCTTCATATAGAGATAACCACCTCAGGTTCAACGGGAAAACCCAAAAATATTAAACTAACAAAAGAACTGATTGAGTGGAGCGCCAACAACACAAAGAAGGTGCTTGAGTTACAAGATGAATCGGTCTTTTTGTGCATTCCGGTATCCAAGGTAGGTGGCCTTATGCTTCTTCTTCGTAGCCTTATTTTCGATTGGGACGTTCTGATTGAAAAGGCTTCAGCCAACCCAATGCTTAATCTGGAATCCAACCACCGCTATACCCTCGTTAGCCTGGTCCCCTATCAACTACTTCACATTATGGAAGACGAGGCATCATGGCAAAAGCTTATGCGGTTTACCACCGTATTAGTAGGGGGAGCAAGCATCGACAAAATCGTTGAAAATCAGATAATTATAAAATCAGGTGGTAGTAAAACGCGGTTCTTCCATTCGTATGGAATGACCGAAACCGCAAGCCACATAGCCATTAGACGGTTTGGTGAGGACTGGTACAGGGTTTTTGACGATGTGGAGGTCTCATTACAAGACAATAAATGTTTAAACATCAAAATTCCAAGACTCCACATCAACCTTAATACCAACGATTTAGTTGAGATTAAAGAGCATTGCTTACAGTTTTTGGGCCGCTCCGATGACGCTGTTAACAGTGGAGGTGTAAAGCTTCTGCTCCACACCATTACAGACAGAATTGATGCCACTCTGGCCCGAGAGCTTCTTGACGTAGATTATGTACTCTGGAAGCAACCCCATCCAAAACTGGGAGAGCAACTGATTTTCATTGGCGTCAAAAACAGACTGTACCTACTTATTGAAGAAGCGATTAAGAACGACATCCCTTCGATTGAATGTCCAAAAAAATTCTATTGGGTAGACGCATTTGAACGAACCGAATCTGGTAAGATCGATCGTATAGCGACGCTTGATAAATTACTCGAAGTCGGAGGTTAATTTAAAACGCAGTACTCTTCCATTTCCGGCGTCGGCTACATACACCACTCTTCTTTTGTAAGCAACACCTCTTGGGTCATTAAACTGGGTTAAACCCGTTCCAGTGCCTCCAAATGACACGTTTATGTATCGATTGGTGCTGTAACCCGGAGGGGGTTTTACACCTTCATACCCGTTGAGGGAAAAGAGAAAGAGTGAATCCTTGCCTGCATCGGTCACAAAAATGTGGTTCGTCCCGTCTCCTGTGAGTGCCATCCCCATGGGTTCGTCAAAGCGGTATGGGAAAGTAAGGAACCCGTCTGCCTCGTCTTCATCAACTGATAATATTCGGGGCTCATAGGTTGCACCAAACTCCGTTTCGATGAATTCAATGTATTGCACCTTAATAACGCCTTCAGGTGATATTGACGAAAACAAGAAGTCGTTTCCTCCGTTTGCAAATATCTGCGGTGGTTGCACCGTGGTTAATACACAGTACGGCTTTTTGAAGTAATCACGGAACAAGGCTCCATTCGAGCTAACCGCCACCGGCGTTAAGAATTCATCCTCGGGACTAAAAAGTAATATCGCATCATCTGGCCCATCGAATGTATTACCTCCTATACCATTTCTGGTAACGTAGTACCGGTTGTCTGCGAGAACACCTATACGATTGAACTTCACGTCAGGGTCGGTGCTCGAAAACGTTGATTTGTAATAAAATGGATGCACCACCTCATTTATAATCTTAGCCTGCTTGATACCGTAAGCCACATCTCCATGCAAACTAATACGATAAATACACGCCACATCGAAATTCACAGAATCTGATATAGTAACTGTTTTAGTACCAATTGCCAGAAGGTTAAATCGTCGGTCCTGAACAACGGATGTTACACCCTGTACTTTAAACCGCCCCAGTTCCCGGCCCGATTCGTCAAGCGATATAATTTCCTCGGACCCCTCGTCAACCACATAAATCAGCTCATCGAAACCGGTTAGAATATCAACAGGTCGTACAAACTGAGTAAGTGCTGGTTGAATAGGTACATAGGCAATATCACGCAGTTGGAACTCCGGTGGTTCAATAAAGTCCAACTCCGTCTTTTTGCCAAAGAAACCTTCACATCCCGTGATCAAAACCAGCATCGATATACCAAACAGAAACTTTTTCATTACGCTCTCTCCATTTTGTTTAACGATATCTGGACACCAAAAACATGTTGTGTTCCCATGTAGTTGGTAGGATTCATTCCATAGTTTATGTGCAAAGGATGCACACCAATTCTTGAACGATATTGAAAGCCCAAACTAGGGTAAGACTGTCCTTTTACACTGATTTTATATCCGGTTTGAACACTTAGCAAGCTTGTATACTGATATTCAAATCCAAGACGAATGTTTTCCGCGTTGTCATTTGGATTGTTGAGTTGTGCGGAAGCAACAATCAGGTTTTTACCCTTTTTGTATGCGTCAAAGGCGAAGCCCATCTTAAACACAGTTGGTAATGAGTATGGGCCAAGTTCAGGGTTGCCAGCTCGGTTATAGTCTACTTGAAGAGAAGTACCTGAAAGGGTTGAGTTGCCCCCAAAATTCTGTACAACTACAGCAAAACGCAAGTTCTTAAAATCGGTTTGATACAAAAAACCCAGGTCAATTGAAGCCGTACTGTTGTTGTACGTCTGCATGGTTTCGTAGATGTAATTCAACCCAATACCCAAGCTAAACATATCGGACAGTCGGGTAGCATAGTTCGCCGTAAGAGCATTCTGGCTCATGCTAAAGTACTGCCCGGTACCATCTGGCTGGAACTCAGTTCTAACCATCATATCTCCACTGTTCAGGGAATTGACCGACAACCCTACGGTTGCCTCATTCTTTAATTTATGTTGGTAACTGGCAAACGACTGCTGAATCCCTGCTCCAACCATTAGGTGACTTAAACCCAACGTGTTCTCCTTAAGTTTAGCCAATGCCGCCGGATTCGTTTTGGCACTAAAGCCGTCTTCTGTATTTGCAATACTTGCACCCGACATGCCGGTTGACCTTGGGTTTAAATCATTCTTCAAAAAACTCAAAGTAGACAAACCCGCTCGCTGCCCTCCAAAGTTGGGCAAAATTTGAGCCTGGGTAGTTGTAAAACCAGCCCCAAGCAGTGCGGTAATCGCTATAAAAAAACGCGTCAACATCAGTCTACAAATGTATGACTTAAAATGGTGTTTTACCGCGGTCTTTGTTATCCCTGTATTTTTTCTTCTTAATGAAAATGGTCTGTTCAAATTCCGCATCGTAATATTGCGCCATATGAGTTCGAACATAGACATTGCGGCGGAGGTTTTATACAATGCCGAAGCCTATAAAACCACCTGTCCACCGGTGCGTGAGATGATTGGTGATTCAGATGTTGAGACAGCGTATCGTGTTCAATTAAAGAACGTAGCGCGCAAAGTGGCAGCGGGTGAAACCATAGTGGGCAAAAAGATTGGTCTAACCTCATTTGCTGTTCAAAAACAGTTGGGTGTAGATCAACCAGACTATGGTGTTTTGTACGGTTCCACTCAAATTAAAAACGGCGGTTCTCTCAACTTTGGTGAATTAATGCAACCAAAAGCAGAGGCCGAGATCGCCTTTGTTATGAAAAAAGACCTCGACGGTGAGATAACACTCGACAGACTGGTCGACTCAATTGACTATGCCGTTGCCGCCATCGAAATCGTAGGAAGTCGGGTAGAAAATTGGGACATCCGGATTACCGATACCATTGCAGACAATGCTTCTGCAAGTCATTTCGTACTTGGAGAAACGAAAAAGACCATTGACCAACTCGACCTTGTAAACTGTTCCATGGAAATGACCAGGAACGGAGAAATCGCTTCGAAAGGTAATGGAAAAGCGTGCATGGATAATCCATTAAACGCGGCTTTATGGTTGGCCAGGGTGATGGCAAAGCAAGAACAACCCCTTCGCAAAGGAGAGGTGTTGTTATCGGGCGCACTTGGCCCGATGGTGGTCATTGAACAAGGTGATGAATTTGAAGCAACCATAGACGGGCTTGGCTCCGTAACCGTGAAAATAGATTAATAAAGAAACCTATGAAGTCAAAGGCAGCAATTATTGGTTCTGGAAACATTGGTACGGATCTTATGATCAAGATCATGCGGACCTCTGAAAAATTGGAAATGTCCGTAATGGTTGGAATTGATCCAAATTCCGACGGCCTGGCCAGGGCTAAACGCCTTGGGGTGGCTATAACACACGAAGGAATTGATGGTTTAATTCAGATGCCAGAGTGGGATGCTATTGATGTGGTTTTCGACGCTACATCGGCCAAAGCACATCACTACAACTACGACAAAATAAAGGCGTTTCCATCCAAGAAGGTGGTAGACCTTACACCAGCTTCTCTGGGCCCTTTTTTAATTCCGCCAGTCAATATGGATCAAAACCTTGATGTACCGAATGTAAACATGGTTACTTGTGGTGGACAAGCCACCATACCCATGGTAGCGGCTGTAAGCAGGGTAGCAAAAGTTCATTATGGCGAGATCGTTGCGTCTATTGCAAGTAAATCTGCGGGACCTGGAACCCGGGCCAATATTGACGAATTCACAGAAACCACTGCCGCAGCCATTGAGCAAGTGGGTGGGGCAACGAAGGGAAAGGCCATCATTATTCTCAATCCTGCGGAACCTCCTCTGGTAATGCGCGATACTGTATTCACATTAAGTGAAATGGCGAATCGTGATGCTATTCGGGAAAGCATTCATAACATGGTTGCTGAAGTACAAAAATACGTACCTGGATATTCGCTTCATCAAGAAGTACAATTCGAGGAGATTCCAGCCGACAAACCCGTTTTCATAGAAGGTGTAGGAAAGGTAAGTGGATTAAAAACATCCATTCTGTTACAGGTTGTTGGAGCTGGACACTATCTACCCGAATATGCTGGAAACCTTGACATTATGACAAGTGCAGCATTAGCGACTGGCGAGAGGATGATGGGTTAACATTAAAGTAAAAACCCCCGACCAAAAGGAGCGGAGGTTGTTTGGCTTGAATAAAAATTCAAGGGGTCGATCCGTAGCCGCAAGGTACATATAGTTGGTCTAGTATGCAAATACAACCGACCGACTGTTGGTAACCGTAGACTTAGGTCTTACAAGCGGGTGGTGCACTTTATTATGTGCACTTTTTCTTAACGATCTGATCCTACACATTCGTATGTTATTGGAAACCGCAACGTGGTAACAACAAGACAGCTATTGCTCGTTCAACTCACTCAAGACACTAATTAACATGGGAGCCGAAATACGATGTTTGTAATCCGGACTGACGTATTCAAACAAAATAATTCCCTTGTTGTCCACAACGAACATGGAAGGCACCGGTAGAATGCCTGGGTTTTGTCCATCCGAATAGCGTTTCAGTCGCATCGAGTGTCTTTCCTGAGCCTTAAATGCAATTCCCATACCCTTCATTAGATCGCCCTTGGAGTCTGAGTAAAGCTGGTAAGACAAACTGTCTTCCAACATGGTCTCTTTGAGTTTCTCAGGGGCATCAGGGCTAACACCGACAATCTGATAGCCTAAATCAAGTATTTGTTTTTCAACCTGTGCCACTGCCGAAAGATGAGCATTACAGTAAGGACACCAACCTCCACGATAAAACAACATTACCGTTGGTTTAGAGCTCACTACGTCTTTGACTGACACTGACTCACCGGCCAGGTTTTGAACCGAAATGTCGGGTATCTTCTCGCTAATCAGTAAAGGTGAAACATCGGTGGCCTTGCCCGGGAGTTCTTCGGTCACATTTAATTCGGTTGGAGTACCAGTAACCAGCAATGGAAGTAGAAATAGGAATTTAAGCATATCAGCACTTTAGAACGCAAATCTCCTGTTTTCCTGACGTTTTTGTTGGATGTCTCAGTATGTCTTACTCAATTGCGGAGATTCTGACAACAAACGAAGTACCCTCATCATCGCTCCTGTCCAGCCTAATGGTACCACCGTGATTTTCGATAATCTTTCGGCAAATGCTCAACCCTAAACCCGAACCCTGCTCGTGCGATGTTACAAACGGAACAAAAATCTTGTGTTTCATAGCAGCCTTAACACCACATCCGTTATCCGAAAAAGACATGACGAAATCCATGTTCACACGATTCACCGTACAATGAATGGTTGGATTTGGTCTTGAAACCATTGCCCGTTCAGCATTAACGGCCAGGTTACTTAAAACCTGATAAAACTGTCCCGGATCTACCCGTACCCGGTCCGGTACCGCATCACCGTCAATCTTCACTTCCACCCTACTCTTGGAATCCGCAAGCCCTTCATTTAGAATATCGGACCATAAAACCCATTCCCGTTTAGGTGGTGGTATGTGCACTAGTTTCTTATGTCGTTCAGTAAAGTCTGTTAATCGTCTTGTCTGCTCCAGAATTCCGGAAAGTCCCAGTTCAAAGAATCTTTTCTGCCCGGGCTCCGGAATCGCGTTCACCTTGTCCATCAAACTCTCCGTAAGGGAGGCAATTGGGGAAATACCGTTCCGGATTTCATGGTTGACCACATTAATCAGGTTCAGCCATTGGTCAGACTCGGTTTCCGACGATGCCTGAAGCATATCCGAGAGTCTCACAAAGACACGTTTTTGTCCATGCAGTTGCTTTGAAAAAATACGTGCATGAACCTCTCGTTCACCTACTAACAATAAACCAATGAACGAGGGACCGGCAATTTCCTGCTCCATGTTCGAAAGCACCTCTGTTAAACTCTGATTCAATTGCGAACTGTGAGAAACGGCCTTCCCGCCATTATATGCCGCGAATTTTTCGTTTTGGAAAATTATGTCACCGCGACCATCCATTACCAGTAACGCGCATGGGTCGGAATCGACCAGTGCCTCCAACAGCATAAGCTCGTTTCGGTGACGTTGTTTGTGGTTAACGAGCTCCTCCGTAACATGTTGGATGGCTTTCTCAATATGTGATGCATGTTGCTGTGAGTTTCGTACCGTGGTCTGCTCCAGGTCGTCATAACGAATGGAAGAAATAAACCTTGCTATTCGATTGTTACTAAGGTGCACGAAACGGGCTAGTTCGAATGCCAAAAGAATCCATATGGCTCCAAGTACCATCTGCGAAAAGAACCACAATTCATTGCCAAGAATCATACCGAGAACGATGGTAATAGAGAGCAATACCATTAATCGGTATGTAAGTCTCATTCCAAAATAATTAAGTGTTCTCATAGGCCGTATTTCTTTAATCGTCGGTATAGAGCCGATCTGGTTATACCCAGTTCATTAGCGGCATGTGAAATGTTTCCATCAGATTTGATCAGGGCCTCCTTCACCAGGGCCTTTTCGGTTTTCGCCAGATTTAAACCTTCGGGTTCGTCTTTCCTTATGTCCAACCGATGGGGAAGCAAGTCAGAGACCTGTAAAATGCGTTTCTCCGTCATTAGAACCGCCCTTTCTACTGCATGCTGGAGTTCCCTAATGTTTCCCGGCCAATGGTAGGCCATTGCCTGATCAATGCACTCTCCCGACCAGCTAAGCCCGGTTTTGCGATACTTATTTTCGTAAACTTCTTTGAAGTGGTCCAACAACAGAGGGATATCAGATGTACGCTCCCTCAACGCAGGCATACGCACTTCTACCGTGTTAATCCGATACAACAGATCCTGTCGGAATGAGTCAGGGTCAAGCAACCTCTCCAAATTCATATTTGTTGCAGAAATTAGACGAACGTCGATACGTTGAGGCTGTGTATCTCCCAATCGTATAATCTCCCGGTTTTGGAGAGACGATAACAACTTACCCTGAAGATCCAGGGATAGATTACCAATTTCATCCAGAAAGAGGCTACCCTTATTGGCCATAGCCATTCGGCCTGTTTTATCGGCGGAAATTCCGGTATACGCTCCTTTTCGGGCTCCAAATAGTTCGCTTTCAAACAATTCCTTATGTATCGATCCCAAATCAATCTTAACAAATGGCTTACTATTTCGTGTAGAGAGCTGGTGAATTGCGTTGGCTGCGAGTTCCTTCCCCGTGCCATTTTCACCAAGAATGAGCACATTGGCATCTGAGTTAGCCACTTTCCTGATGCTGTTCCGCACCTTTTCCAACTGTGTTGAAGTCCCCACCATGCCCAGGTCCTTACCAAAATCGCTGCTTGTTTCAGCTGTTTCTCGGGCTTTCCATTGTGCCAGTTCAGCTTCGCTTACATTGAGCTTCATGGCATTGATTAAAGTAAGTTTCAGGCGTTCGTTCGACCAGGGTTTATGAATAAAATCGACCGCTCCTATCTTCATAGCAGAAACGGCCAGTTCAACGTCGCTAAAGGCGGTCATCACAACCACTGGCAAAGCTTCAGCGGTATTCGCAATTCGTCGTAATACGTCCAAACCTTCTCGACCATCTACCTCACCTCTGGTGTAATTCATGTCGATTAATGCGATATCAGGCTGGTGTTTCCTTAGGGCATCCAACATTACTGATGGGTCGGACCAGGTCGTTACAGTGTCGAATACCTCATTCAACGCCATTTCCAATGCAGATAAAACTGCCCGATCATCATCCAATATCCAAATCGATCTGTTCATAGCACCCTAAGCCTACACAATGTTCGGAAACGAACACTTATTGTCCGCATGCGCACATAGTTAACTCTTTGTAACAGGTTAAGTTTTCGATAAAAAATTGAATCTCAACGAGTTATCAAAATGGCACGATTTTGATAATACAAATCACCTATAACAGGCGTTTGCCAATGGACAGGAAAATAGAGCGGAAACGGTTTGATCGGAAGAAAATAGGCATTATCCTAACGATTTTGTTTGTTGTCACAGTCCTTGTTATTCTTCTTGTGCGTTCAAACCGGATTACCACAACCATCGACATCAGCAAAGCCAAAACTGGAGAAGTGCGTTACGGAGATTTTCAGGAAATTGTTCTGGTAAACGGTTCGGCCGAACCCATTTCCACAGTTCTGGTTGACGCCCGAGAAGGTGGTGTAATTCAACGTATCGAAAAGGAAGAAGGTGAATTGGTTAAAGCAGGTGATGTGCTCCTGGTATTGAGTAACGAAGCCGTGATGCTCGACTTTATGCAAAGGGAAACTCAAATCGTAGAGCAAATTAACAACCTGCGAAATACCCGGATCGCTCTATACCAAAACCAACGAAGAACTGAAGACCAATTGATCGACTTTCAAAATCAACTGCAACTGGCTACCAGAAGGTTTAAGGTGGATTCAGGCCTATACCTGACACAGGCGATATCGCAGCAACAATATTTTGAGTCTAAGACGAACTACGGTTACCTACAGCAGAAGGTAAAAACAGAAAAAATCCGAATCGACGAGGACCTAACCTATCAAAAACTTCAAATTGGGCGAATAGACGCTTCTATTTCCATGATGGAACGCAACCTTGCTATTATAAAAAAGAAGCTTGAAAACCTGGCAATCGTTGCGCCCAAGAGCGGGCAACTAAACTCCTTTAACCACGAAATCGGATCTGCATTAACCCGAAACGAAACCATTGGCCGAATTGACGATCCGGATGGCTTTCTCATCCAGGCCAATGTGGATCAACACTATTTACCTCGAATTAATCAAGGTCAATCTGCTTTTGTGAAATCAGGTAATCGCGAATACCCAATGGTGGTGAACAAAATATTCCCTACTATTAATCAGGGGCAGTTCCGAATCGACCTCCATTTCGAACAGTTGGATTCTCTTCCAAACAACCTGAGAAGAGGCCAGAATTTTCAGGTGTTTATCGAAACCAGTGCTCAAAAAATGGCAAACATGGTTCCGAGAGGATCTTTCTATCAGTCGAGTGGTGGTCAATACGTTTACGTTGTAGACCGTGCCTCTGGAACGGCTGCTAAACGTCAGGTGCAATTAGGCGCCCAAAACCCAGACTACTATGAGGTACTATCGGGATTAGACGAAGGCGAAGAAATTCTAATTTCAAGCTACGATGCTTACAAAGACAATGAAACCATATACATCAACTGAGAATACATATGATAAAACTAGATAAACTTACAAAAATCTACCGCACGCTCGACGTGGAAACAACGGCGCTCCATGAAATCGATCTGGAGATAAAAGAGGGGGAATTTGTTTCCATTATGGGGACTTCCGGTTGCGGTAAGTCAACGATGTTGAATATTCTGGGAATGCTTGACAGCCCAAGTAGTGGTTCTTACCAGTTTAACGGCGAAGAGGTTAGTGACAAAACCGAAAGCCAACGTGCCATACTACGGAAAAACAACATTGGTTTCGTATTTCAAAACTTCAACCTGATTGATGAATTAACCGTACAGGAAAACGTTGAGCTCCCATTGCACTATCTGGGTATAGCCAAAAGTGAACGCAAAAAGAGAGTATTGGAAGTGCTGGAAAAAGTAGGCATTGCCCATCGGGCAAAACACTTCCCGAAACAACTATCTGGAGGGCAGCAACAGCGTGTGGCCGTTTCTCGAGCAGTGGTTACTCAACCAAAACTTATTCTGGCCGATGAGCCAACGGGTAATCTCGACTCTCATTTTGGAAACGAGGTGTTAGACATTCTTAGGAATCTCAATGAGCAAGGTACTACCATTATAATGGTTACACACTCCCGGCAGGATGCTCAATATTCTCAACGGGTTATTGAGCTATATGATGGCAAGCTGATTTCGCAAAGTAAACTACAGTCCAACCCCTTATAATCGGGACAACCATGTTTAAGAACAATCTAAAAATTGCGATTCGCAACCTGTTGCAAAACAGAGTGTATGCCCTTATCAGTATTCTGGGACTTGCTATTGGAATTTCCGGCAGCACCCTCATCACCTTGTATATTGGTGATGAACTGTCGTACGACAATTACCATGAAAAGAAGGATCGAATCTATCGACTCACTACCATTTCCGATTTCAATGGAACCATGGATGTGGGGGTTACGAACTATGCCGTAGGGCCAACACTAAAAAACGATTATCCCGAAGTAGTTGACTTTGTTCGCTTCTATGGAGGGCGCGGTGAGGTTGAACTTTCGTTCGAGGATCGAAAATTCAAAGAGCGTCACCTTTGGATCACCGACAGTTCGGTATTTAATGTATTCACCTACGACTTTATAGCAGGCGATCCCAATACTGCATTGGTAGCCCCTCAATCCGTTGTTCTGACCCAATCGGTTGCAAGTAAGTTGTTTCTACAAGAAGAAGCCCTCGGCAAACAGGTAAAAATGAACAACTCCCTTTTGACGGTTACCGGGGTTATTAAGGACCCTCCGGCAAACAGTGAAATCCCAGTGAAGGGTTTTATATCGATTACCACCATGCCTCCCGGGTTCCACCAGTCTTTTAGTCAGGACTGGTTCAGAATCTCTTTCTTCACCTACTTACTTTTTGATAAAACCATCAACCCAGATGACTTTTCACCCAAACTGGTTGAATTTGAAAAGAAGTACGTACAGCCGTGGGCCGAGGTTAATAATCTAACCGCCAGCCATGAGTATAGTCTAACTCCCCTCATGGACGTTCATTTTGACAACACGCATGAATACGACCTTCCGAAAGGGAACATGTCAGACATATACATTTTCTCGGCTCTGGCTCTGTTTCTTTTGATTATAGCTGCCATTAACTTCGTTAATCTTACGCTTGCGCAGCAAGCCCGACGAGCCAAAGAAGTTGGCGTTCGAAAAACGATGGGGTCTTCCAGAAAAGCATTGATCATTCAATTCCTTTCCGAGTCAATGGTGATCAGCCTCATAGCCATGGTAATTGGGCTGGCCCTGTCGGAGTTGTTTATTGGCCAGTTTAATGCCATCAGCGGTAAGAGTGTACGTTCCATAGACATCTTCTCACCAGAGATTCTGGCCACAGAAATTGGCATATTACTCCTGATTGGTTTACTGGGTGGAAGTTATCCTGCATTTGTGCTTTCTTCTTTGAAACCGGTTAACGTTTTAAAAGGTGGTTTCTCCGGTAATCGAAACGGTGGCCTTTTTCGGAAAGCACTGATTCTGTTTCAGTTTGTATTTTCCATATTCATGATCTCCGGGACCTTGCTCATTGCTGATCAAATGCGGTACATGAGGACGGTTGATCTTGGGTTTGACCGAAACAATCTCATTTCGGTTGACCTTCCTGCCGATACAGCACAACGTCGCATGCTCATTCCATGGGCGGAAGAACTTGATAACGACAGCCGAATTGTGGCCAAATCCAGTTCCACTATGCCCATTAACGGAGGAGGTGAAATCATGTTCCGAATTGAACAAAACGGAGAAATGGTGGATCGCGGTGTTAAGGTATTATTTGTTGACGACCGCTTCATTGACGTTGTTGGTCTGGACGTGTTAAAAGGGCGGGGGTTCTCGAGGGAGTATCAAACTGAAACCACCCAGGCCTTTATTGTAAATGAAACTGCCACCGAAATGTTTGGTTGGGGAGATGACGCATTGAACAAAAGAGTGCAATGGAACCTAATGCCCAATGGTGCAGCAGCAAACGATGGGCACGTTGTTGGCGTGGTAAATGATTTCAACTTTATGAGTCTCCACAACCCGCTTGAACCCTTGATTCTTTGTTATACCCGTAATGGTGGTCGAAACTTATCGGTGCGCCTCGCGAAGGGAGACTATACCCAAACACTCAAAGATATGGAGGCCTCCTGGAAAAGCACTCTGGAAGGCGTTCCCTTTAGTTTTTCCTTCTTCGACCAGGACCTGAACGCTAACTACGTGAAAGAAGAAAACATGTTTAGAATCTTCACGTATTTCTCGTCCATTTCAATTCTCATTGCCTGCCTTGGTCTTTTTGCACTGTTGAGTTACACCATTGAAACGCGAAGAAAGGAAATAAGTATCCGTAAGGTATTGGGTGCGTCTACCATCAACCTCTCCTGGATCACGGTAAAAGACTTCATCTACCTGATGGGAATCGCCTTTATTCTGGCAACACCGGTAGACTTTTACCTAATGAAAAACTGGCAACAAGGCTTTGCTTACAAAGCCGGTTTTAACATTTGGAGTTACGTGCTGGCCATTGTCATCACCTTTGTGCTTTCGATGCTGGCCGTGGGTTATCACAGTTGGAAAATTGCACGTTCCAACCCTATAAATGCTTTAAGACAAGAATAAAAGGATGATGAGACTTCGGTATATCGCGTTGATCGTTGTCGGGTTTTGCCTGATTCGGTGTACGTCTCGTGAGTCGAAGTTACGAACCATTATAAGTGAACAAGAACTCGATTCTTTGTTCAATGGAGTTGTGTTTGTGAAGCAGGGAGAAAAGGTTCTCCTGCACGAACAGGTGTACGACTCGAACTTACAGCTTCCTGTTCCAAACGACTCGTCGGTAATCCAACTTGCATCCCTGACAAAGTTGTTTACCAAGCTAACCATTTTAAAAATGGTTGAGCGAGGAACACTGGAACTGGACTCCTCTATTTCGCATTATCGACCTGATTTTAGACCTGCTTTTGGTGAAAGAATTTCTCTCATACAATTACTCAAAATGACGTCGGGCCTTCCCCGGGAGCTTGATGAACAGAACATCCTCACCGGTGTTTCGTTTGACTCCAACGGGATGGCCGGTCATTTTTTGGATTCTATGCCTGAGTTTGATTTGATCTTCCCTCCAGGAGAGAAGGAAGCGTACAGTAATCTGAATTATTGGATATTGGGAGCCATTATCGAATCGACAAGTAACCAAACACTTGAACAGGCCTACGCTAGGTATGTTTTTCAACCACTTGGAATGACCCAAAGTGGAATTTCCCGGACTCCTAACTCCATACCAGGATATTCGTTAGAAGAAAATGAGTGGGTCAAGGACGAACGATCATACGCGTCGCGGTATGCCTCGGGCGGTGCATTTTCCAGTTTGAACGATCTCCGGATTTTAAGTGAGTCGCTGTTAGAAGATGATTTTATTAACCCCTCTGACTTTCCCAGGGTTTTTACAGCCGACCATCGTTATGAGTATTACGGTTCCCTGCCAAGCGTTACTAACACCTTTCTGGTGGATCGGAAAAACAACTTAACATTAATTGCATTAAACAACATTGGCGTAACCAGACTTGACGCCATCACCGATATGAAACTGGCCATGATGGATGCACTCTCAATAGAGCGCGAAGAATCCCGACTGAAAAAACGCGTGGTGTTGGAGGTAATTGATAGTTTGAAACCGGAGGTGCCGCTCGAAGCCGGAATGCGCGAATGGGTTTCCGCTATACAAACGGGCACCGCGAGAGACATATATGAAGTGATCAACACTTACTCGCTGGAAGGCGAGATGGTTGAAGCCGATGAAACATGGGGTGAAATTGTGGCTGTGCGCGATACGCTTCCCAACTTTGACGTGGTTGGCTATCGATGGGTCGAAGCCCAGGAACCGCAAGGGTTGGAAGTGTGGTTTGATTGCCAGGGCCCGGAAAAGGTTGCTTTTCGCTGGATTCCGAGCCGAAAGCACCCAAACAAGGTTGAAAACCTAATGGTAATACCAGACGACATGGACTGGTTAGGTGAGCACTATTAGCTAGCTTGAATGGTCGCTTATGATGAACCAACCATCGTTTCGCTTACGCATTAATACAGAAAACCATCCTTTATAGAGTTGTTCTCTTTGCTCAAATTTCAGGTTAAACCGCCCCGTAACATACGCGTACTCCTTACTTAAAATGCGAATGTCCATTTCATCAAAAAACAAGTTCCCCATTCGGTCTTCCGGAAAGTTTTTTTGATAGGCTGAGATAATTGAATCATAACCTATTGTTAAACCACCCCGAGACAAGGTTTGAATATCGCTTGTAGAATCATATGCCTCCATGTAGCAAGGAATGTCGTGTCGGTTCCAGCAGTCTTCCTGACGTTTAAAGTTTGTAACAATCTGGGCCGAATCAACCTCCAGTGAATCGTGGTTTGCTTCGAGTATCTCAACCTCGGTTTCATCTTCTTTTTCCTTGGGTTGTTGACAGCCTAAACAGAGGCTCAACACAACCAGTAACAGGGTTTTCAGTTCACGTTTTTTCATTACATGAAGATACGGCTCTTCCCCGGTCTACGGAGGTTATTCTCCACGAACGAACCGTAGGCTCGACAAAACTTCATACAACAAAAAGGAGGCCATAAAGCCTCCCCTTGTTTTACGTTGTTTTATGTGAACTGATTCTTAGTTGGGATCAATACGTATTACCTCGTGGGTAGAGGAAGAAACAAACCATAGTTTGCCTTCTTTATCCGCTTTAATTCCCATAATTCCTTTTTTTCCGGTTTCCAAACGGTCCAGTTCAAAGCCCGTTTCTACATCGTATGCAATGATCTGGCCATTGGCATTATCCGAAACGTATAAAATACCTTCACTTAACTCAATGCCAGCGGGTGCCTCCAAATTCGCACTTGCGAAAATCTTCCATTCTACGTTTTCATATTCAGAATGTTCAGCGAGCAGTTCATTGATCAAGTCGAGATCTCGTCTCTTGGTACCCGTATTCGTGTTCACTTTAAGAATACGTTTGTTACCCGCATCTACAATGTATAACCAACCCGTTTCATTGTCCTTAACCATGTGGCTGGCCACACCAGGCTCTCTTTTAAGTTCGATCTCAGGATAACGTCGAACCTGACCATCGCTATGATCATCATTACCCGGGCCGTGGTCCTCGTTGAAGTCGTACCACACCAGGTGTCCATTGTGACCGTCTACAAGCCAAAAGGCATTTTCACCATCTGATTCAATACCCATTCCGTAAGGGCTGGCGTGCAACATATCAAGGTGGCTTCCGTTTCCGCCTGAAGGACGAGCGTATATGTTCATATCACTACTCCAAAGTGATGGCCCCGTAAAGCTACCACCCTGACGGTTGGCATCCAGAATCTCGGCTGAAGTGGCCCAATTATCATTGTCTTTGCTAAACGATAGAGCGCTAGGCAGTGCCATAAAGTGCCACGCATTTCCATCTCTTCTCCATTCGTTCGATTGATCCGGAAGTCCGGCTCGGGAGATGGTAACGGTGCTACCACCTGTGTTATCAACCCCTTTGTTCAGCACCCAAAGTTCGTTCGCTCTGCTTGGGTGAAAATCGAGATCCCAAGGTTCCTCAATTCGGTCGTTGAAATCGGCTATCACGGTAAAGTTTGGTTGGTTTTTGCCATAATTATCGGCGTTGGCAGCTGGTTGGTAGAAAGCGGGAATCGTATCGATGAGGTTTTGCACCGGTTGCGGTGGTTCTTCATCATCTTTACAACTGCTTAGGATTAGGGTCGTGGCCGCTAAGGCCATCAGACAGACACCTTTTCTCATAATTCAATTAATTCTTAATTATTTAGACAATATCAGCCCATATAACATTTCAGTCAACGAACTGTTCTTATATGGGTCGTACAAATACTGGTTTCTTACATCAAAAAGTTGGATTTGGTGCTTTTATGATTCTTGTGTGACCAATCCAGTACTTTTATATGATCTTCACTCGGTTCGATCGTCGTAAAATTTCCATTCTGGTTACATGGTTGATTTTGGAATCCCTTAACTTGCACGAGTTGATTACCATCCAAACAGATATGCCATGAACAGATTCATTTACCGCGGTGCCTGCCTCATTCTATTTCTCATCACACTATCGTTTGATGTATATGCACAATATTTTTTCCTTGACTCAACAAAGGCCTATACATTTGTTTGGCATGTTGGCGAAGGCAATGATTTCCATGCTCCCGGCATTCAGGTAGAATCCATCGAGCTTGGTAAGGTGAAACACGATACGCAGTATTACCATTACAATCGACGTACAAATTTCAAACAAAGAGACACCATTATGCGACTCAGCTTAATGGAACATAACAAACGACTCTATGTAAGTGGTAATTATTTTTTCTCCATTCTTCCAGGCATAAATTTTAATGATACGGTAGTTAGGCTTGACAACTATCTGATCTACGATTACAACCTGGTTCCAGGTGATACGTTTTGGTTCTCAGACCCCTTTTCATTTGTGAATAAAGACAATGCTTCGTACCCATGCTACTATGATGGTCTTAACTACTATGTGATAGACAAAGTGACCTCGGTTCGGCTTGAAGACGGTAATTCTGTAACACAACAAGTACTGCAATACCGCGGGCGAAAAAAAAGTAATACACTGGTACTTGGTTCTTCTACAGGTGTTTTGGGTCATCTTCGTGATGTAGAAGCCGAATCACATTTGCACGCTTGTGAGTTCTTCTCCACGTTCTCTGTATGTCATGCGAATGGTCGATCGCTGTTCCGAGAAATACCAGATGACTGGCTCAAAAAGTACTTTAATGGCGACCTTTGTGACTCACTCAATATTCTAGCCGGGCAGCGCCAACTTGTGTCTGATAGGACTCCTCTTCCCCACGAGCCTATTTTCGTCTGGCCCAATCCCACTTCGTCAGCCCTTCACATCAACAGAAACTACATCAGTTATTCAATATCCGACCTCCAGGGTAGAACAGTCACTTCCGGCTCTGTGTCTAAGAACATCGTTGTGCAAGATCTCTGTCCAGGACTTTATATTTTGCATCTGGAAACAAAAGCCGGGATAGCTTTATTTCGATTCTTAAAGGAGTAAGCTTCAACCAGAAGATTCGTCATTTTCTTCAAGGTTCAATTACAAATGACAGGGTAATAGCAATAAAAGAACCGCTGTTTGGTTTGATTAGTATGCGGTTTCTATTCATCTGCCTTGGACTTCTCTTCTCATTAAATCTGCTCGCTCAAGCAAAGTTTTCGGGACGTTATCAAGGAGAATCATTGGGCCAAGGTTATCACGATAAATACAAAGTAACCGTTGATCTAACCCTTAATTCCACCGGCACTTATACACTTTTTCTGAGCCTACTGGAATATCGGGACAGCTCTTTCCACCAGATGCACAATTACCTGATACCGGATACGAGTGAAGGGTGGTTTTTCGTAAAAAAGAACCACTTGTATCTATTGGGCAAGGGGGCCAAATACTGCCCTATTTCCGACGATAGTTTCTCCTATCGATTCAACGAACCCATCTACATTAGTATGCCAGACTCTTTGCGTTATCCGAAACGAAAAATGAGGAGAGTCAACAAACGAGGTGAGGTGGAGCTCATGCAAAAATGTTACGATGAGGAGTATCCTTACCCCACTTACTTTCAACCGTTTCCAATAATCAAAAACGCCAATGGGAGTATTTCAATTCCAATCCATATAAATGCAGATCTCTGGGAGGTGGTATGGCCTGATGCATCAATTGTTCGCAATGTGGATGACTGATTTGAATAAATCAAAACACCCCTTCCACTGACTGTCTTTCACTGCTTTTACTCATTGAAGTTTGCAGTTTGGTCCGTTCAATTTGCGGTTCGGCGCATTCCATTCTTCTTAAAATGTCGGAATCCTTTCTTTTGTGACCACAAGCAAAATCGAAGAACAATGAGCATCCTACACAATCCACTTAAATACATCTTTCTGTTTCTCGTTGTTGGGTGTACCTTAAAAACACACGCACAAGAGGCGTCACTGGTAATCACTAAAGATGTGGAAGAAGCCAGGCAGGTGGCAAGCTCAACCGGGAAACTTATTCTGATTGATTTTTACACGGATTGGTGTGGCCCGTGCAAAAAGTTCGACAAGGGCCTGAGCCTCGATACCGCCATGCAACGCACCATTGGAAAGAACTATGTTATGCTCAAACACAACCCTGAGAAAGACCTGGTTCCTTTGGGGTTTAAGTACCACATATATTCCTTCCCAACCATGGTAGTGGTGAGCAACGACTTTCAATATGTTGGAAAATTATACGGTGGCAAAATAAAAATTGATCAACCATCCGATTTAATAAGTTTTTTGGAAAAGAGTGTTGAACGGGCGAGTACCTCCAAATTCCGAAGAGGTTATTCGACTGATTTTGACACGACTTCGGCTTTATACAGAAGTTACCGTCGCATTAAGAGGGCTGATACAACTTTGGTTATTGAGGGATTAAAGACCGAATCGCGTTTCACAGAATACTACCTTGGCCTTTTAACCCATGGTGCTGTTTTGGGTACTTTAAAGCCTAACAACATTGATTTTTTTACCAGCAATCGTAACACGTATTCCGACTTGTTTGGGGAAGAACATGTTGACTATGTCCTTAGGTTGGTGCAATACGACTTGTATGTAGCTGCTATCAAAAAAGGTAGTTCCGAACTGTGGAAAAAGGCTAATGCATTTGGGAAGACCTATCTTAGCGACTCCTACGATAGGATTAGGGAAGCTTATAAGCTCGATTATCTCATTGCCAAGAAGGATTGGAAAAGTGTGAAGGACCATTTGACAAAAACCGTGGACAAAAGCGATCCGGATGAGGTGAACAACTGTGCCTGGACCTTGTATATGAAGTGTGACGACAGGGAACTACTTGAGCTCGCTGTCTCCTGGATGAATGATGTTCTAAAGGGTAATGAAAATTACGCCAGAGTTGACACGTACGGTCGTCTATTGTACAAGCTGGGGCACTACCAGGAGGCCAAGACCGTCATCGAAAAGTCAATTGAGTATGCGAAGCGGGAAAAAATGGATCATGCCAGCAACGACAAGTTGCTTGAGGAAATACGAAACAAGTTAAACTAATGAGCCTCCTTCTAAAGCCCTTTCCCAAGCGATACAAGCTCTACCTGCTAGGGGTTTTTCTGGCTGCCAGTTTGATCAGTATTCCATTGGGAATTGCCGCAAAGGTCTTTGATGCGAAAGTGCTGGTTCTGATGACTGAAGACTACATTGTTGGCTTTTTGGTTATTGGCTCTCTTTATGCGTACGATGTGATTACCAATAAATTTTCCAAACCATGGGAAAATCACATCTGGAAAAAGTTACCCCTGTTAATTGTTTCAGCATTCCTGGCAGGTATTCTGGCCAACGAAATGGAGCTGGCCGCAGGCTTCGAGGATGATGACTACATCAATTTGGGGTTTATTAAGTTTAATCCATACTGGACGAACGTTGTGGTATACTGTGCGTTGTGGACCACCATCGGAACTATTTTTCTGGTGAGTGAGAACATGATTGATAAACAACAGGACGACATTAACAAGTTTGAAAAGGAAGTACAAATTCTTCAAACCGAATTGTACAGCGCCAACATCAAACCGCACTTTATCTTCAACACACTGAATGGGGTATTAACGCTCATTCACGAAGCCCCGGACAAAGCAGAATCGTTACTCATCAAACTATCTGACTTTCTCAGAAATTCGCTGTACTCACCCAACAAAGAGAGGCATTCATTACAACAGGAAATGAAGGTTTTGGAAGACTATCTTAACATAGAGAAAATCCGATTTGGTAAACGCTTTAACTACGCTATAAACCTCGATGCGGACTCTGGTGATACACTCGTACCTCGTTTCTTTTTATTACCTCTGGTAGAAAACTGTATAAAACATAACAGCACGATTGCCAATTTAACTATAAACATTGGTACAGAGAAAACGGCTAACGGGTTGTATGTTTATGTAGAAGATAATGGGAGTCCATTCCCTGCTGAAATACAAGAAAACAGTGGATTACAAAGTGTGAGAGCACTCTTGCATTCTTGCTTCGGGAAAGACTTTGACCTCAGGTTTACAGACGGTGGAAACACGAAACGTGTGGTAATTAAATTGAAGAATGAGTTTTAACTGTATTGTAGCCGAAGACGAAGAGCTAGGACGTAAAAGGGTCCTTAAATTGCTGGAAAATCATCGGCGTGATTTTGAAGTTGTTAAGGTCTTTGAGAACGGCAAAGGACTGGTTGATTTTGTAAAAGAAAATACTATTCACCTGGCCTTTCTGGATATCGAAATGCCCTATGCTAAGGGAACTGAAATCATTCAGCAACTTCCCAGATCCACCCACGTAATCTTTACCACTGCCTATAGCAATTTTGCTGTAGAGGCCTTCGATCACGAGGCAATCGATTACTTACTCAAACCCATATCGCAAGAGCGCTTCGACAAGGCCGTATATCGCGTATTTTCTAAACTAACTGTCGCCAAACTTCCTTCGCCCGGTTCCGGAAAAATTACTGTGAAACTCGGAAATAAGCACAAGCTCATCGACACGTCAGAGGTTGTATTCATTAACTCCTCCCACAAGTACTCGGAAATTCATGACAAACACGGGAATCGTTTTGTGCACTCTGATTCGCTTTCAACATTTGAACAGCGACTCAGAACCTTTGTTCAAATTCACCGGGGCATTTTGATCAACCCAGATTATATCGTTGAAATTTCCTCTTCGTTTAACAGTAAATACAAAGTGAAGATGTCGGACAAAAGCAACACGGTGTTAACCTCCGGCAGAACCTATATTCAAAACATCAAAGACTTACTCACGTAATTCCGGATATCTACCTTTTCTATTCGTGCTTGCATTCAGAAGGTAGTTATTTCTGATCCTATCATTCTTGGATTCGACCTATTCGTTCGCACTCATTCCAGGTATAAGACCTGTTGCTATTTTAACGAGCTATCCTATATCTCCGTCGAATGAAAAGTTGGTCGCGAAGGTTCCAATTCGCTAAAATCCCAGAGGTTATTTACAACAAATCCAAAGCAACTCTCCAGCACGGTCAATATTGTCGCTGCTGTGCCCTAAAGTCGCGCTACACTTAAGAAAGTGGTGATTCACCAAACCCGTTTATCTACCCTGAAACATGTTCCGAACTGCTTGTGAATTGTTAAAACCATGTATTCCATTCACGCAAGATTGCAGTTTATCGGTAAGTCTTTTTCGAGTAACCGATAGCAACGGTATTTCGTAGTACTTAAAAAGAGAAAGACATGAAAACTAAAAACCAACTGTTACGAACTGCATCAATACGATTGGCTGTGATCGCCCTACTGCTCAGTTCAATAGTTACCAATGCGAATGCACAGCTATCAGAGAAGGAAAATAACGTCTTGAAGGAGTCTATAACGTCACTACAAGCAAGTTTTGACTCACTTAAACTATCGGCTCAACCCATTACGAAGGTTAAAGAGATACTAAAGTCGCAAAAGGTTGAATTGGACGAGGTGAAAGGTACCGCGCTGACAGTAAAGCCGAACGATCCTAAGAAACCTAAAAAGATACGCCGTGCGAGCAAGTTTCGTTTAAAGTCGCCCAATTCATATGGCAGTGAGGTCCTGGTACAGTCCAATTCTGAGCTTAGCGAGATCTATGTCGGTCTCACAAGTTCTGAAGAAAAAGTAAAAAAACTCGAGGTCATGAATGAAGAGGGTACTGTTCTGAAAAAAGTAAACAGACGATATATATATCTTCATGATCTAAGCCCTGGCAAGTATGTGGCTCGGATCACTACCGTAGACGGCAACGTTTATTCTAAGGCCATCGTCAGAGATTGATTGACCTGATGGGAACATTCTACAAAAGAGGTCGCCGTATGGCGGCCTCTTTTGTGGTTTATGGTTGTCACTTTTGACGTTTCTTCCTTCGCAAACGAAATTTCTTTTTGGGGTCAGTTGGTTCCTCGTCCAAAGGATAAACGCTCTCGCCAAAATGCCTGGTTTCATAGGTAAGTTGGTTCTGGCTGTTGTATGTTCGTCTCCAAATGGGTTGTTGTTTTGAGTTATATTCCCAACGAGTATATGCGGCTAAGTAATCATCGACAGGTTCACCTTGATTTAGTAATAGCTGTTCTGAAAGCTGGTTGTTCTCGTTATACCTCCAAACAATCTCATCAAATGCTCTTTTGTTTTCAAAGCCCTCTACGTCCACGATTTTCTCCAACGTGAGTAAACTGTCGTCCTTGTATTCAAAACGAAGTAACGGCCCAAAAGGGTGGTACGGATAGGGTACGTCTCTCGTATACGGTTGAGCTAGCTTTCCGTCCCGGTAAAAGGCATGTTCCATCGTTCTTCCGAGGTGATTAAACGTGTATGCCACTCCATTTTTTACTGTGCTCGACTTAAACGGAACTATGGTTTTGAAATTACCGTCATCAAAGTACGTATAGTGTAGAGCCGAGTACGTTGACATTTCTTCACTTGGGTAAACACTGGTTTGGTATATTTCCTCAGCGATTCGTCCAACGGAATCATAAACGCGGTTCGCTACAATGCTTAACCTATGTTGGCGATAGATTCGAATTTCCAACACTCTGTTGAGTGAGTCGTAGTCGAATTCTACCTTGGAGTATCCACCCAAGACCGACTCCGCCATTTTATATTTTTCGGTAAACCTAAGGCTGTTAAACCCTTCATAGAATTTTGCTGTTTGCGATATTTTATTGCGTTTGTTGTCATAGTTGTAGGTAATTACCTGTGTAGAGTCGACGAATCGTCTATCGTACAATCGATACAATCCATGTCCAAAAAAACGTACCGTATCTCCGTATTGATTCACGTCGTATGAAACGGAATCATACCATTCGTAAATACCGTACCGGCCTTTGTATTTGAAATCGCTTAGAAGTCTCCATACTGGTTCAGCCAGGCGAGAATGTACTTCTTCAGCCCTTTCGAGATAAGGCGGTTGGGCAGTGGCAATTGGTTGTTTCGAGCATAAAATCAGGAGAAGGATTAATGCAGTTCCGATGTGTCTTTTCTCTGGCATACCAATTAAAAGTCAAAGAGCATGCCAAGGGGTTGTTCTTTAAACTGAGAGCAGATGACTTAACTTACTGAATACCTTAGTTAGCCCCTTCTCCCTTTTGGTGAGCCAACTACCATTTTTTTCTAATGCTTCAACCGAAAACAGTAAATGTGGCTATGGTCACCGACAAATACGTTATCCTTAATTACATGTACCCTGCTGAGAAAATCGTTCGGGGAACCATTTACCGTCTTGTTCAAACGAACTCCAGCTTGTACCAGTTTGATTTCCTTAGAAGCCAGGTCAACTGCATAGAGTTTATTATCTTCCGATACGGACTCTGAACCAGTGAAGTAAAGGATATTTTCGCTGATGTACCCATAACCAACATTGTACATACCACTTTTGCGATAAATTGGTTCACCCGTTTTCAGATTAAGCACTTCTATTTCGTTTGAATTGGACACAATTATCCTAGAGCCAAACTGTAACGGCCTCAATGAGGTTAGGTTGCGCTCCCATTTTATTGCTTTTTGAACTAGGTCAACACAAATGAGCTTCTTGTTAAACGTTGCCAGCAAATAGTCTTTTTCCAAGCCATGCAAGTCGCTAGGATTTTTGTCTACAACGCTTAAGAATAAAGGAATCAGATGTTTATCCTCGTCCAAGGAGCTATATCCAAAAATGTTGGGCATTTCCCATGTAAATTGTTTAGACTTCACATCATATGCATGTAATTCATACGTGTGTATTCGGTTGGTCGTCTGGTAATGATCTTCCACAAACAACAATTGGCGACAAAAAGGTGGGTCTCCGATCTCACCAGCCAAATACATCAACCTTCTTGGACTATTACCGCTTTGGACTACTGCGAGTTTCTGTTCACCAATGGTTCCAATTCGCCTATGAGACAACTCGTAATGAAAAGTATCGGTTTCATCTGGTACCGTGTTTTTGTAACGATATATTTCTTCCCCTTCAATTGCTATTCCGTCTAAGGCATCGCCTCGATTCATTTCTGTTGTAGCTATATCTCCTGTGGCAACATCAATCTCATGAACAATGTCGTTGCTTTTTACGATTATTTTGTTGTTCACAATTTCGTCATGAACATTTTGTAGATATCCAAGCGCAATGGGGTGATCACTGACTACCTTTTTTTCTATGGTTCCATTCTCTTCATCAATAAAGTATAAGAAGTACCGGTGAAGCTCACTGCTATTATGCCTTACACACAGCAGGTTGCTCCCTGACCGAAAAAAACCTCCAGCAAAATCTTCTCGTCCTTCCACTTCCGTCTCCCATAGCAGGTTTACCTCAAACAGGCCCGATTGCAACGGTGGTGCGGGCTCGTCACTTTTACAAGAAAGGAATGCCAGGACCATACAGAAGAGTGTTAACGAGATTTTAACATTTTCATCCATCTCCATCTATTTCTTGAACCTAAAACACGTAAAATATTCCCCAAAGCTAGCGGAATAAAACCAACCAGTTTGCTGATCAATCGAAAATGAGCTGAATTCGGCAACGGTCCAACCTTCACTTTTCTGTTTCCAAAGCTCTTCGTGTAGTTCGTAGTTACGAACGTGATGAACGATTTCACCTGACATTGGATCTAATCCAATAATGCCCTCACCGCTTTTGATCCACCCGATTCCATTATGGGGTAGGAAATCACTGGTCCGTTTGCCACATTTGGTGTTTGTCCATTCCAATTCACCTGTGGAAGCATTGAGGCAATTGGTATAGTGGGTATTCCCCGGATTCATGAGAATACGATTTCCCATTTTGATTGGTTTGACTGCACTCGGATCGGTTTTGGTTAACTCATTGACCCATTCCACCTCTTTCGTGAGCATATTTATACAACCGGTTTTCCATGTTTGGGTGCGTGTCGGTGATGAGCCAAAATACACCTTATCTCCATAGATAGAAACTCCGCCCTTTGCTACTGCTTCAAAGTAGTTCCCCAAGTCAAAATAGATACTGTCAGCGGTAATATTCGCGGCAATGTACCTTGGATACCAGTTTATACCGGAGCCAACTGCAGACGCATTGTAAAATATTATTAAGTCTCCATTGGGGTGTTTCCAGGGCATTGGTTCATACAGAGACAAACTGTGACCATCTCTCTGATCTGTATTAAATATAAATTCTATCTCTGGAGTGCCTGTATTCGGGTCCAGACTGATGACTCTGGTCTCTCTAAACCCTTGTACCCCCCGATGTCCATAGCCGGCGGAAGTGTAGATCCGACCATTTATTGGGACAAGGCCATTGATTTCGCGATACTGGCCGTCGTCCCACTGCCATAATTTTTTCCCCGTGTTGGCATCAACACAAGTTGGCAACCCATCTGAGCTACTGTAAAAATACAGTTTGTCGTCGTAGCAGATCACGTCCTTCATTAGTAAAAGCCCTTCTTCCCACACCCAAACAGTATCGCCCGTACTTTTATCAAGTGCCAACAAATGCACTACGAATGAGCTGAGATCAGTTGGATGACTCATTGCAAAAACGACTTTGTCGTTGAGAACAAGTGTCTGGAGAGCATATTGATCCTTGTTAAATCTCTTAACCCATCGCACCTCCAGGTCTTCTTTGAGCGTATATTCTGTGATTGTTGTTTCCTCAGGTGGGTATGTTTCTTCCTCAAAATCGCCCTTACAGGCGTTGAGAAGGAAACATGAGGTTATCCATAGGTAGATCATCATTTGTCTCATTTCCATTTTCTTAACTTAAAAAACTCGGGTACGTCTTTGCCATCAGCGTTGTAAATCATTAGGAGCATTTGTTTAGTACCCAGACAGTTTCTTTCCTGCATGTGGTTATAGTTACCTGCTCCATCCTTGTTCAACATTTCGTGTTTGTACCGTTTCTCACATCCAGGAAATGCCTTTTGCGAGTGCTCGAGCACCGTTGCATCTGAACGAAACGTAGTATCAAACCTTGTATATCTCGGTATCCAGGAATGTGCATTGAGCAACGAATCGGTCATATGCTCGGCATATACCATCTCGACACTACCATTTACATTACCAACATAATGTGTTAAGGAGTCGTAAAAAGCGTCATCGCCAACGGCTCCTAGGATTTCTTTAAACAGGTAGTTCGCCTTGGCCAAAAATTCATGTGCGTCGTTATAAGCCAGGGCTGCCCGATTCTGAGTTCTCGCCTGATTCATTTCCGGAGAGCAATACAAACCATTGTGTTTCCCGTGCTGTATGTATTTGAAAACCGAATTGTCTAGACACTTGCGATACCTAGCCAGAAAAAAATCGGTGTTTCTCTTGGCTTGGGACTCCTTGGCAATCAATCTCACTCTAATATTCTCCATAGCCGTATGCAAGGTGTCGTCATTGTTCGCTCCAAATTGGGGATAATATTGGGAGTTTTTGAGCATGTAGGTTGCAATTCTCCAAATCATGTCTTCCTGTTCGATTCCGTAAAACAATACCTTGGCCAGGCAGGGGTTAACAAACTTGTTCAACGTATCACGTAAGTAACTGGAATTCGGTCCGTATTGTCTGGTTATGCCATCGGCTTGTCCCTTAGACGCTAGTTTGTAAAGGCTAGAAGCCAGTACATTATTCAGTGTATCGATTAATACTGAAGCCTTGGTTATGAGTTCAGCGGTTTTGATATATCGCGTAATAGGGTATTTTAATGTGAACAGGCTTAGGTTTCGTGCAACCTGAGCTTTTGCCAATCGTTTTCCGATATCGGTGCCTAACTTGGTCATGTCAGCCTGAGAAATGGCAATCTTAGCACCGCTGTGCGGGGTTCCCACGGTTGCCAAACCGTAGAATTTTCGTTGACCCCAAAGCGACCTTGAATCCGAATTTTTATCGTAGTACTTCCAATCCAAATCCCTTGCAACCAAACCACCCTGGCTATGTGCAATTACATAGGGTAAGTCATAGTAGGTGTAATACATGTTAAAGTCAGATGCCTCCGCTCCAATTACCCTATCGGCTTCATATGATGCATCCTTGAAATTGTCCTGATGATAAACCTCACCTCTGTTGTACGCCGAAAGATATCCCCGGAAGTTAAAAATAGTATCAAAGGCCCATTGTACCTTTTTCCACGAATCTTCCTTACCGCCTAAACCATGGAGAAAATAGATTGGCCTACTTGCATTACTGGGTAGGGTGTCTCGTTCAATTATCTCGTACGTTTTACCATCGCAGGTCTTTACCAGATAACTGGTGTCTTTTTGATTCCTGTTCTGTTTGACGTGGTATATCGAAATTTCCGGAACTTCGTCAAAGTCGCCCTCCCAGTCAACCGGATTCCAAAGTGGATTATCTGTTGTATCGGGGTACACCAATTTGTCGTTGGGTTTGCTTGTATCCGGTACACTCCTCACAACCTTGTTGAGCATGTGTTTTTTATGTACTCGGCACGTATCCATTAATATCTGACCATTCATTTGCATAGCGCAGATCGTGGTTAACGTCAAAAAAGACAGTATTTTTTTCATGGTTCTATTGTTATTGGTTGGTTAGAATGAACTTTAATGGGGTTAACTCTCCGGTTGAATCAATCAGGATATACATTCCACGGGTAAGGTGTACACTATTCAGGCTGTTCTTACCCTTATGGAGCTGGATGTTATCAAGCACCACTTTACCGTGCATATCGAGGATAATAGCGGGCACAGACTTTTCTACGTCATGAGCAACAACTACGCTTATTCCATGCAGTTTACTTGACTCAAGGACATACCACTGGACTTTATCAAGCTCTTTATCCGTAATCGCTAGATTTTGACTGGGTTCTGTTGCATTCGTAAAGCGGCGTTTGAAGTTTCTGTATATTCTAATCCAGGCGCGTTCAATACAAAAGCTATCCCGATCCATTAAGTTTCGTAATATCCTTGTCTCGTACACCCACATATTGCCGTCTTCACGGTAGGCTGTGGCCTCATAAAAAAGTGGAATCCCCGCTTCATACGTTGTATGTTCTTCAAACTTCGTTTCCGTGTTGTAGTAATGCGTTACGGAGTCCGAGACCAATTTCAACTCGGTTCCATTGTTTACTTCAATGACGTAACCCGCTCGCCTGAGTTTTTGCTGGTCCAACTGATTTATAGGCAAATCAAAAGGCTTTGCCACCAGATAGTCGTTGATATAGGTATTCGGGTCGAATAACTCATGTGTATCATTCGAGGTAGTGGAATAAAGGTAATCTCCAACGTAGGCCTTTGTCTCCGTATTTGTGGTAATCAGCCTGGTAGGTGTGACCTGCCAATCTTCAATGGGGCCATTTGGGTAATCGATATGAGTAACCTCCTGATAGGATCCATCGTCAAATATTGTTTCGACGTGGTGTTCCTCTGTCTCAACAGGCATAAATAGGAGTTTTTCGTAAAGACCGATGTATTTAGAGTTTGTGTCTGAGACGTAGTACTCTACTAAATCAACGACATCGTATTGCACTTCATATACGGGGAGTTGAGCGATCGCGGTGTTGTAAAGCCAGAATGCTAGGAACACACCGGCCCATTTGAGGTATTGTTTCATATTTCTTCAATTTGGTCTCAGCAAAGGAGGCGATTGAAGAAGAAAATCTCGTGGCGAAATCTGACAACCTGTTCACAAAAGATTGTCACATGTGTGGTCTTAGGCGTTGACGTACCACGGTTTTTGACAGTTGGGTCTATTCTTTTTCCAGCTAGACTCAAATTATGCAAATCAATGCTCAAAGAAGTTTGGGGAACGACTGTGTTGCTTCTCTGGTAAAACAGAATTTCTCATAGAAACTGGGTTTATCAACCTTATGGAATGGCTCTTTACCACAAAAAAGGCCGCCCCAAAAGGCGGCCTTCGGGTTCGATTGGTCAATTTCTCATTTTTTAACCGCTCCAATGGTCAACATCAACCCTAACATATCAGCGCTTATTCGTTGCTCCGAAAATTTCTTGTCCCTTACCTTGAACGCTACAATCGCCTCGACCGATATGGGTTTGTTTGTTGCTTCAACTCCCTGAAATGGTCCCAAATGTGTTCCCTCTGCAACTACCCTACAAGTCGCTGAATTCCCATCGACGATCACGTCTTCTACTCTATGTTTCAGGTCTGGGAAGGCTACGTAATACGACTTGGATGGCTCCAGAAAGTCCTTTGCAGTAAAACCCGCAGGAGTTCCAACGAAATAAACCAGCATATCTTCATTGTACACGTCATTCATTTTGGAAATATCTCCTTTGTACAAATCCAGACTCTGATAGTAATTAACGATCATCTCTTTTAATTCTTCTTTTCCCATAATCTCCTTGTTTTTTGCGAATAGCCTTTGATACTCACCGTAATCAGCGCAAAAACCATAAGCGTTGTTGTTATTCTTTTCATTTTTTTAGGCAAAGGTTGTCATTAAGTATACTTTTGTCAAGTACATACTATTTTGTACCATACATACCAAAAGGTTACTAATATTGATAATCAGCATCTTAAAATGGATGAAAAATTGAAAAAAGTCGAAAAAAATATGTGTCCGGTTGATTACGCGTTCAAAAGAATTGGTGGGAAATACAAAGCCCGGATTCTGTGGTGCCTGGATTATTTCTCTGTCTGCAGATACGGAGAATTGCGAAAACTCCTTAGCGATATTTCCCCTAAGATGTTAACGCAAACTCTACGTGAACTAGAATCTGACAATCTATTAGCACGCAAGGTTTACCATCAGGTTCCACCCAAGGTTGAATACTCGTTAACCGAAAAAGGAAAGGAATTCATCCCTTTTGTAGAATATTTAAGAAAATGGGGAGAAAAGGAACTAGGTTACGAAGAGACCAATCCAACTGAGTTCGTGGAAAATTACGGGAAAGAAACAGAGGGAAAGAGGGAATAACTGATGCACGTTTGAGTTGGAAAATGTGTGGCCTTAAAAGAATGGTTCGTGGTCGATTCGATAAGCGCAGTCGATGTAAGACAGGGTCAGAATTCCGTCGCACCCGTTTGCGTCTCGAACTACTTCGAATTTCATGCATAAAAAAAAGACCGTCTGTCGACGGCCTTGTCTGAGTTGCGGGAACAGGACTCGAACCTGTGACCTTCGGGTTATGAGCCCGACGAGCTACCACTGCTCCATCCCGCGATTTAGGGCTGCAAAGATAACCGCAGTTTTTAATTTAACCACTGCTTTCTTAAGGAATTTTTAATATCGCAATACGCTTTTGTAAAATAAGCCGACCTTTGCACCGCATGACGGAGATAACAAAAGCAGGCTTTATTAGCATCATTGGCAAACCCAATGCTGGTAAATCCACCTTGCTCAATTCCATTCTGGGCCAAAAACTGGCCATCACCAATTCGAAGGCACAAACAACGCGCCATCGAATTTTGGGTATACATCACCACAACGATTGTCAGATGGTGTTCTCCGACACACCGGGCATCATCAACCCTGCCTACAAGCTCCAGGAGGAAATGATGGCCGCGGTAAACGAAAGCATTTTCGACGCTGATGTGTTGGTCATCCTTATTGACATAACCAGCCCGAACCTGCACGAAGATGTTATTACCCAAATCAATAAAGCCGACGCGCCTAAGATATTGGTGGTGAACAAAATCGATGAATCTGACCAAGAAGAGGTATCGTCAGTATTGGCGGAATTCGAGAAGAAAATACCCCACAACGATACTATCATCATCTCCGCTTTAAGCGGTTTTAATGTTCAGGGGCTGATTGAACAGATCTACGAACTATGTCCAGAACATCCGGCCTTCTTCCCGGAAGATCAACTGACCGACCGCAATGAACGTTTCTTTGTTTCCGAAATGATCCGTGAAAAGCTTCTTACTCACTACCAGCAGGAAATACCATACAGCGTGGAAGTTGTAGTTGACCAATTCAAAGAAAAAAAGACACTCACCAAAATATCTGCGATTATTTATTGTGAACGCGACTCACAGAAAGTAATAATCATTGGTAAACGAGGTCTTGGCCTCAAACGGATCGGTTCTGAAGCGCGGAGGGATATTGAAAAGTTCCTCGACAATAAGGTCTTCCTCGAACTCTTTGTTAAGGTTCGGGAAAAATGGCGTAACGACGATACCCAGTTGCGCCGATTTGGATATAAACAACGCTAACAAAAATTATAGGTGCTTAGGTCGTTCGGGCAGAAAGCCGGACCTTTGCAGATTCAAGCAATACGATGTCTGGAATAGTAGCAATAGTTGGGCGACCCAACGTAGGTAAATCGACCATTTTTAACAGGTTGCAAGGTGAACGAAAAGCCATTGTCGATGATCAATCGGGTGTAACTCGCGATCGGCATTACGGAACCTCCGAATGGAACAACCGCGAATTTACCATCATCGATACTGGTGGATATGTCACCAATTCGGAAGACGTTTTCGAAAAGTCTATTCGTGAACAGGTAGAGATTGCCATTGAGGAGGCAGATGTTTTGCTGTTTATGGTAGATGTTCTTACCGACATTACCGACCTGGACGAGAGCTTTGCCCGTTTCCTGCGAAAAACCAACAAACCGGTAATCGTTGTCGTAAACAAGGTAGACAACAATGAACGACTCCTGATGTCGCATCAATTTTACGGTCTGGGTTTTGAACACCTTTACCCCGTTTCCTCCATTTCGGGAAGCGGCACTGGTGATTTGCTAGACGCAATCGTAACTTTTCTGCCACCTGAAAAAGAGGAAGTAGAAGACGATTTGCCTCGTATCTCACTGATTGGAAGACCTAACGTTGGTAAAAGTTCACTTTGTAATGTTTTGCTTGGAGAGGAACGAAACATCGTAACAGACATTGCCGGAACGACACGCGACACCATTGACTCCCGATATTCGGCCTATGGTATGGACTTTACCCTCGTGGATACCGCAGGTGTCCGAAAAAAGGGTAAGACCATGGACAATGTGGAGTTTTACAGTGTTATGCGAAGTATAAAGGCCATTGAGAGCAGTGACGTTGTATTGCTGGTTCTGGATGCGACTCAGGGACTTGAATCGCAAGATGTAAACCTCTATAGCCTGGCCGCCAAAAACGGTAAGGGTCTGGTTGTACTTGTAAACAAATGGGATCTGGTAGAGAAAGATCACAAATCAACCAAGTATTATTCCGACGACATACGCGAGCGACTGGCGCCGTTTAACGACGTGCCCATTCTGTTTATTTCTGCGAAAACCAAACAACGCGTTTTCAAAGCGGTAGAGACGGCCATTGAGGTATACCATAACACGCAGAAAAAAGTATCAACGGCCAAGTTGAATGAGATTATGTTGGAAATCATTCAGGAAACTCCGCCTCCTTCCAAGAAAGGAAAATACATTAAGATTAAGTATATCACCCAAATTAAAACCAGAAAGGTAAGCTTCGCTTTTTTCTGTAATTTACCCCAATATATTGGAGACGCATACAAGCGTTTTTTGGAGAACCAACTGCGTAAAAACTTTGATTTCACAGGGGTTCCCATCACCATCTTTTTCAGAAAAAAATAATTTACTCTTCTGTGATATATGGGTCATTTTTTTATATTTGTCACCTATTTTAAAAGTACCTAAAAATTCGAAAATGAAAAAAGTATTATCTTTATTTGCTATCCTAGCATTATTTACGTTCGTTGCTTGTAACAATTCATCTAACAACAATGAAGACCCAGCTGCAGAGCAAGAAGCAGATCAAAATGCTGCTGAAGAGCTAGACGCTGCTGCTGAAGAAATGGAAGACGCTGCCGGTGACGCTGCTGATGCTGTAGAAGATGCAGTAGAAGAAGGTGCTGAAGCGGTAGAAGGTGCTGTTGAAGACGCTACTGAAGCTGTAGAAGATGCAGTTGAAGAAGGAACTGAGGCAGTAAAAGAAGAAATGGGTCACTAATCCGTTTCTCAAAAGCTTTATAAAAAAGAGGTGTGGTTTCCACACCTTTTTTTTATGCCTTATTTTTGACTATGAAGAAATTTATATGGGCATCGCTCGCGTTTGGTCTTATAGGGCTTTATGCGTGCTCTAATGGAGGCGAAAAGGAGGAACAACAAGAAGAATCTACAGAGGAAGTACGTGAACAGGAAATGCAAAAAGCCGATTCGCTTCATAAAACGGCAGAGGAAAAGTACGATTCAATGAAACGCGCTCTAGGGGTGGACTAACACCGTAGGATCTCTTAGTTCGGCCATTGCCGAGTTGAGCACGTTATCCGAAACAAAGCCAAATTTTCGCTCCTCCTCCGGACCGAACAACTGATAAACCAGGCGTTTTTTGAGCGGGGTAATCAGGTGTGTGGAGTCACCAGCCATATCTCTTGTAACTTCTGCCACTTCATCAGAAGACAGCCATTCTTCCGCACTCATGGCTACCCACTTTGTTTGGTATACATCAATGAGCTGAGCGGCCTTCGTTCCAACCCAAACATACGACCTATTCGCCTTGTTTGTTACAATTAAATCGGGCGTTACACCTCCCATGCTCTTGACCTTTCTACCGCTTTTCGTTTCAAACGATTCACCTGTATTTGCCAGGTCAGCAGAATCAAGATGCTGATACCCATCCTGATCGTACGGCTTTTGAATAGACCGTCCGGAAGGTATATAGTAACGAGAAACCGTTAAGCGTACTTGCGACCCGTCACCGAGCTGAAAGGTTTCCTGCACAAGGCCTTTCCCGTAGGTTTGGCTACCGATCACCGTTGCGCGGTCAAGATCTTGCAACGCCCCCGAAACAATCTCACTTGCCGACGCTGAACGTCCGTTCACCAGACATACAACTTCCATTTCGGCGCATAAACCTCCAGGTTGCGCATAATACTTGCGTTCCTTTCTGGCCTTTGACCGCGTGTACGCAAGCAAATCGTTTCCATCTACGATCTCGTCAAGCAGTTCGATGGCCGTTTGAAGGTAACCGCCCGGATTTCCGCGAAGATCCAACACCAGGGCTTTTGTATCCTTATTCTTAAGCTCCGTTACCTGGTCTACGAACTCACTATGCGTTTTTTCGGCAAAGTGCTCAATTTTCGCATAGAGTGTTGATCGATCAATTTGGGTAACGAACACACTGGGTGTTTTAACCCGTGCTCTTTTTACTTCTAACTCAAGGTGTTCGCTCTTTGACTTACGGTAAACCCCAGCCGAGAAAGAGCTGTTCTTTTTGCCTTTTATCGCCCGAATGACGTCTTTGTTGTCAAGCCCTATCAACGACAGCGTGTCAACGCTCAGAATTCGATCTCCAGGCAAAATTCCGGCCTTTTGTGCAGAGCCTCCCTCCAGAACGCGAACTACATAGGGTGTATCGCCATACAGAAAGAACTCAATTCCAATACCGTCAAAACCGTCTTTTAAATCCTGATTGGCCAACTCCACATATTGGTGTGGAATGTAAACTGAATGCGGGTCAAAAGAAGACAGCATCTCAGAGATCGCTTTTTCTTCAATCTCGTCGGACGATACGGAGTCGACGTACTCACTTTGCACCAGGCCCATGACCTGTTCAATTTTTGTGTCGCTACCGATTTTTTCCTTTCGTACGAACTTGTTCCAGAACAAACCCGCAAGCAAGCCAAAGCCGATTAGGCAGACATAAAGTATTGGCTCGTATGGACTTCGATTTTGCAAACTAAATCAGACTTAAGCAGTCTGTGTCTTAGTCAACGACATTAAGCTCAATTCTAGTGCTTTTCCGCTAATACCTGTGTGCTTATTGTTAAACTGGTGAACCTTGATCAAGGCATTTTCAATAACCTTCGATGCATCCATAAGAATGTCTACGTCGTTCACCACGCAATCTTTTAACTGAAGGTAGGCAAACACGCGTGCCATTCCGCAGTTTGCAATAAAGTCGGGGATTACGGCTATGTTTTCATCGGCATAACGCGAAATCGGACCCATAAAGATTTCTTTATCCGCGAATGGAACGTTTGCTCCGCAACTGATTACTTCCATTCCTCCGTCAATCATGTCTTTAACGTTTTCTTCAGACACTAATCGGGATCCGGCTCCAGGAATAAAGATCTCAGCCTTAAGCTTCCAAATACGTTCGTTTACCTCGTCGAAGCTCAACATATTGTCGGCTTTCAGTTTATTGCCGTCGCGGTCAAGGAACAGCTTAACAATATCGTCAAGGCTAAAGCCCTGCTCGTTAATCAATCCGCCGTTTTTGTCAATAATACCAATAACCGATACGCCATTCTTTGCCAAATAAAAGGCAGCGGCTGCGGCTACGTTACCCCATCCTTGAATAATGGCTCGTTTATGGTTCATCATACCTCCCCAAATGGAGTAATAGTGCCTTACGGCCTCTGCAACACCCCAACCCGTTGCCATATCTCCAACGGTATAGTTACGCTCAACAGATGGTGTAAAACGCGGGTCGCTCATTTCGAGCAGAATTCCGGTTCTCAAACGCTCTACAGCCTGAAGTTTCTCTTCTGCAGTATAATCGGTAAAGTGTCCATTTACCGTTCCCTGTTGTGGGTGTAAAATACCATATTCAGCAAGGATTGGAATTACCTCGTTGTTTTGGTCCACGTTCATATCACCACCAGTTCCGTAGTAAGCCTTCAGAATAGGGGCAACCGCTCTATACCAACGGCGTAAAACGCCTTCTTTTCGCGGATCGGTCGGATCAAAATTAATACCTGATTTAGCTCCACCGATAGACGGGCCACTTACTGAGAATTTTACCTCCATGGTCTTTGCAAGGGATTCTACTTCCCGAACATCAAGTCCTTTGCGCATTCGCGTTCCACCTCCTGCAGACCCATTTTTCAACGAATTAATTACCAACCAGCCTCTTGCATCTGTTTGGTCGTCGTTCCATTCAAAAATAATTTCAGGTCTCTTGTTCTCAAATTTCTTTAGTAAGTCTTCCATTACTGTAATTCTATTTTTTGATATAAGTTTTCTTTGTTTCTAACATTTAGCAAGTACATGCCAGGCGTATAGCTTCCTAAAACGATCGCACCCTGTCTTATCTCCAGCATATCGACCATTTGAAAATTCATGTCATATACCATAACCGTTTCTCCATCTGGAAGTTTGGTTGTGGTGAGGGTTTTCACACGTTTAAAGTCCGGGAAAAACATCAGCGTTTCCCGAAGATTAGTTTGGCTAAACGGCCGCGCGTATTTTACCAGTATGTCCACTTCAGCTATAGACGAACCTCTTCTCTTTTCCTGAACTTCCACCTCCAAATGGTAGATGTTCTGGCCCGAGGTTCTAAGTGCTTTATGGTTGTCTACGCTAACCATGCCTGTATATTCATCCACCTTAAACACGCCTTCCTCGTTACCGCCAGCCATGTAATACCGCAGCCTTCCACCCCGATTAATACTCTTTGCCAGCACAGGTCCTACTTTTCGGCCATTCTGCCAAAAATCGAACACTGAATACGAAGTGTTTGTCACCATTGGTGGCATCAAAGGTGCGGACGTATATAAATATTCACGCCTGCTTTCGTTAGCAAGGTACACCAAATTTTCCTTATAACTAGCTACGTAATTTGGCTTGGTGATATACCTCAAGTTTTGTTCGATCAACCGGTTCCCATTAACCTGAAACAGGTTGGTATGAGTTGGCGATGAGATGGAAAAAATGTGTTGTTTCAAGCTTACACCCGACCCCGTTAAGCGACTTCCTCGTCCGAAACTTTGAAGGGCATACGGCTGATTCGACCCATCCCATACCATGAAGTGAGAGGAATCGGGTTCATGTACCATGAAGTATGCATTATCGCCCCCGTAGTCGCTTTTACCATGTGTTTCAATACACGCACCATGACGCTTTCCAGGCAACACGTGCAACGCTGGTTGGCCTTCGTTATTAATGAAGCCCAGGACCGGACCATACATTCGTTGCGCGAAAAAACACAGCGTATTGTTAAGCGTTGTGAGCTCGGATACGTATTCCAACTGGCCCTCTCCATAGCTGAGAGGTATAAAGTCTGCCCGGGTTGGATAGAATTTCAATTTGCCCAGAATTCCCGCTCGAACGCCGTAGTAAATTTGATCAAACCAGGCAATCTCCGAACACATACCACCATCGTTTAAGGGAATGCGTTTTACCTTAAAATAAGGGTCGATGCTTACGTGGTAATATGTAAGAGAGTCGGCACTTTTAACCGCAACCTGGGTAGCCAGCATGTTTTCGCCTTCCTGAGCAAAACCATTACTCATACGTTCACATTCATATACCAAACGCACCTTGTACTGATCGTATGAATAAATGCCGGACTTCATTCCTTTACCCTTAGCAAAAAAGTACAGTCGGTTGTTGAACCAGGCATAGTTCGAGGTTTGTCCTCCTGTTAAATCCTCTACAGGCTGCTTTTTCGTAAGTTTTTGTTTGAATGAGGTTATTTGCTTCAAACTTTCCCCTTCCAGGCGGTACAACTGAAACCCTGCTTTGGGGTGGTAGGCGTTGAAATACAACGCATTAGGTGTGCTCATAGACCTGAAACCATGCGGAAAACTCAACCCAGAGGCTTGCAAAACCCTGGATGGTTTTTGGGCAAGGCATACCTGACCCAGGCATAGTAGCAATAGCACAAAAGTTCTTCTCATCTTATACGAGGCCGGAGAAATCACCTGCAAGCTCACCCGCTACAGAGTCCATTTCAGCACCTGTGTACGAACTTAATATATTCGTTTTATTTTGCACACGTAAAACAGCCAATAAACCAAAAATCAGCGCCTCCTTGTATTCAATCACAACAGGCTCAGGTACAACAATTTCAGCATCGGTATGCGTTCTTAGGTGATCAATCAGCACTTTATTATACGCACCGCCTCCTGTTACATAAACTCGGCTTGTAGCCGAATCTTGTGCTAGTTTCTCAATGTTGTTCCCAACTTGCTGGGCAATATGATCGACCAACGTTTTCATTCGATCTTCCTTTCCGGCATCACTTTGACGAACGCGGAACCAAAAGTGTTCGTTGATCCATTCTCTACCCAACGATTTTGGATAAGGAAGGTCATAATATTCTATGCTGTTGAGATCTGACAGTAAATCGTAATCGATGCCACCCTGCTCTGCAATCTTCCCATCTTCATCGTACTCCTGACCAAATTCTCGTGCAATTCTATTCAGAAGGATGTTGCACGGACATACGTCATACGCAACCGCTTCGCCATCTACACTACCTGAAATATTGGCAAATCCTCCCAGGTTAAGGCACATATCGAATTCACCGAACAGAAGTCGGTCGCCCGTACCTGAAATAGGAGCACCTTCTCCATATTTCACTACATCCATCATCCTGAAGTTAGCAACGGTTGGTATATCGGTAACGGCCGATATCGCGCTTGCTGAACCTATTTGAAAACTAATGTTGTTTTCAGGCTGGTGGAAAATGGTATGACCGTGTGAACCAATCAGATCGGCATCCAGGTTGTTTTCTGAAAGAAACTCGTTGATTAATTCACCAATGTATTCGCCAAAATATCGATCGGTTTTATGCACATTGAGTGCATTCTGATTGCGTAACTTCGAAAGCCTAAGGCGCCATAAATCATTATAAGCTACGGTTTTAGCTACATTGATTTTGTACTCCCACTTTCCATTTTCCTGTTCGGTTAATTCACAATGTGCAATGTCTAAACCGTCCATGGACGTTCCCGACATCACGCCAACAACTTTATATGTTCTCATCTCGAAATTTTGTATTGTATTCCTTTTCAATCACACCCACCACTTTAACTCTAAGCCATCAAATTGATGGGCAAATTTATTAAGTAATGTCATTTAAACCTCATTGGACATCGGAAAATCTATGGTGTTCACCCATGTTGTTTAACGTCATTTTTTGAACAACTTTGCAGCACTACCTCAGGCTTTGTCTTCAACGTTCCAAAATCGTTTGCTCCACATCAGTTCTCCACTCACATGGCGGGGAGGAGAACAACAGCTATGGTATCTTTTTCAGGGCCTAAAAAATCGAGGGGTCGACTCACTGGTTTTTTGCCCTACTGGAAGTGAACTTTCCAAACGACTTCCTGATGGTCAACTAATTACGTATAAAAAACGATCGGGGTTCGACCTGTCTTCGGCCTACAAGTTGAAACAAGTTTGTACGTCCAAAGGCATTGAGCTCATCCATGTTCACGACGCACATAGCCATACCATGGCTGTGTTAGCATCCACCCTGTTTGGCCTGAAGCTTCCCATCGTTCTTAGTCGTCGCGTCGACTTCCCAATTGGTGGTTCGTGGTTTTCCAGATTTAAGTACAACCACGCTTCAATTAAGGCCGTTGTGCCCGTTTCCAATGCCATTGCGTCTATCATAAAGCCTAAACTGAGTTCCAAACATCTAAAGGTACACACCATTCATTCGGGTGTAGACTTGCGACGGTTCGAAAATGTAGTGCCCGCAGATATAAAAAAGGAACTGGGTCTTGCTGAAAGTCAGCCCATAATAGCGAACGTAGCTGCGCTGGCCGATCATAAGGATTATTTCACGTTTCTCGATACCGTCAAACTACTACACGACTCGGGTTGTAAAGCCTCATTTGTTGTTTTCGGAACCGGTCCGATGGAATCTGAAATAAAGGCGTATTGCAACCAACTTGAGTTGGATCAGGTAGTGACGTTTGCTGGTTTCCGAACCGACTTGCCTGCCGTTTATCCGAATATTGATGTTTTGCTGTTTACCTCCAAGACCGAGGGGCTAGGTACCACTATTCTCGATGCCTTTGCCAGTGGTGTACCCGTTGCGGCAACCCAGGCGGGTGGAATACCGGAAATGGTCATTCACAATTCCACCGGGTTACTGGCTCCCGTAGGCGATTCGGAGACTCTTTGTGCCAACGTAAAGAGCGTGTTGGAAGATTCCGATCTGCGACTGAAACTTACCTCCAATGCTACAAGTAAGGTACAAGAATTTACCACCGACAATATGGTGTTCAAAACCTTGGAACTATATCAAAACATATTGAATAAATCCTTTATTTTGAAGCCGGTTTAACATTTACAATGGCAGAAACAGAGACGATACTCATTTTAGGATCTGAGGGACAAGTAGGGACGGACCTTGCGGCACGACTTCGATCGGTATACGGAAAAAATAATGTGGTTTGTTCGGATATAAAGCCATCCGATGAAGCAAAGCAAGACCTCGGACCCTATGAAGTATTAAACGTTCTGGACAAAGAGTCGATTAAGGCGGTGTTCAGTAAGTACAAACCTACCATGGTGTACCATTTAGCTGCCATGCTTAGCGCTACAGCAGAAAAGTATCCAAGAAAAGGGTGGGATTTGAACATGGAAGGCATGTTTGCCATTTTCGACGCCTGCCTTGAACACAAGGTAAAGCGAACTTTCTGGCCCAGTTCGATTGCGGTTTTTGGACCTTCTACTCCAAGGATACATACGCCACAACACTGCGTAATGGACCCCAATACGATCTACGGTATATCGAAGTTGGCTGGTGAGCGGTTTTGTGAATACTACCACGAGAAATATGGCCTTGACGTTCGCAGTATTCGCTACCCAGGATTAATTGGCTGGAAGGCACTGCCCGGAGGTGGAACTACAGATTATGCTGTTGACATCTTTCATCAGGCACTTATATCCAATCGGTATACCTGTTTTCTAAAGGAAGACACCGCATTACCTATGATGTATATGGATGATGCCATTAAGGCCACCATTGACATAACAGAAGCAGCTCCTGAATTGGTTAAAATTCGCAGTTCGTACAACCTCTCTGGAATGAGTTTTGACCCAAAGGGTCTGGCTACGGAAATAGCTCGACAACAGTCTGGGTTTACAATCGATTATGACATTGACGCCCGGCAAAAAATTGCTGAATCTTGGCCGCAGAGCATAGACGATTCTGCAGCTCGCGAAGATTGGGGCTGGAAACCTGATTTCAATATGGAAGCCATGGTGCGTGAAATGCTGACTCAATTGCGAAACATGGGCGTCGGAGCGAACTAAGCCCACTTATTAGTTCTTATTGGCCAACTGGCCACAGGCAGCATCGATGTCTTTTCCTCTGCTTCTGCGAACATTCACAATCAAACGTTTGCTTTCAAGCTGTTTCGCAAACCGATCGATGCGATTTCCAGATGAACTCTTATAGTCGGCGTTTTCGATCGAATTGTATTCAATAAGATTGATCTTGCACACAATGTTACGCGCAAACGCGGCCAACTCTTCTGCATCCTCCGGATGGTCGTTTACCTCATTGATAACACAGTACTCCAGGGTAATTCTAGACCCGGTTTTGTCGTAAAAATAATTCAGTGCCTCAGTCAGGTCTTCGAGGCTGTTTGAATCGTTAATCGGCATAATAGCCGAACGTTTTTCGTTGGTTGCAGCATGCAGCGACAAAGCCAGATTAAACCGTACTCCATCGTCAGCTAGTTTTCGTATCATCTTGGTGATACCCGCTGTACTCAGTGTAATTCGACTGGGCGACATACCCATTGCGTCCGGCGATGTGATGTTGTCGATTCCGTGTAGCACTTCATTGTAGTTCAGCAAGGGTTCACCCATACCCATAAACACGATATTCGACAGTGGTATGTCGTAGTTTTCAATTGCCATTTCGTTGATAATGGCCACCTGATCAAATACTTCGTAATGCTTAAGATTTCGTGCTCTTTTGAGATAACCCGTGGCACAAAACGTGCAGTTCAGACTGCAGCCCACCTGACTCGACACACAGGCCGTCATGCGTTTTGACGTTGGGATCAGAACACCTTCAATAAAATTCCCGTCGCTTAATCGAAAACCGATCTTAATGGTTCCATCCGAACTCTTCTGAATAAGGTCAGCTTTTACCGTATTGAACGAAAATTCCTGCTTTAGTTTTTCGCGAAGGCCGGTTGAAATATTGGTCATACTGTCGAATGACCGGGCATTCTTCTTCCATAACCACTCATTTACCTGCTTGGCTCTAAACGGCTTTTCCCCCCAGGAAACCAACGTTTCAGTCAGTTCCTCCAACGAGATGTCGCGGATGTCTTGTATTTTATGCTTTGTTGCTTCCAACCTATTCGGAAAAATCCCAATTAACCTGCTGGCCGTTGTGTTTGATCTCCAATTGTTGCCCTGTAGATGGCTCACACCGACCAATGATTTGCGCATCGATATTAAAGCTCTTTGCTATATCCACAACCTCCTGAGCGCGCGCTTCATTCATATAGAGTTCCAGACGGTGGCCCATATTAAACACCTCCATCATCTCTCTCATGTCGCTTCCTGATTGTTGTTGAATATGCTTGAATAACGGTGGTACTTCCATCAGGTTGTCTTTCACCACCTTCGTGTCTTTAATAAAGCGTAATACTTTGGTTTGGGCACCTCCCGAACAATGAACCACGCCGTTTATCTCTGAGCGCATTTCCTGCAGAATTTGATGCATTACCGGTGCGTATGTACGGGTCGGTGAAAGAACCGCCTTACCCATGTCTACCGGCATATCGTCCACCTTATCCGTGAGTCCGAATGAGCCTGAATAGATCAAATCTATATCAATCTCGGGATCGTAGCTTTCCGGATACTTTGAACGGTAGTCACTCTTAAAGATGTCGTGTCTCGCTGAGGTAAGACCGTTGCTGCCCATGCCAGCATTGTAATAGGTTTCGTACGATGCCTGTCCGTGAGACGCGAGACCAACGATTACATCGGTTGATTTTATGTTGTTCTCAATGATATCTTCCCGTTTGGCTCGTGCCGTTACGGTACTATCAATAATAATGGTGCGTACCAGGTCGCCTACATCGGCGGTTTCACCACCTGTTTGAATGATGTGAATACCGTGGTCGGCCATCTCCTCAATAAACTCGTTGGTACCATTTATCACAGCCGAAATCACTTCGCCCGGAACCCGGTTTTTATTTCGGCCAATGGTTGAACTTAACAGAAAGTTATCGGTAACCCCTACACAAAGCAAGTCGTCGAGATTCATCACAATGGCATCCTGTGCCACACCCTTCCATACACTTAAATCGCCCGTTTCCTTCCAATAGATATAGGCCAATGAAGACTTAGTACCAGCTCCATCGGCGTGCATAATGTTGCAATAAGCCTCATCGCCACCCATATGGTCTGGAATGATTTTACAAAAAGCATTTGGATACAACCCTTTGTCTAGTTTGGAAATTGCGTTATGAACGTCTTCCTTCTTTGAACTTACACCTCGTTTCGAATACCGACTCATGTAGACTATTTAGGCTGCAAAGATACATGGGAATCCGACAAATGTTCGACACGTGTCTGACTTCGACAGGGCCATAAACAAAAGACCCGGATGATGGTCATCCGGGTCTTTCAAATGGGTTAATATGGAACCCTATTCTTGTTCCTTACTTAGGTATAGCTTTCCGTCTTTGATTTCAGCTTTGATGTAGTCTTTCATGAATACGCCTTCGCCAATTTTTGCAGGCTTACCGATATCCACCATTTTACATCGTACCTTATTCAACGTTACACCGTCTAGTTTCAATTCTTTTAATTTGAACGATGTACTGGTCAACTTTGTACCATCGCTTAACTTGATTTTCTTGTTTCCATCAGAGAAGTCAGACACCGAAATCGTACCCGATTTAAGCAGCAGTTCCACCGTGTTTTGAGGGATTTCCACTCGCGAACCATCTGCATCATACAACAGTTTCAAACGTTTTCTTCCCGCGCTTCCTGTCAGGTAGGTTTTGTCTCGGTTGTTAACCACAGGAATAATGTCGTACAGTTTCTCCAATCTCAGGCGTTCTGCTTCTTCTTCCTGACGCTTCTTTTCCTCAGCAATACGCTTCGCTTCCTTTTCGTACTCACTACCGTGGTTCTTGATGTAGTCTTTTCGCGCCTGGATAATTACCTTACTATAGATGATGCTATCACCCAAAGCAATGTTGTTCGTATCCTGAACTTCCGGATTGCTCCACTTAAACTCGTATTTACAGTTTACAACTTTTACCGTTGTACGTCTGTTTTCCTGGTGTTGTTCCTCGGTACAAGGAACTATTTCTGCTCCCTCACATTCACACTCGTTAGTCAATTGCGACTCACCATAACCTCGTGCTTCCAGTCGGAATGGGTTGATACCACTCTTTAGAATATAGGCCACTGCTGAATCCGCACGTCGCTGAGAAAGATCTCTGTTATATTGGTAAGGAGCACGACAGTCTGTATGCGACCCAAGCTCCACGCTCATTTTCGGATACTGCTTCAACGTTGAAATCAATCCGTCCAGAACACGCTTACTTTCAGGTCGAAGGAAGGCACTATCAAGACCATAATAAATTGGCAGTACAAATACGTCGTTACACTGATTTTTAAGACAGAAGTCTTTTATGAATTCAGCACTTTGCTCAAGGCCTACAGTTGAAACTGTCTTAGGCTTGGCATCGTAGAAGTAGTCTTCTCGCTTCGATACCTTAATTTCATAGTTTACACCAAGTTTCAAAGGCGTTTCGTAATAACCTCTGGCATCTGTGTACAACCGGATTTTTGTTGAATCCTGATCGTTGCTGATCTCAACCAATGCTTTTTCTAATGGTAACGTATTATCGCAATCGGTAACTGTTCCCTTTAGAACCAGGATGATCGGAGTCATACTGAATTCGTAGATATCGTCGTCACCTCGTCCTCTGTCAGAGGTAAAGAAGCCATGCTCCTTATCTGAGTCCAACATAATACCAAAGTCGTCGCCTTTTGAATTCACCGGGCAACCCATGTTTTCCGGGTCGTCCCAATCTGTTGGGCTCTCGCTTAGTTGAGTCGTATGCAAGATATCCAAACCTCCAAGGCTCACATGCCCATCAGAAGAGAAGTAAAGCGTTCCATCTTCGTGTACAAAAGGAAACTTTTCATCGCCTGTGGTATTTACGGTTGGGCCAAGGTTGATTGGCTCACTCCATGTTTTTCCTCTTCGAACGTAGTTTACTACGTATAAATCCGTTGTTCTTTCGCGTGGTTCCAGTCCATCGTCCTGGTAGCTTCCTTCCATGTCGCTAACAAAGTACAACTTCGTTCCGTCTGGAGATAATGCTGGATGACCACAGTCGTACTCGTCGCTACAAAATGGTAGTGGTTCCGGGTTTACTTCCCATGCCGCACCACGCTTCTTAGCCTGGTAGATTTTACAAGTTGTATCCTTTCCGTCGATACCGTTACACTGCGTAAAGTACATGGTAGAGTATCGTGCGTCGAAGGTTGCAGCTCCGTCAAAGTATTCAGTGAAACCGTCTACCAATGTAGGTGCCGTCCACTTAAGTCTTCCTCGACGACCTTTTAATTCCGTTATCCAAAAATCCCCAAAACTTCTACCGGTCCACTTCAACTGTTTGTTGCTGATTCCATCTTCACGATCAGATGTGAACATGATCGATTTGTGTTTACGGTCGGCATAGCGCGCCACCATATCATCGACCTTCGACTCGTTGGCAACTTTGAAGTTCTCAATGATGTATCGGGTTTTCTTGTCCCCACACTTCAGAGCGAGTTCACAACCTGCAATTCTTTTGTCAACAGACGCGTCACCCGGGTTTGCCTTTTTGAATGCCTTTAGTTTGGTTAGGGCCTCGGTATAGAGACCTTGTTCCATATACATCTCAGCCTCCCGAAGAACCGCTAATGCATCCTTTCGACCATATTTAATGGCCTTGGCATACATTTTCAATGCTCTCTTACTGTTGTGATTATGTCGATACGCCTCACCGGCTTTGAACGCAATTTCTTGTTTTTGTTCTTTGGTTAGCTCTCCATCTTTGAGAACTTGCTCATACATATCCGCGGCAACCGCGTATTGGTGTAAGTCGTAGTTTTTGTTTGCTTCAGATAAGCTTGCCTTGCAGCTCACAAAGACAACACTTACTGCTAATGCCCAGAAGGCTAATTTTGTGTTCCAACGATTCATTCTAAAACCTATTAATCGAATAGTACCAATTGCCAAAAATCAACATATTTCACCCCATTTCCAAATAAAACTTCTTGAAATGAAATAGCGAATTTGGTTTAACTAACTTTTGCTATTTGAATGACGCAACTCGCTGAAAAAGGGTTGGGTACGCGTAAAAAAACCTCTCTGAAATTTCAGAGAGGTTTCTATTTGTAAGGGCTAAAATTAAATCCTATTTAATGTGGAGTAACTCACGGTATTTTGGAATCGTCCACAACGAATCATCGACAAGTCGTTCAAGCTTGTCAGCATGATAACGTATGTCATCAAATTCGGCATTCACTTTCGAACTGTACGCTTTGGCCTGTTTCTCAACATCGTTCATTTTGTTGGCCTTTTTGCGCGCTTCCACCATTCGGTCAACCTTGGTCTTAAGTGCATTTGCATGACCCGAAACCTCTTCCAGTATCTCCAACGATGCATCAATCTGTGCCTTTGCCATACCTGCACCTTTCATAGCAATAATGTTGTCGGCAAGTATTTTCTGATACTTAACAGCAGCAGGCAACACTTGGGTATAGGTCATGTCGTCGATAATCCGGCCTTCAATCTGAACCTTCTTTACATAGTCTTCCAACTCGATGTGATACCGTGCTGTAAGCTCCTCTTTTGTAAAGATTCCAAGCTTGCTCATCATTTCAACGGTGCTATCACTTACATAGGCACCTAACGCACTTGGAGTATCACGCAAATTGGAAAGCCCAAGACCTTTGGCGTCTTTCACCCACTTATCTCCGTATCCGTTTCCTTCAAACAAGATCCTTTTCGACTCTTTGAGGTAACCCCGAAGTACCGAAAGGATGGCCTCATTCTTTTTCATCTTTTTACTGCCGATAAGTGCATCTACGTCTTCCTTAAAGGTAATAAGCTGGTTGGCCATTGCAGTGTTCAGCACCATCATAGGCGACGCACAACTCTTTGACGAGCCTACCGCTCTTAGCTCAAACTTATTTCCTGTAAAGGCAAAAGGCGATGTACGGTTCCGATCAGTATTGTCAACCAGAATCTCAGGTATCTGTGCAATCGAAATGGTCTTATCTGCTGTGGCTCCCTTTTTGGCCTTTACATTGTTTTCAAGGTCTTCCAAAACCTTGGTCAAGGTAGAACCAATAAAGATCGACATAATTGCAGGTGGCGCTTCATTCGCTCCCAATCGATGATCATTCGATGCTGAGGCAATACTTGCCCGGATCAAATCCGCCTGGTCGTGGAACGCTTTAATCGTATTAACAAAGAAGGTCAAAAAGCTCAGATTGCTCAAGGGGTTATTACCCGGCGACAGCAGGTTGATTCCAGTATCTGTCATCAGTGACCAGTTGTTGTGCTTACCACTTCCGTTCATTCCGCCAAATGGCTTCTCGTGAAACAATGCCTTGAACCCATGTCGGTTTGCCACCTCATCCATAAGGTCCATAAGCAATTGGTTGTGATCTACGGCAAGGTTGATTTCTTCAAACTGTGGCGCACATTCATATTGGCCCGGAGCCACCTCGTTATGACGAGTTCTCAATGGAATTCCAAGCTTCAATGCTTCATTTTCGAAGTCGACCATGTAGTTGAAAACACGGTCGGGGATCGACCCAAAATAATGGTCATCCATTTGTTGGTTCTTAGCCGCTGAATAACCGAATAGCGTTCTACCGCACATAATGAGGTCCGGTCGTTGGTTAAACAATGCTTTATCAACTAAGAAATATTCTTGCTCAACACCTAATGACGGCGAAACCTTTTTTACATCGTTGTAGAAATATTGGCATACATCCATGGCTGCCTTATCCAACAGACTGATCGACTTCAGCAACGGGGCCTTATAGTCGAGCGCCTCGCCAGTATACGAAACAAACACCGTTGGTATACACAAGGTTTTACCACTTGTATTTTCATAGATGAAGGCCGGAGATGAAGGATCCCAGGCTGTATACCCTCTTGCCTCAAATGTGTTACGAAGACCACCACTTGGCAAACTGGATGCATCGGGTTCTTGCTGAACCAATGCATCGCCACTAAATTTTGAAACCGCTCGTTCACCATCTGGTTCAAAGAACGAATCGTGCTTTTCAGCTGTTGTTCCGGTTAGAGGCTGAAACCAGTGCGTGTAATGCGACACTCCTCTTTCCATCGCCCAGGCTTTCATTCCTACTGCGATTTGGGACGCCGTTTCACGACTAATTTTTGTACCGTCCTTGATGGACGCCTTTAGTGATTTGTACGTTTCCTTGTCGAGGTAGGTTTGCATCGACTCGTCGTTGAAGACGTTACATGCGTACATTTCTTGAATGGTTGAGAAGTCGTTCGTTACCTTAACCGCATTTCGCGATTGGGCAATTTCTAGTGCTTTGAATCTCATACTATATCTGAATTAGAGGAAGAAGACATGCGTAAAGGAAAAAACAAATATACTTTGCGGGTAAACCGAGTTAAAACCTGATATTTCTTTACTACGAACAAATTATAAACAGTTAGCCTTCTATACCACCTGCTTTTAGCTTTTCCGTATTCTCGGCCATTTGTAATTGGTCTATTATGTCCTGGATCTGGCCTCCCATAATTTCGGATAAATTATAGGTCGTTAATCCAATGCGATGGTCGGTCATCCGACTTTGCGGAAAGTTATATGTCCTGATTTTGGCAGATCGGTCACCGGTTGAAACCAACGACTTCCGTTCAGCTGCAATTTTATCGTTGTGTGCGGCCAGCTCCCGTTCATAGAGTCGGGTTCGCAAAACGGCCAATGCCTTATCAAAGTTTTGGTGCTGCGACCGGCCATCCTGGCATTCTACCACGATGCCTGTTGGGATGTGTGTTAGACGAATAGCCGATTCCGTTTTATTTACGTGCTGACCTCCAGCGCCCGACGCCCGAAATGTGTCTCTCCGAACATCGCCCATGTTCAAATCCACATCCACTTCTTCGGCCTCTGGCAATACTGCTACAGTCGCCGCACTGGTATGCACACGTCCCTGAGATTCGGTTTCCGGTACCCGTTGTACCCGATGAACACCACTCTCAAACTTAAGGGTACCATAAACGTCGTTACCACTCACCTCAAATATGATTTTATTGAACCCGCCGGCACTGCCTTCCATGAGTTCAATAACTTCGGTCTTCCATTTTTTATTCTGACAGAATCGCTCGTACATACGATACAAGTCTCCGGCAAATATGCTCGCCTCATCACCACCCGTACCGGAACGGATTTCTACAATAGCATTTTTATTATCGTCGGGATCCTTAGGAATAAGTAGCCACTTGATCTTCTCTTCCATGGGCTCCTGCTGGTCAGCCAGCTCATCGATCTCCATCTTGGCCATTTCCTTTAGCTCGGCATCCGATTCGGTTTTCAAAATCTCCCGAGCCTCTTGTAGGTTGGTAATCAACTTTTTATACTCGTGATACACCTCCACTATTTCCTTGAGGTCGCCATACTCCCGATTTAACTTATTGAACTGTTTTACATCAGAAAGCACAGCTGGGTCACTAAGCTGGGTTTCAACTTGTAAAAAACGCTGATAAATGGATTCTAACTTCTCGAGCATATATTGGCGGCAAAGGTAATCAAACACATGTTGTTTTTATGCCTGGCTTACGACTTTATACCCTGGCCCTATAGCTACGGTTTATATACCAGATGATCTTATTTTTGAGGGCAAAATCCACTTTTATGCTTCAAAAGATACCCAACCCATCCAAAACCATAGGCCTGTTAATCGGCTGTATACTGGTTGTTCTTCTTTTTTTTAAGTGGTTACCCATGACTTTTCTGAGTGGCTGGCTCACGTTGGCAGCTATTTTGGGTGGCGTTTTGTTTGCTGTCGTTTTTTTCATGTTTCTTTTTTCGATGGAAAGTACGGATTACGCGGAAGATGGGGGAAGCAATACCGACATGGTTAAAGGTATTCTCGGAATTTTGAGCATTTTCGTATTTGGTTATATGCTCATCAGCAAAGAAACCAAGTTTGAGAGCAAGGAACTTACCAAGAATGGAAAGTATACAACCGCTGTTATCGTTGACGGATCCGTGCTCCGATCTCGTCGCAATACCTCGCACCAGCTCAAGGTTCGGTATAAAAATGAAGCAGGAGAGGTACACACTTCAAAGGTGTTGGTATCTCCGGCTCAATACGACCGTTCATATATTGGCATGAAGATTCCCATCATTTACTCTCCGAGTTACCCTGACATGGTCCGGATTGAGTTCCAAAAAGTGAACTTTAATCAGGTTCCGGCGTATTAGTTCGTGCGATTTAGCCAAAGGCCAGCCACGGTTTCGCCAATGGACAGGCTCGAAGTTGCCGCAGGGCTTGGCGCATTTAACACGTGAATAGCATCTGAGCGTTCAATAATCTTGAAATCATCCAACAAGCCTCCTTTACGGTCACATGCCTGTGCCCGAACACCTGCTTCCGCAGGAACCAGATCGTCTTCTGTGATTTCTGGAATTAGTTTCTGAAGTGCTTTGGTAAAAGCCTTCTTTGAAAAGGATCGATACATTTCACCCATTCCCGTTCGCCAGTATTTTCTCGCAACCTTCTGGAAACCCGGCCACATAAGTGACTCAAAAAGCTCGCCCAGATGAATATCTTTCTTCGTATACCCTTCCCGTCTAAAGGCTAAAACAGCATTAGGTCCTGCCTCGATGTGCCCGTTCATCATTCGTGTAAAGTGAACACCCAAAAATGGGAAGTTAGGGTCGGGCACCGGGTAAATCAGGTTCTTTACCAGATGATGAGAAGACTCTTTAAGCATGTAGTACTCCCCTCTAAATGGAATAATCTTCGTATCAACTTTTTCGCTGAGACCAGCAACCTTATCTGAATAAAGACCTGCACAATTGATAATGCCCCGTGCCTCTATCTGATCGTTATGGCTCCGAACCACCCATACATCGTTGCTTTTTGCAAAGCCTTGAACCCGGTATGAAAATCGGACTTCTCCTCCCATTTTCTTCACTAGGTCAAGATATTTTCTGGCAACCAATTTGTAATCAATAATACCTGTTTGTGGAACAAATATGGCTTCTATTCCCGCCACATGAGGTTCGTGTTCTTTTAATTCGTCGGCGCCAATCTTTTTCAGGCCTTCCAGCCCATTTTCTCCCCCACGTTTATACAATTTTTCCAGTTCAGGCAACTCGCTTTCATCGGTTGCAACCACTACCTTACCGCAGAGGTCATAGGGTATTTCGTGTTTGTTAGCAAAATCAAGCAGTAGCTCATATCCGTGGATACAGTTTTTGGCCTTAAGTGAACCTGGTTTGTAGTAGAGTCCAGAGTGAATAACCCCACTGTTGTGGCCGGTTTGATGCCTCGCCTCAGCTTCTTCTTTTTCAAGGATAACAAGTCGTGTTTCCGGTTCCTTCTGAAGTATTTGGTAGGCCGTGGCCAATCCAACAATACCTCCTCCGATAATGGCTACGTCGTATTGCATAAACGAATTTGTTGCCACGAAATTCGGCTTTCGAAGGAATTAATGACAGTGATTTCGAATTTTTTAATTCGATGCACTGAAACAAACGAGATGATTCTAGAAGTTTGTTGTGAGTGTAAATCGCACCCCGCTAAACGCAGGTTCAATTCTACAAATACCACCTGTACAGTTCACCCCGGCTACCTGACGTACGTATGCTAAGGTAAACGAAGAAGTTTTGATGTTGTATTTACCAAATACTGACCAATAGTGTACTACTTCGTTGCTGATCTTGGTGTCTCCGTGTCGTACCGGATCCACATTCACCATATCTGAGATCGAAAACGAATAATGTGGAGACATGTTTAACTCCAGAATTGCGTTAACGAAACTACCCAGATCCTGCTCAGTAATTAGGTATTGTGCTTCCATTCGAAGTGAGTTTCTTCGATTGAGCTTATACGTCATTTCCATAAACGGTGTAATGGTTTCTACGTCGTGATACGACGTGTCTTTACTTTCATAAACCTGCTGGTTATAGAAGATCGATTGTAAACCAACCTTTCCTTTGAATGTCTTACTAAACTTATGCTCGTAGTTCACAAAGTATTCTCTGAATAACTGATCTCCTCCGAGTGTTTTTACGTTAGAGTAGTTCAGATACACGGTCTTACCCTTTTTGATTGTCCAAACGAAGCTTGCCTGAATTCCTTGTTCACCGTAATCCTGGGCTGGAGCATTGTATCGTGCCAATAAGCGATAAGATGCCTGGCGCGTTAACGAGGGTTGATAGGTTAACAAGCCGTCGAGCAACAAGTCATTAGGACTAGCACGCAGCTGGAAGTTTTCAATTCGCCGATACTGAGCGTTAAATCCAAAGCCTGCCTTTTTGTTCTTTCCCAACTTGCTTTTGGAATAGCTCATTGTTGCATAATTGATTGTACCCGGCAAGAGCTTTAATTGACCATCCAATGTCCGCGCAGCCTCTTCAGTTTTGCGATTGTGTTCGAACGAAAGTGCGAGGTTTTTAAAGTTTACGCTTGCATAACCGTTGTAGGTGTATACGTTGTACTTTGGTTCAAATCGATCGGCGAGGTCGTATCCGTTTATCTCCGTCACCAACTCGTTCATTGTGTTTTGCGTTAATGTCCGGTTGAACCCACTTGCTCCCAGTGTAAGAAGCACGCGCTTTTTGTTCTTTTCGAACCGGAAAACCCGCTCGGTATTGATTCCTTTTACAATCTCTCCGGAGGTTCCGAATCTATTTCCCTGGGCACCAGAACCTTTTTGGTTTCCTGTAAACGCCTTAATAAAAAAGTCATCCGAAAAATCGTATCGGGCATGAACACCTTCCACCGCGTAATCGATACCAATCAGCCTGTTTTCAAATGCCCGAAATACCAGTCCCGATCCAAATTGATCGTAAAACGATCCGGCCATAAGTGTGAGTTTGTCAATCGACTTCTTGATCTGCCAAAAACCAAGACCGTGGCCCGAATATGATCCGGTAGGATTCAACAGGTTGCTATTGTTAAACAAGTCGTAACGGGCCGAAACATTAAACCCTTTGAGCTGATAGTTGGTAAACAACCAAGCCTCGGCCGAACTAATTTGACTGATGTACTGTGGCGATTCAAATGCTCCAATGCTACTGTCAAGCACAAAAACAGAGAAGTTGCTTTGAAAGTTACCCGAAAAAACACCGCGATCCTGAGCCTTTGCGCTAAAGCTCACTAGCAAGATGGCGATTGCACCAAGAAATTGCTTCATTTAATAATGTGTACGTTTTCCTTTAATACTAATTCGTCTTGGGATCTAATTCCCGACAAATAAAGTTTTACCTGCGCAGGTAAACACCTGCATGGATTAAAGTGCAAATAAAAGCCAAAATGAAAGGCTTTTGCAAAATACGACCGTTTGAATTGCGTTTAAATTTCATGAGATTGTTACTCACCGCTTGCTTGCTTTCGTTTTTGCTTGTTACATCTGGTTGTTCACAACCAACACCACGCACAACGGAACACACCAAGGAATTCGGTGAATCAGTACAAAACATGGACACTGCCGTGCCTCTGGCAGAGTACTTTACGCGCGACTCGATTACTCATTTATTGGAGTGGAAGTCGAACAATGATTCCGTTCGGGTCATACACGTACTTGTACCTCTTTGCGACAACGAACATCAAGGCATTGTACCCGTAAACTCGTCTTTGGGTGATGGTATGAACCTACGCACAAACCTGTATTGGGGTGCAGGTTATGGTATCAAAACACACTTCACACGAAGTAACGACTGGCAATCAATCGATCATCGATCCGCGCTCTCTGACAACGTGCTTGAGCGAGTGGTGTTCTCCCATAAATCAAAAAATGTAATTCTGGTTGCCGACGCCTATCGAGGCGATCGCATGGTGGCTTGTTTAACCGACTTTTTTGAAACCTTAGCCGGAAACAGACCAGATACCCTTTTACTCGACAGTATGACACTGGACCTAAACACGTGTACCGACCTGGTGGTTTTTAACGGACACAATGGCCTTATGGACGAAGGTGTTAACGTACCCGAAAATCAAGACGGGCGGGCCAAAGACGCAGTTGTTATTGCCTGTGCATCTCAGCCTTACTTCAACAATGCCTTAAACAAATCAGGCGGGTATCCACTGGTGCTTACATCACATTTCCTTGCCCCGGAGGCCTATGTGTTACACAATATCCTCCGTGCCTGGATAGACAATAAACCCGCTGAAACCATTCGTTTCTCGGCGGCCGAGGGTTACCACAGTATCCAGAAATGCGGTATTCGCGGAGCCTCCAACCTGTTTGTATCGGGTTGGAAAAACTAACCTATTTGGGCAGTTTAAGCTGATACGTTGTTCCGGTCTTTACGGTTAACCGGTTCTCGCGCAACCAAGGGTTTAGCAATTTAATGGTTTTATAGTTCGTGTTATGTTCTTTGGCGTAGACCGCAAGGTTAGGTACTGTAGTATCCACCTCCACTATTTCCACTTCCACCGGCTTGTAATAGTCGTCGCTCTCCAATTGAAAACCGTATTCAACCGGATTGCTCATAATTAACTTAAAGGCTAATATTCTAAACACGTACCGACTCGTTTCGGTGTTCAGTAACAAATCGTGATACGAGGTCACCTTTTGCTTGGCAAAATCTCGTTTCATACCCGCAAGTCCACGGTTGTAGGCAGCAGCTGCCGAGGTCCAGGAACCCAGTTCCTTCTTAGCCTTCTTCAGGTATGTACAAGCGGCGCGTGTAGCTTTTTCTATGTGATACCTATTATCTACTTCACCTGTTACTGTTAGGCCATAAGACGTTGCGGTTGTTTTCATAAACTGCCACATGCCTCTGGCCCCTGCGGGTGAAACTGCCTGGGTTAAACCACTTTCGGCCACCGCCAGGTATTTGAAATCAGATGGAACTCCTTCCTCTTCCAGTATTTTTTCGATCATTGGGAAGTATGCTCCACTGCGCTTCAACAATAGCACGGTATTCGACTGCCAATAAGTGTTACTCAATACCTCACGTTCCAAACGCTGACGTATATCCCAATTATGCAGAGGTACCGCCTCTCCACAAAAGTCAACCGCCTCCGGAATCGGTGGCATTGCAATTCTATACGCGTCGGAGAAGCTCATAATTGACTCATCTTCAACTACTTTGCCATCTCCCTTTGAGTCGCTTGAAGTAAAAAGAATAGCGCAAATGCCTAACACAATAACGCCTCCGAAAAGTTTCAATGAAGTATTCATACTCGAATATTAGAAATACAGTTTAACATCGATGGTGACATTCTTAATGGTTCCGCCGTTACCCGTTTCTGGGAACACATCAGGCAGGTCAAGATCATCGTTTATATCTAAAAGCCCAACTCTGAGACTGGGCCGCAGGCCGAAATAATAAAAATCAAAGTGATAGCCAACAACAGCTGCCAGATCAAACCGTTTAAAACCCATATCCCTGAACCTGGCTTTAATGTTGTCGGGCTTCACATAAATTTCTGATTTCAATTGATATGCTGGCTCCACACCAAAGGTTACATACCGATTTTCTTCCTTACCACTAGTGTTAAACATAAGGTTGATAGGCACGTCCAGGTAGATGAACTTCATCGCGTGATACGCATCGGTAAGACCATTGTCAAAATTGGATCCACGGAAGGACGCATTTATCTCGGAACTAAAATGAATGTTGGTATTCATTTTATATCGGTAGGCGGTTCCAAGCACAATGGATGTTCGCGGTGTTGGGTTTTGCAACTCGGTTCCCGTAATCCAACTGTAGTTAATACCAGCCGTCATGCCTACCTTATGCTTGCTCTGCCCCGGAAAAGGTTGAGCCTTTACCTGTTGGAAAAACAACGTCAAAAGTGCTATTAAAAGAATTCGCATATACAAGTTTAACGATATATGAATTCGTTTCGTTTTCATTGGATCGATTTTCCTTTCAGCGCCTTACCAATACTTTTGTCCATCATCTCCTCGGCAAACGGCTTTGTGTATACATTTAAATCGTCTTGCTTCTGTTGAATGTCGTCTTTACTTCCCTGTGCAATTGACTCCTTCAAGGCACTCACCAATCGGTTGATTTCGGTAACTTGCTCATCGGTCAAATCACCCTGATTATTCTCGATAAACTTTACCGTTGTCGTTATCAGATACTCCGATTCATTTATGGCTTCCTGAAGCGATCGGTACTCCATATCTTGTTTCGCGTTCTTCAGGGAGTCCAGCAACATGGTCTCCACTTCTTCATCCGTTAATCCGTACTGTGGTTTAACATCAATGGTTTGTTCAACCCCCGAACGCAGTTCTTTGGCCCGTACTTTAAGAATTCCATCGGCGTCCAACATGAAGGCGATCTCTATTTTTGGCAATCCTGCCGGCATTGCCGGAATACCATTCAAAATGAATTCGGCCAACTTTCGGTTTTCGGTAACCTGATCACGTTCACCCTGAAACACAGAAATTTTAAGGTTGACCTGACCGTCTATAGAAGTAGTGTAGTTTCTTCCCGCCCGAAAAGGCACGCGTGAGTTACGAGGAATAATAACATCCATAAGGCCACCAAGCGTTTCTATTCCCAAAGAAAGTGGTGTAACATCTAACAGCAAAATATCACGGCGATTACCCGCTAAAATATCGGCTTCAATGGCTGCACCTAAGGCAACAATTTCATCCGGATCAAGGCTGTTGTCGATTTTGCTGGAACGGAAGTAGTTGGAAACCTTCTGAACCACATAAGGTGTTCTCGTGGAGCCGCCCACCATCACAACTTCCTCAATTTCGTCCATATTCAGACCCGAGTCCTTTACCGCTCGTTCGCAACAATCAAGGGTCTCCTGCACCAAAGCGTTGACAGAGGATTCAAAATCTAACCTACTTATAGTCAACGATTTTGATTCAAATTCTAAACTCACCGTTTCTTGCGAAGACAGTCGCTTCTTAGCCTCTTCCGCCAACAAACGTAACTTTTGAATTTGTTTGGCATCTAAGGTAGTTTCGTCCAGATCAGTGCTTCTCACCCAATGGCTAACAATTGCCCGGTCGAAGTCATCTCCGCCCAAAAAGGTGTTTCCATTGGTAGCCAGCACTTCAAAAATACCATCTTCAATACGAAGGATAGAAATATCAAATGTTCCACCACCTAAATCGTATACGGCTACCGTTTTTTGTGTCGATTTATCCTGACCAATGCCATAAGCCAGGCTTGCTGCCGTTGGTTCATTCACAATACGCAGCACTTCCAATCCCGCCAACTTACCCGCATCTCGGGTGGCTTGTCGTTGGGCATCATTAAAATAGGCAGGAACCGTGATTACGGCTTTGCTTATTTCCTGATTGAGGTGTTTCTCCGCCTTGTGTTTAAGCTCTTTCAGAATTTCGGCAGAGAGCTCAATAGGAGAAAAAAATCGATCACCCAACTTAATCTTTACCAAGCTATCAGCGTCTTCATCAATTATTTTGTACCCATAGGTAGATTCAAACTCAGAAACATCATTATATGATTTACCCAGTAGTCGTTTCACGGAATACACGGTTTTCTCCGGGTTTTCAATGAGCATATCGCGGGCAGAAGACCCAACATCAAACCGGCCGTCTTCAGTAAAGTGGATAACCGAAGGTGTAATTACCTCGTTTGAGTTATCGCCGGAAATAGCCTTTGGCTTCCCGGTTTCGGGGTCAATAATTGCTACCAGACTGTTGGTTGTACCCAGGTCAATACCCACCACCAAATCTGTTTTCTTTTTTGCACTTTCCCCGCTTAAGTTAATCGATACCCTTGCCATTGCCGGCAAAGGTAGTATTTGCTTTGGTTTTGGCTGGCTTAACCATGTACTACTTCCGCCTCTATTTTTTCCAACAAGTTGCATACCTTCGTTTTACATGAAAAAGTTCACCGCCATTATTATTGACGACATCGAGGATGCAAGGAAAATACTTCGTGCCGACCTAAATGCGGTTGCTCCCGAAATCGATGTAATTGGTGAAGCAGAGGGTGTTATGAGCGGTGTTAAACTGCTCGCCAAGCACACACCTGACATCCTGTTTCTGGATATTGAAATGCCCGATGGGGATGGCTTCGATTTATTGGAAATGCTTCCAACCAAGCCTTTTAAAACCATTTTTACGACTGCCAGCGATGAACATGCACTTCGTGCATTCAAATTTTCAGCTGTCGACTACCTGTTAAAACCCATTAACCAGGAAGAACTGATAAAGGCCGTTGAAAAGGCAAAAGGCACTCGCGACAGCCCGCAAAGTCTTGAGCTTCTTCAAGAGAATATAGGAAAGCGTATTGGTAAAATGGAACGCATCATTCTGAATACTCAGGAGAAAATCCACGTGGTACGACTTACCGACATTGTACGACTGGAATCGGATGTTAACTACACTCGGTTTCACCTACGTGCAGGAAACAAGGTTCTGGTAACACGAACCCTCAAAGAATTTGACGATATGTTGTCGGATAATGGCTTCATTCGCGTTCACCAGTCGCATCTGGTTAACGTTGAACACATCGTTGAATTTGTAAAAGCCGATGGCGGCCATCTTAATCTTAATGACGGTAGCTACGTACCTGTTTCTTCAAGGCGAAAGTCGCTGGTACTTCAAGCATTAGAAGACCTTTAACAAGGTCATATTTCTACCTTAGCTACTTTTTTATGTAGCTCGTTCACCTTCATCAGGGCGGCACTTCCGTACCAGGGAAGTAACTCCATAACCAGGCTGCCTGCCTGAATCGCCGGGTCTGAGTTTGTAAGCGCTTCTGCTTCTTCAACCGACGCAACATCGAAAATATAGATACCCCGAATTTCGCCATCACCAAAAAACGGTCCGGCTAAAACCAGTTTACCTTCTTCCGCCAATCGATTTATGTTCTCCATATGGGCGGCCTGGAGCCTTGCCGACTCCTCTTCACTCCGATCGCGATTGGGCCCTTTTTTCAAAAACGCCATCACGTACTTCTTCATTCCATATTTATCGGCACCAACCTCTTCTGCCAAGAGTGAGTCATAACCCACCACTTCCTCAACCGAAGAACTATCCCGTTCTGCACTGGCTTCCTTTTCCTGAGAACACGCAACCAAAGAACAAATCACTAATACGATCCAACTAATTTGTATTTTCATGGTACCAAATGTAGTGTAGTCATTTTTTCTATCAAAAAACGCCTCACTCATGCAACCCTTGAGCCAAAATTCAGACTAATTACCAAATTACCCTGTAATTTTGGTAAAAGCGCCCACTATGAAAACTTCATCCCTTATGCACCTTGGTGCTCTTTTTTTCACGTTTTTGTTTTTTTGTACTACCTCACTTGCTCAAAGTTTTAGTATCTATCCGTCAGGTAAAATCACCCTCTGCCACGGTGACTCCATAAAGTTAGAAGCGAGCTCGGGTTTTGCCTCATATCAGTGGAACACCAAGTCCACCTCTCGCATAATTACAGTCAAGTATGGCGGCTCATACATCTGTAAGGCTAAGGACAAATCAGGGAAGTCGTACAGCGACACTGTTAAGGTGAACGTTGTAAAATCCATTGAACCAAAACTCTGGTTCAACCCCAGCAATAAACAAGTTTGTAAAGGTGATTCACTGGTTATCGAGATTGCAAACAAATTCAAGTCAATTCGTTGGAGCAACAAGGCAACAGGCAACCGAATCGTGCTTAAACCAACTACCTCCGGTAAAATCACTGTTGTTACAACGGATTCAAATGGCTGCACAAAAGAAACCAAGATCGAATACACCGTCAAGACCTGCAGTTCATCGGGATGCAAGGGGTTGATAGGAGCCTGGCCAAAGAAGGTCATTTGTGGCGACCGGGATTCGGTAATTCTCGAGGCAAAATCAGGATATAAATCCTATCTGTGGGATAACGGATCAACCAAGCGTATTCGCGTTGTTAAATATGCAGGCACATACATCCTAAAAGTAAAAGACCTTAATGGAAATTACTGCTACGATACCATGGTGATTGAAAAAAGCAAGTCGAAACTCTCCATATCAACCTACCCATCTAACACCACCATTTGCAAAGGAGACTCCATCGCCCTTAAGGCATCTGAAGGTTTTAAAACGTATGAATGGAACACGGGAGCCAAAACCCGCATCACCTGGGTAAAACCTACACAAACCAAAGGCTATCTCGTTGAAGCAGTAGATTCTTTTGGTTGCTCGTATAAAGAAGATGTTCGAATTACAGTGAAAAGCTGTGACGACTGTGATGGCTTGCTTGAAGTAGGCAAGAAGAAGGTTTTGTGTGGAGATAAAGACTCCATCATTCTGGAGGCTAAAAGTGGATTTAAAACGTACAAGTGGAACACGGGTTCAAAAGATCGCATTCTCAAAGTACGAAAAAAGGGCTGGTACAAAGTAACCGCCACTACGCAATGGGGTAAGGTTTGTAAAGACAGTGTATACATTGGCCAGGGTGGTAAAACACTTAAGGTGTACAGCAATCCCTCTCCAGCGATTGTATGCCCAGGCGACAAAGTGGTGTTAGAAGCCACGAGTGGCTTTGCCCTCTACTGGTGGAACACAGGGCATCGATACAACCGCGTTGAACTTTATCCAACCAAAACCAAAGTTCTGGTTGTTGAGGCAAAAGATAGTGCGGGTTGTGAAGCGCGTGCTGAATTCAAGGTAATAGTTCGGGATACCTGTAAAAAGAAGTGCCCGGAAATAATAGATCCATGGCCCAAAAAAGTACTGTGCGGAAAGGGCGACTCCATTATTCTGGAAGCCAAGAGTGGCTACAAGAATTACAAATGGAACACCTCACAAACGGGTAGAATACTCACCGTAAAATCATCTGGATGGTATTGGCTCGACTTCACGGATGCCAGTGGAAACAAGTGTCGAGATAGCATTTACATAGGAAAAGGTTCCGCAAAATCATTAAAGATAGATCTGTATCCAAAGGGGCCCTACTGTGTTGGAGATAGTGTTTTAGCGATCGCGACCTTTGGGTTTAAAAAGTATTGGTGGTCAAAAGGCATCAACGGATATCCGGCCAACGCTTTTATCGTTACCAAAACGGAGAAGCTTGTTGTTGAAGCCGAAGATTCATTTGGTTGTGAGGCACGAGGTGAGATCAAATTGGAGGTAGATACGTGTACCAGCTCTGTTCACGATCTAATTCAAAATTCAACCAGGTTGGTTCCAAATCCGGCGGCAAATACGGTTCGTATCCTGTCTGCCTACCAACTTGACAAAATTGAACTATGCGATATTGGTGGTAGGCTAATTCAGAAATTGGAGCCTACATCTACTTCTGTGTCGTTGAAAATCAACGATTTAACACCTGGAGTATACCTCATTCGTGCTTATCGAAGCGGTGCGATTGCAACTCTTAGGTTACTGAAGGAGTAGCCCTAACCCAGATATCCACCGAGCAAATCGGTGAAAATTATTTTGATTAAACGGTGTTTTCGATACAATGTAGGTACGAACTACCATCGGTTTCGAATACCTAACAACTAGGGTGTTTTACATGTTGAAACACCCAGACTTACCCAACTTTTGTTGCTCCACTCAATCAATATGGGTTCCTTGGCGTCTTTAATCGTTTCTAAGCTCACGGTTTTGCCAGAACCATAGTTTATCTCCCAATCCGGGTTCTTGTTTACGCCTACAATAAGCACCAGTCGACTATCCTTCTTGATCTGTTTAGAAGAGAAATAGGCGCTTCCTATGGGCATTTCCGTCCACTCATTGGGTACCAGTAATTCACGTTGTTGGGAGTTCCTGGCATAGCTCATTCGTTGTAAATATACCGACAACGGGAAGTACTCTCCCGTTGGCAGTAGTTCGTATAACTTCATCACCAGGTCGAAGTCTTGCTTGTTTGTCCGGAAACGAAGCTTGCCTGATAGCACTGAGTTGAGGTCAACTTTTTCGGTAAAAGGTAGCGATTCGAAAATCAAGCTGTTATCTGAATAGAGGGTTGATGACACGGACGGGTGCATCCAACTCCCAGACAATTTGTATTCAGATGAATCTGACCGGTCGGCCAGGTCCACTTCCAAAAAAACAGACCGCTCTTCGCCGGACGGCAATCGTCTAAGCTGACACCTCCCATTGTTCTGTTTTGAACCCAAATAAAGAAGCATACTGTCTTTCTTCAACTCAGTTAAGTTGGCACAATGCCTCCAGGTATTTGTACCCATTAACTGGTAGTTGAATTTGTCCTTGAGTATGGCGGGCTTCGGCTTTCCTTTCATGACATAGTCAAACCATTCATAGGCCAACTGATGTATATGTATATTAGCCTCCTCGTCGATCTTATACCCTAAGACATTGCGCACAGCGTAGTGCTGACCTCCTCTGTGGTTAAACGGACCTATAACAACATAATGTTCTGCATTTGGATTATGTCTCATATGGTTCCTATAATAGGTCAATGCTCCAACCTGATCTCCGTCGAAGTAACCTGTTGTTGTGAGGACCGGGATATCGATTTCACTAAAATCCAATGGGTTAGGCCCAAAAGCCCTCCAAAAACTATCGTACGATGGATGTTTGAGCCATTTTTGAAAGATTGGGTGCCTTTTTCCCTCTAAACTGTCAAAATTGCTAAACGCCACTCCGCTTTTATACCAGTCCATTTGCTGTTTCCCCCAATACTTTTCGTTGGCGAACAGAGGGTAATTTATCAGACTATCCGATGTAACTAAGTACAACCACCTTAACATATAAGGCATAAAAATGTGGTTGTGCATTGGGTAGTCAACTCCAACGTTTACTGCAACACTGGGAACTATGGTTTTCAGTGCCGGATGAATTTTTTTTGTAGTGGCCCATTGGCTAAAACCCAAGTAACTTCCACCCATCATTCCAACTTGCCCGTTACACCACGGCTGTTGTGAAATCCAATCAATTATAGCAAAAATGTCCTCTGTTTCATGTTCGAATGGCAAAAGCTCACTTTTACTCTCTCTTTTTCCTCTGGTATTGACCGAAACACCTACATAGTTATGCAATGCCGAGCGCTTGGCGCAAGAAAAATCTTGTTCGGATGGATAGATGTTATAAACTAAGATTACCGGAAGCGGTCGTTTGGAGTCCTTTTTGCGAACCACCAGTGCTGACAGATCTACTCCTTCAGAAATCTTAATCTTTATCCCTTCTGTTATATCAAAAAACGTACTATCGTGCTGCCTAAGCACCTGATCATAGGCGGGTAGAAATGTTTCATATATCTCTTTTTCAAGGTTTCGTATACAAAGTGTTATGGCCTCGCCCGAATTTAGCGTGTCTTGACCAGCTAATCTTTCTATAAACTCCTCATACCCTGAACTGGTCTCAGGCGAGTAGTTTCTTTTGTATTCTCGGAATCCATATTGGAGCTTAGGCGGGATAAAGCTTAGGCAACTATCGTAACCTCTTCGTATGGCATCCAGCCAGTTCAGCTGTTTGGAATCAGCCAGTTCTCTTGCGAGCGCATAAACCTGATAGTGAAGAGTAGTGCTGGCGGCCCATTGGCCCTTGGCATAAGTCTCTTGATAAACTTGAATGGTGTTAAAAGCATCTTTCCACCTGTTTGCAACAAGCTGCAGTTTAAACAACCTGTTGTAATCACCCAAGGAAGAGGCCTTTGTCTGGTCCGAAATTACGCTGTTGGCGAGTCTTGAAATTAGTTCCGAATCACTTTTTAGCATTGGGTTGGTGTACGATTTTGTTTGCGACCAACCCCATTGCATATTAAACATGCATGCAACGCTCAAAACCAACACATATCTTGCAAACACCATAAAAATCTTCGTTTAGACGGCAAAGATTGCTTTGACTTTTGTCACAACAAACCTGCTCTCTCTAGTCGAATACTTTCCCTTAGTAGGTGCGACTTAATATTTGGTTTGTGTCGTTACTGTTTCGGATGTTGCAACTGCTTAACCCAGATATCCACCGAGCAAATCGGTGAAAGCTGTTTTGTCTTCGTAGAAGCGTCGACTGAGCCTGGAATGTTCTGCCAATCCAAACAAGGCAAACTCCATCCAGGTATACTTATCCATTTTGCCAGAGTCGGGCACAAAACTGTCTACAAGTTCTGCCAAACCGTGAACCCGGTTTAATTGTCGTGCATACGACGCATCAGAATCATCGAAATTGAGGTGTATGTTTTGCCCTGATTCGAACCACTCAACTACCTTGTTAAATGGATCCTCCTGCCCTTCTTTTCGTTTTGCGGTAATGGGAAAGTGTTGTTCAAACAGGCTGCGAATGGCCTTGCCAATAAGAATATTGGCCACATTAAACGAGCCTTCCTGTTCGCCCTCGTACACCATTTCGATCTTTCCTGTTATACTGGGTATAATACCTTGAAGATCTGCAATACGAAGCGTTGTTTTTTTATCCTTATTGATCACTGCCCGCCTTTCCGCCGCACTCACCAGGTTTTCCATTGCGGTAATACTCAATCGCGCCGAAACACCACTTTTGTGATCGACGTATTCGTTGCTTCGAGCCTCCATCACCACTTGTTCAACCAGATCACGCATCAATTCAGGAACATCAATCATCTTTTCTTGCTGAGGGGTAATACTTGCCTCTTGTCTGGTTATCTGCTTTGCCAGCTCAATGGTCTTGGGGTAATGCGTAAGTATTTGACTACCAATACGATCCTTTAAAGGTGTTACAATACTTCCCCGATTGGTATAATCTTCTGGGTTTGCTGTAAAAACAAACTGAAGGTTCAACTTGAGACGAAACTTAAATCCTCTGATCTGCACATCTCCTTCTTGCAAAATATTGAATAACGCAACCTGTATACGTGCTTGTAAATCAGGCATTTCGTTGATTACGAAAATGCAGCGGTTCGCTCTGGGAATAATACCAAAATGAATCACCCGCTCGTCGTTGTAGTTCAACTTTTCGTTTACCGCCTTAATGGGGTCCACATCGCCAATAAGGTCAGCCACCGAAACGTCAGGGGTGGCCAATTTTTCTATGTAGCGTTCCGATCTGTGTAACCAGGCTACCGGTGTATCATCGCCCATTACCTGAATTCGCATTTTCGCATAACTGCTTATCGGCTCTAGTGGATCGTCGTTAAGTTCCGACCCCTCAATTACCGGCACATATTCATCGAGAAGTTCTACCATCATCCTGGCCATCCGGGTCTTCGCCTGGCCACGTAATCCCAGCAGATTAATATTGTGTTTACTCAGTATGGCTCGCTCCAAATCAGGTATCACGGTATTCTCGTAACCAAAAATTCCTTCAAACGTTCTCTCGTTGTTAGCCAATCGGGCCAACAGGTTATCCCGAAGTTCATCTTTGATATCCTTAGGTTGGTAACCACTGGCAATCAACTGGCCCAGTGTGGTAATGGATGTATGTTTTGTCAATGTTATCTCTTTTTTCGTTTGTTATTGGCGTAATCGTGAATCACAAATTGACCCAGGTTATCAAGGCCACTGTAAAATGCCTTGCCTTTGGCCGCTTCGGTAAACTCAGCTATAAACTGCTGCAAATAGGGATCCTGAGCAATCATAAAGGTGGTAATATTGATCTTCGAACGTCTGCAAGCCACTGCTTCGTTTAGGGTTTTATTAACGATCTTTCTGTCTAAGCCAAAGCTGTTTTTGTAATACCCACCACCTTCTTTCAGACAACTTGGTTTTCCGTCGGTAATCATAAGGATTTGCTTATTGGGGTTTCGTTTACGTCTCAGTAAATCCTGTGCAAGGCGCAACCCTGCCACCGTATTCGTATGATATGGGCCCACTTGCAAATAAGGCAGGTCCTTGAGTTTGATTTCCCACGCATCGTTTCCGAAAACGATGATATCGAGGGTATCTTTTGGGTGTTTTGTTTTGATGTATTCGGCCAGCGCCATGGCCACTTTCTTTGCAGGTGTGATGCGATCCTCACCATAAAGGATCATACTATGGCTTATGTCGATCATGAGCACGGAACTTGTTTGGGTCTTAAGTTCAGTTTCCCGCACCAGAAGGTCTTCTGACGACAGCGCCCATTCGTCGATACCGTTTTTGATTTGTGCATTAAACAGGCTCTCCGTTAGGGCAATTTTGTCCAATCCGTCGCCAAAGGAGTAGTTTCTCAATTCGGGCAGCACTTCATCACCTTTACCGGTATACTTACTATCGTGGTTGCCCACTGACGATTTACGAATTTTTCCAAAAATTTCGTCGAGCGCAGCCTTTCGAATAGACTGTTCCATCTTTGATGTGATGGCCATTCCCTGGCGTTCACCCTCATCGAGGAAACCTTTTTCCTTTAGGTCATTGATGAAGTCTCCAATGCCATAGTCGTTGTCCGTTAAGCCATGTTCCCGGTCAAGCTCGGTAAGCCAATCGAGGGCTTCGGAAAAATCACCGCTGGTATAAACAAGAAGCTCTTTTAACAAGGGAAACAATCGATCAAAAGGAGATGAATCCTTATGTTCCTCCGAATACTTACCAAACCAAACACCGTCCATCCGTTTCTGTCATGTAAATGTACAACTTTATTGAACGTGTTAGTTCTGATTTTGTTTGTAACGTAAATCGCTGTAAATCAATTGTAAATACATTGTCAAATGAGGTTTTTCTTACCACAAATGAGCAACAAATTTGTTATCTTGTACGACAAGAGATAAAAAATACGACAAATGACACACTTAGCTTGCCCCAATTGCCATCATCACAAATTTGAGATCAAAGCAGTTTCTGGAAACAGACTCCTTGATCGAATTGAAAAAGTTCTGGTTCAGATAGGAGTTCCTACCAAATGGTTTAAGAACATTCTGATGCGTTGTAAAACGTGTAAGTATTACTGGAGAGCGTAAGTAGTAAACGACTACCAGTCGTCCTCCACCTTAGCTTCACCTACCTTCATATAATCTTCCAGGTTTTCTGAAAGTGTGTCAAAGTATTTGATTGCCTGAGCAATGTATGAAGTATAGACTTGTTTGTTGTAGTTCGCTTGTGTTGAATCACTCCATTGGCTAACATCGTAGTAAGAACCCTGCTCCCATCGGATGCCATCAATGATGTATCGATATTTACCGTCTTTAAATTGAAGGGTAATTTGATACGCTACGTACCCGTCATTTGGGTTTACATTTCCTTTTTTATCGGTTTTAGACAGCTTGAAGCGTGCTCTTCCCACTAGTTTTCCCGATTCCTTGTCGCGTGTTTTCAGCACTCCATTCGGGTTCTTGTAGAACTTATTCACCCATGCAAGGCCTCTGTCGTACAGTTGATCCGCTGTAAGGCCAGGAACCTCTTCCGAATACTTGTATTCCGCTTTACCGCTTTGTTCGTTTGTTGGAATCTCTTCCTGAGCCATGCTCATCGTGGCGATAAGACACAAGGCTATTGTTTTGAATATCTTCATTTTCGTTTTATCTGTTATTTAGGAACGCAATTTATCTGTTTTGATTATTGTAAATCATAAACCGTGCCAACACAAAATAACGATTGTCTACTTATCTCTTCAACACAATTCCAGGTATGGGTTGGCTTTAAATCAGTTAAGGAGAATTGTACAATTAAGTCGACCTTTGTACAGTGAACTTCTTATCACATTATTATTTCGATCAGCAAAAAGGGAACGGTTATTTTAATCTGGGTCTGATTTTCCCTGATATTGTGCGCAACTTCGTACGTGGCACCAAACTCAATTTGAATATTGATATATCTAATGAGAGCAACGAACTCCAACTGTTGAGAGGATGCATACAGCACGTCCAATCCGACAAGATCTTTCACTCATGGCAGGGCTTTCACGATATGATGCATCAGGTAACGCAACAAATTAGGGCAAGCGAACACGACATTGATAAGGATTGGTTTATCAGTCACATTTTGGTTGAACTGGCCCTTGACCACCATTTGATCAAAGCCAACCCCCAGTTGGCCAAAAACCTGTACACCGATTTTGAAACCGTCGAAATTGAGGTATTACACTCCTTTTTGGCTCGAAACGATTTCTCTAACTTTGATCAGTTTACCCTGGGCTTTGACCGTTTTATGAAGCACAGATATCTTGAATCGTACGTAGAAAGCGATAATATTGTGTTTGCGCTGGGTAAAATATGTAATAAAATGGGGCTTACTCCGTTCTCGGATGGGCAGAAGTCCTTGCTTAAGCAACTCGTTGAAGAACTTTGTGACGAAATGGCTCCCTGGGTTCTAAAACTGGATGAAGAATTGAAATGATAATGAAGAAGATTATTTTGACAATGGTGTGCACCTGTTTAGCGCTTTCGGGTTTTTCCCAAAGCACACCCAAATATTCCAATGAATTTCTGTTTGTAGGTGTAGGCGGCAAGGCTTTTGGTATGTCTCAGGCAGTTGTTGCGGGTGTTGACGATGTAACCGCAGGTTATTGGAACCCGGCAGGTCTTGTTCATCTCGATAACAAAATAGAAGTGAGTTACATGCACTCCAACTATTTCGCTGGAATTGCAAACTACGATTACGGAGGACTTGCTTTCAGTGCCGGTGACAACAGCGTGATGGCTGTGTCGTTTGTACGAATGGGGGTTGATGGTATTCCAAATACATTAGACGTGCGTAAGAATGGTCAGTTTGACTACGACCTTATAACGGAGTTTTCGGCAGTCGACTACTCCTTTCTCTTTAGCTACGCTCAAAAACTGCTGAAAAAGGGGCTAAGTGTAGGTGGAAACGCAAAGATCATCCGGCGAAAAGCTGGTCAGTTTGCCTCAGCCTGGGGGTTTGGGGTAGACGCTGCACTGCAATGGAAACGAGATAATGGTTGGAACTTTGCTCTTGTAGCCCGTGATGTCACCAGTACGTTCAATGCATGGAACTTTACCTTCACCGACGCACAAAAAGACGTTTTGACCCAGCAAAATCAAGAACTTCCTAAGAACTCTCTGGAGATTACACTACCAAGATTGATTCTGGGTGCTTCAAAAAAATGGAACCTTGGAGAGAAGTACTCGCTTCTATCCGAGATTAATGCCGACCTGACCACGGATGGTAAGCGTAATACACTTTTACGTACAAACGCCGTTAGTATTGACCCACATATGGGAATTCAGCTGGGATATTCCGACGCGGTTTTCCTTCGCGGTGGTATCGGAAACATTCAAAAGGTTTCTGATATCGATGATAAAGAACTATGGTCGGTACAACCCAATGTTGGAGTTGGAATAGAACTGGATAAATTTGCACTGGATTATGCAATGGCCAACGTAGCAAGTACAGCGGCTACTAATTATTCACATGTGTTTTCCATTCGATTTAAGATCAACTCAAACGAAAACAAGGATCAACGATCAAACTCACCTTCAAACGAACAACAGCCTCAAGAATAGATGAAGATAGGAATTGTAGGAGCAGGAACCATGGGAGCAGGAATTGCACAAGTGTGTGCAATGGCGGGACATTCCGTACTTCTGTTCGACCTAAGCAAGGAAGCCCTGGAAAAAGCAGTAGTGTCCATAACTAAAAATCTGGACAAAGGCATTTCGATTGGAAAACTGGACGCATCCAAGAAAGAAGAAACCCTTTCTAATATTGGTCAAACCGACTCGCTTCTCGACATGAAGGTGGATTTGGTAATCGAAGCCATTGTAGAACGTTTGGATGTTAAGATTAAACTGTTTCAACAGCTGGCTGACATCAATGCACCCGAGTGTATATTGGCTACCAACACCTCCTCCATTCCGATTACCCAAATTTCTGCGGCCATTCCCAACCCCGAACGGGTAGTGGGCATTCACTTTTTCAACCCGGCTCATATTATGAAGTTGGTAGAAGTGGTAAGCGGTGCGCATACCTCGCCTGAGGTTGCACAAACCGCATACGATTTGGTAAAACAGATTAAGAAAACACCTATTATGGCAAAAGATGCCCCCGGTTTTATTGTGAACCGTGTGGCTCGTCACTACTATGTTGAAGGCCTAAAAACATTGGAAGAAAATGTTGCCTCTCACGAAGATATTGACGCTTTGCTCGAAGCCTCTGGTTTTAAAATGGGCCCTTTCCGATTAATGGATCTTATTGGAGTCGAAACCAACTTCTCAGTTACGGAATCCATGTTTAACCTCTTCTATCAGGATGGGAAGTTCCGACCCAGCCGAATTCAGAAACAAAAGGTTGACGCAGGCCACCACGGGCGAAAATCAGGCAAAGGATTCTACGACTATGCGTAAACTGCTGTTCATATTACTTGCCGTGTTCTTTGCATCTTCCTGCAACGACAATACACCAGGCAATGGACAGGTTTTTATACCCGATGTACCTGTAAGTATCACGGTTAATCTCGACCTTCCTTCACATTTTCACTTACAAAATCTGGGCAGTTTCTCCCTTCTTGAAGGCGGGCACAGAGGGATTTTTCTGGTTCACAATTTTGACGACGAATTTTACGCACTCGAACGCACCTGTACGTTTAACACCGATCTGAGTTGCTCGCACATTCAAGTAGATTCGAGTAACATTCAACTAAGGTGCGGTACATACGACAATGATACGTTCGCCGAATGTTGTCAGAGCCTCTATAGTTTCGATGGCTTCGTTTTACAAGGACCCAGTCGGTTTGCCTTGAAAAGATATCAGGTGTTCCGAAACGGAAGCCTGCTTACCATTCGAAACTAATTCCTACTATTTTGTCCTACGCGGAAATTGACCAACTGCAAAAAATCTGGGATCTCCATAACGTCTCTCTTACCCCGGTTTTAACCGACTTCTTAACCGACAATATCTACTTTCCACTGGTAAAATGCACGATTAATAACGAGCCTTTCAATATTTACGTAGACAACGAATACGACGATCTGCAATTGCGCTCGAACCTACTCTCCTTTTGCATGGTGTTGCGATCGCTTGAAAACTATGCCTTGAGTGCCGACTACCTTCAATGGTGTAACGAACACGCCCTTGTTGTAAACAACCATAAAAACCGTGATTACTACATGTCTTTAGGTGGCGTTTACCGAAGAGTTCAGGAATCAATTGGTACCATCGACAGCTGTATCTCCGATTTTGACTTTGAGCTAAACGCCGGAGCAGCCCAATATCTGAGAAACGCATAGCCTGGATTAAACCTGGCGCACACGCAACCTTTTGTTTTGAGACCGGACTAATAGGTAAAGTTAAACTGTTTATGTCTGATATGCTTAAATCTGCTCGTTTTGGTCAACTACCATCCTTCCTTATTCTGCTTGGAGTACTCTTGTTTGCCGTTGCCTGCAATGAAGATGAAGGTACTCCTCAAACCAACCCAACTGACAACGCACTCTCTGGTCTTGACCTACCAGAAACGCCATATAACTACTCGGATATTACACTCCCGCACCACTTTAGGGTCAATGCATTTCCCGCGCGTTACCGATTTCAGTTTGCTGCCGTAGAAAGCGATAACACTCCGTCTGACAACCCTACAACCGATGCCGGTGCAACCCTGGGTCGTGTATTATTTTATGAAAAAATGCTAAGCGCGAACAGTACCATTGCCTGTGCCTCCTGCCATAAACAAGAACTTGGATTTAGCGATAATGAAGTGCTTAGCCTCGGCTTTGAAGGCGGTAAAACCCGTAGACATTCAATGGGTTTGGCGAATGCCCGATTTTACGATACAGGCAAGTTCTTTTGGGACGAACGTGCTGGCAGCCTGGAAGAACAAGTACTAATGCCGTTTCAGGATGAGGTAGAAATGGGACTAACGCTTGACGACGTGGTTCGAATCGTTTCGGAACAACCCTATTCCAGCACGCTATTTACCAATGCATTTGGTGACGATATGATTACCGCAGACCGAATAGCCAAAGCACTTGCTCAATTCATAAGAAGCATGGTAAGTTTCCAGGCTAAATACGACCTGGGACGAAGCCAGGTGGCTTCGCCACTTGATGACTTCCCTAACTTTACGGAAGAAGAAAACCTCGGCAAGGAACTTTTTTATGCTACAAATCTGGTTGCACCGTCGTGTGCCAGCTGTCACATGAGCGAAGCATTTGTTGCCCCCCTCCTGGCAGAAAATGGTTCCACAATTGCCACCAACAATGGACTTGATGCTCAATCTACCGACGACCAGGGCGTGTATGAATCCACGTTGGTCAACGGACACCGAGGCAAGTTTAAAGTACCTTCGCTCCGAAATATTGCGGTACGACCTCCATACATGCACGACGGCAGGTTTTCAAGTCTTGAAGAGGTGATCGACCATTATAGCACCGGGATACAAAACCATCCAACCCTACAACCTTTTCTGCGCGACAACACCACCAATGAACCTGTTCGATTCAATTTTACACCTGAACAAAAGTCGGCACTGGTAGCGTTTCTTAAAACACTAACAGACGAAGATTTCCTGACCGAAACAAAGTTCAGCGATCCGTTCCGGTAGGTTCTTTGTGCATTCAGAGATTGCTAATTTCTGGTTGAGGTGATACCTTCACGCCTCTGAATCCGAAAAACGTGAATAGAATATCGCTGCTAGTTGTCGTAGTAAGGCCAATACCAGGCAGTATTAACCGTGGGCCTATTCCTAAACCTACAGGGCTATGAAACGAAACAGGAACCTAATCTTGTTGATGTTGGCCAGTGAGTTCATCTTTCTCTTGCCATTTGTGATGGCACGTATTTTCAGACCTACTTTTCTAAAGGTTTTTCAACTTACAAACTTCGAGTTAGGCTCCGCCTTTTCCATATACGGAGTAGTTGCCATGATTTCTTATTTTGTTGGTGGCCCGATTGCCGACCGATACAGTCCTCGTAAACTCATAGCGGCATCTCTCCTGCTAACTGCGGCAGGCGGTCTCATTATGAAGTCAATTCCGTCCATTCATACCCTGACTATGTTGTATGCCTTTTGGGGTATAAGCACTATTCTCCTTTTTTGGGCTGCATCCGTCAAAGCAATAAGAATGAATGGAGGTTCAAAGCAACAAGGCATGTCGTTTGGTTTGGTTGACGCAGGAAGAGGGTTTATAGCAGCGGCTCTCGCCTCCGTTTCAGTGCTCCTGTTTGAAGCTTTCCTTCCGGTAGACGTGGAAGTTGCTTCCTTACATCAACTTGAAGAAGCACTGGGCACCATTATTTTATGTTTTTCCGGTTTAATAGTGTTCATTGGCCTGCTCATTTGGTTTATCCTCCACGACACGGAGTCGGAAGAAAGGGAGTCACCCCTTCTATCTTGGACCGGTGTTCGGAGCGTTATCAAAAACCCAATGGTTTGGTTGCAATCCATTATTGTGCTATGCAGTTATGTAGGTTACAAATGCACCGATGACTTTTCGCTTTACGCGAGCGAAGTACTTGGTTATAATGATGTAGAAGCCGCCCATGTAGGGACGGTATCTTTCTGGGTCCGACCATTGGCCGCCCTGGCCGCCGGATTCCTTGGAGACCGGAAACATCACTCACTCATCATCCGGCTTTGCTTTTTGGTTGTGTTGATAGGCAGTTTGGGTATGGCATCAGGCATGCTCCAACCGGGTATGGTTACGCTCTCTATTCTGACCATTGCGTTTACAAGTGCGGGAATTTATGGACTGCGAGGTTTGTATTTTGCTTTGTTTCAGGAAGCGAGTCTACCATTGATAGTGACCGGAAGTGCCGTAGGTGTTGTTTCCTTGATCGGGTATACCCCCGATGTTTTTATGGGGCCACTGATGGGGTATCTTCTTGATAGCTCGCCAGGTGTGCAAGGACATCAACATGTGTTCGCAGTCTTGGCTTTTTTCTGCATACCGGGTTACCTGGCCACGCAACGGTTCTCTCAACTCAGTAAAAGGCCAAGTCAGTAGTTACCAGATTATAGGAATTTCGATATACACACTGGTTCCGCCTTCCTCTCCATTGCGTTGTTCAATATCAACCCGATAGTATTTACCGTTTTGTTTTCCGAGCAGGTCTAGCCGCTCTTTTGTGATCTCCAAACTAACCGAGGTGTGGTGTTTCTTCTTGGTTTTTCGGGCATGGTCAATGCCAATACCATTGTCGGTAATGGTTACGGCGAGAATGTCTGCCTCTTCAATAACCTCAAAGCTTAGTCTTATGTACCCTGGTTTTTCTTGAGGAAGAATTCCGTGCCAAATCGCATTTTCTACAAAGGGTTGCAGAATCATAGAAGGTATGCTGAAACTTACGTCGTCAAAGTCATCCTTGAATAGGATTTCATACGACAACTTATCTCCAAACCTCATTCGCTCAATATCCATGTAGAGCTTAAGTCGTTCAAGCTCATCTTCCATTTGTATAAACCCATTTTTTACCGACACCAGGTTCTGTCGCACCAGTCTGGAAAATTGGCTGAGGTATTTGTTCGACTTTCCAACATTATCCGTATTGATCAAATGTTGTATCGCCGAGAGTGAATTGTAAACGAAGTGGGGGTTCATCAGGGCTGCCAAAGCCTGTTGTTTCAACTTTGAGTTTTGCAGGTCCTCGCGTAACTTTTTGCGTTTCCGCTTGAATAATAAAATTATGGTAAACGTGATCGCCGCGGCGGCCAGAACTACCATTAAGAATACAAACCACAGGGTTTCAGTGAACTTATGCGGTACGCTCACAGAGACCGAAGCAGGTTTGGAACTCCATACACCATCTTCGTTGCGGGCCCACACATGAAACGTGTGTTCTCCGGGCGAAACGTTTGTATAACGTGCCTGGTTTGTGGTTGTAAACGTTGTGTCCTGATCAAAACCTTCAAGGATATACTTGAACTGAACCTCCCCTGCCATTCTGTATGCAAGACCATTGAACCTAAAAGTTACGTTTCGCTGTTTGACATCCATGACAATGGAAGAATCGACATTCAATTGAGAGTCGTTTACTTCAATCCCAACCACATGTACGTAGGGTGAGTTCTCATTGCTTTTTAGTCGATTCGGATCAACGTAAATGATGCCATTATTGGTGGCTATCCAAAGCCGATTGCCATATACAACCATATCGTTGATCTCATTCGATGAAAGAGCGTTTTGCGTATTAAATGTGATCAGATTTAGTGGCTTTAGGTCGTCAGACAAGCTGAACACGCAAAAACCACTGTTGGTTCCAACATACACCTTGGCTCCATCTACATAAATGCACCTTACCTGGTTGCTGGGTAGTCCATCTTGTTGTTGTATGGTTACCACCTCACCTGTTTCCTTGTTTAGAATTAAGAGCCCTCCGCCTTTTGTGCCAATGGCCAACAGCGAAGAATCAATGTTGCCAAATGCCATAATTCGGTGGGCAAGAAGATCATGTTTATATGAATGAATGGTGTCTCGCCGTTCAAAATATAGGCCCTTGGTTGTTCCAATCCATACGCGGTCCTTGTCTCTTTGCAGTGCGTTAATGCGTAGGTTAAAACTGTTGAATTGCCCATCGGAAAACCGTGAACCTACCAGGTAGTCTGTTGTAGAGTAAGTAAGTCCAAGCGTTGAAAGAGAGAATCGAATGAGGCCTTCACTAGAACCATACACAACTGTATCACCGTATATCAACACACACTTGAGGGTTTTAAACACATAATTGGTAAATCCAAATTTGCGTTTGCGACCGGTCTTATAGTCTACCTTAAGCGGTCCCGGGAGAACAAGTTCGTTGTTGGGTAATACCTCAAACGGATAAAAATCATTTGACCTTCGCGAGTCTAAATAGACCATTTCCGGCTTTAAATCTTCCGAAACCTTCCAAATCTCTCCCGAAATTGTACTAAACCACAGTTGGCCATTGCGCACCTTAAACGACGTAACTCGTGGCTGACCACACCCTTGGTCCAGGCGTAGTTGTCGGAAATCCGGATTGGCCACATAGCCCAAACCTTTGTTGTGATCACTAAACCAAAAACTTCCCTCATAATCTTCAATCAACCGGGTTACGAATCGATTACGAATTACGTGCTCAGCATAAAGCCCGTTGCTATCGCGGTGTATGGAATGGGCCCCATGCGGTGAAACCAACCAGTTCACATTTCGCTTATCGCGATAGTGGGCATCCATTTCCCTTACACCAAAAACACCAACGTCTTTTACCCCAAAACGATCAAAGGCAACGTATTCACCCGAATCGTTAACTCCAACTATTTCATGCTTGTTCAGTTTAAAGAACCGTCGGTGGTGCCGAATCGGTTCATCTCCATAATACGCACCATACAATCTGAGATAATTGGGCTTAACCAACACCTTTTGTTGAGGAATTGGTATACTGTCAAACAGCATACAGGAACCTACTTTGTTGTCCTTAAGTTCAACAACATCCCATCGCGTTGATTTAGGTAGTTGCTTGTTAAACCGCTCACTAAACTCATTAAAATCGTTGAGATTTATACGAAAACTATCTCCCTCAATTTCCTGAAGTAAAATGTGGCTTGTCATCATACCCCGAATCCACTTCTTTCCAGTACTGTCTGTCCCCAGATAAATGGGTGACTTCAGATCAATTGGAAAGCCCTTCTTACTGTATTTGAACTGATACGGATGTATCTCTCCGTCTTCAAGGTAGACCAGGTCGTTCGATAGGGTCGTTATCCATATTCGGCCATTTTCGCCAGGGTTCAGACGCAACACCGTGTTGTCGGGTAATCCATCTTCCGTAGTATATACTGTAAAACCAGTGCCATCGTATCGGGCCAGCCCATGGTCGGTTCCCACCCAAATAAACCCGTTTTCGTCCTGTACAACCGCATAGGCTTCAGAAGACGGCAGACCATCATGAGTGGTGATGTTTTTTGCGATCATATCCTGACCATATGAAACGCAGTAGATGCTGGCCACCATCAGGGTAAAGATCCATCGTGTCTTGGTTAGGTGCAGGAACATTAACGCACAAAAATAATTTGCCTTGTTACAAAATTCAGTCTGCCAACGGTTAAACTCTTGATTCTTAACGAAATTTTGTTGGAATATGTTGGATCATCCCGTAAGAATGTTCGACTTATACTGATTATGAGAGATTTAAAACCGACAGGTTTCAAAAAATGGTTAAAAAGTTATATTTTTGCGGCCGTAAACGGAGAAAGAATAAAGGGGGAATACAAATTCCCTCTTTTTTTTGCCTTTGACCTATGGCTTTAATTGACACCATAAAATCGATCGTTGAAACGGAAGTGGAAAACACGCCTTACTTCCTTGTTGATGTGGTTCAAGGTGAGCGAAGTAAAAAGATTCAGGTATTGCTGGATGGTGATGAAGGGATACCCATTAGTCAGTGTTCCCGCATCAGCCGGGCCATTTCAAAGGTGGTAGACGAAGATGACTTCGAAGCCGACCCGTTTATACTGGAAGTATCCAGCCCAGGTGCGGATATGCCTCTGAAAAATCAGCGGCAATATCCGAAACACATAGGCCGGAAACTGGAGATCGAAACGCACCAGGGTGTACAAACGATCAAACTTCTCGAAGTACGTGAGGCAGGCCTTTTAGGGGAACCTCAGGTTGGGAAGAAAAAGAAAAAAGAAGAAGTAGAACCGGTAGAAATACCGTTTAGTGAAATTGTTAAATCAACAGTAGTTTTATCTTTTAAGTAAGTAGATCATGAGTTTAGGACTTGTAGAATCGTTTGCGGAATTTAAAGAATTTAAAAACATCGACCGGGCCACAATGATGGCCGTTATGGAAGATGTATTCCGAAGCATGCTTCGGAAAAAATACGGTGATGACTCGAACTTCGACATCATCATCAACACCGATCAGGGTGATTTGGAGATTTACAGAAATCGAAAAATTGTTGACCTTGACGAAGTGGAAGACGAAAACAAAGACATCGACATCGAACAAGCGCGAAAGTTGGAAGAAGATTACGAAATTGGTGAAGATGCCATTGAAGAAATCAAACTTCTTGACTTTGGACGTCGTGCCATTCTAGCGGCTCGCCAAACGCTGTTGTCGCGAATTCTTGAATTGGAGAAAGACGAACTTTTCCGTAAGTACAAAGACCGCGTGGGAGAAATCATCACCGGTGAAGTGTACCAGATATGGAAACGTGAACTTATGGTACTCGATGACGAAGGTAACGAGCTAATTCTTCCTAAAGTGGAGATGATTGGCCGTGATTTCTTCAAAAAAGGTGATAGCGTTCGAGCGGTAGTTCTTCGTGTTGAAATGCAAAACAACAACCCTCGTATCATTCTTTCCCGAACAGCGCCAATCTTCCTTGAGCGTCTTTTCGAACTGGAAGTACCTGAAATTCTTGATGGTCTTATTACCATTAAGAATGTAGTACGTGAGCCAGGAGAAAGAGCCAAGGTTGCGGTTGAAAGCTACGACGATCGGATTGATCCGGTTGGTGCATGTGTGGGTATGAAAGGATCTCGTATTCACGGTATCGTACGCGAGCTTAGAAATGAGAACATTGACGTGATCAACTACACGGCAAATACACAGCTCTATATTCAACGTGCTTTGAGTCCGGCCAAGGTGTCGAACACAACATTAAATGAAGAAGAGAAGCGCGCTGATGTATATTTGCCAAGCGATCAGGTTTCCCTGGCTATCGGTAAAGGTGGATTCAACATTAAGTTGGCCGGTAAGTTGGTAGGGTACAGCATTGATGTATATCGTGAAACTATTGAAGACGATGACGTTGATGTAGACTTGGATGAATTCACTGATGAAATTGATGAGTGGATCATTGACGAGTTGAAAGCAATTGGTCTTGACACAGCCAAAAGTGTGTTGGAAATGGCGAATGAAGATCTTGTTCGAAGAACAGATTTGGAAGAAGAAACCATTTCAGAGATTAAGAAAATATTTGAAGCTGAGTTTGAATAAAACGAAGCAACCATAATATTGAAAAATGGACATCAGAACATTTGACATGAAGTAGCGAGGCATCATATACATATGGTCGGTTCGTGTTCACTTCGTGATATTTGGGAAGGTTCAACAGTAATTAAAAAGTAAAAACATTAATGGCTGGAAAAACACATAGGATATCAAAAGTTGCAGCAGAACTCAATGTTAGCTGGAAAAGCTTGATTGAATACCTTAACCAGAACGGTTATGAGGTAGACATGAACATGCGGACCAAAATCGGCCAGGACATGTATGAAATCCTCGAACAGAAATACCGTTCTGACAAACAGGCTAAAGAAGAATCCCAGGCACTTGAGATCAACATCAGACGGCAAGATGAAACGCTTACCGCTGACAAAAAACTGTCTATCAAAAAGAAAAAGAGAGACAGTGATACGCCTGATATCGTTCTGATTAAAGACACTGGCCTAAACCGGAAACCCGAGAAGGAAGAAGAACCGGTTGAAGAAACCAAAACGGAGGAACCAGCTCCCCCCCCAGCTCCTGAAGTTGAGGATAAGGAAAAAGAAGAAACACCTGCTGAGACCGTAAAACCTGAACTTCCTGGCCTCAAAGTACTTGGTAAGATTTCGCTTGAAAAACCCGAAAAGAAGGAAGAGGAAAAAGCACCGGAACCCGAAGTTAAGGAGCCAGTAGCTGAAACCGTAACTCCCGAACCGGAAAAAGAAGAAGAAAAGCCCAAGGAAGAGAAAGAGGAGAAGGAAGAAAAACCGGTTGAAGAAGTAAAAGAGGAGCCGAAGGTAGAAAAGAAGGTAGAAGAACCAAAAGCCGAAGAAGAGAAACCACCTCAAACCGAGTCGGTTATCAAGCCTAAATATGAAAAACTTGGTGGTCTAACCATTAAAGGTAAAATCCAACTACCCGACCCTCCAAAACCAAAGAAAGTAGCGAGTAGCGGAGGGAAACCTGAAGAAAATCAACGCAAGAAGCGCAAACGAACAACCAAATCTGGTGTTCCAGTCTCTTCCAAAGGCAAGAACTTTGGAAAAGGTAAGTTCCAAAAAGGTCGAAAAGACGAACCAAGAGAGGAAATTACCGAAAAAGAAATCCAGGATAAAATCAAGGCAACACTTGCTAAACTTGGTGGTAAGAAGGGCAACAAAGGTGCTTCCCGACAAAAACTACGTCGTCAAAAACGAGACGATCACAAGTCGACTCGTGAAGAGGAAATGATGCAACAAGAGCTCGACAGTAAGATTCTGAAAATCACAGAATTTGTTACTGCAAACGAGATGGCATCCTTGATGGACGTAAACGTAAACGAAATTATTACCGCTTGTTTCTCCCTTGGAATGATGGTATCCATTAACCAACGTCTCGATGCAGAAGCCATTCAGGTAGTTGCAGAGGAATTTGGTTTTGAAGTTCAGTTCGTTGATGCCGAAGAGCAGGTTGAGTTTGAAGAAGAAGCAGACGATCCGGCAGATCTGGAAGAACGCGCCCCAATTGTTACGGTTATGGGACACGTTGACCACGGTAAAACATCGTTGCTCGACTACGTTCGTAATGCCAACGTAATTGCAGGTGAGGCTGGTGGAATTACGCAGCACGTTGCCGCATACGAGGTAGAACTAAAGAATAAAAAGCGAATCACATTTGTAGATACGCCGGGTCACGAAGCGTTTACCGCGATGCGTGCAAGGGGAGCCAAGGTAACCGATATAGCCATTATCGTTATCGCCGCTGACGATAGTGTGATGCCTCAAACCAAAGAGGCAATCAGTCACGCTCAGGCAGCCGACGTGCCCATCATATTCGCCTTTAACAAAATGGACCGCGAAACGGCCAACGCCGATCGAATCCGTGAACAGCTTTCTTCGATGAATATCCTTGTGGAAGAATGGGGTGGTAAATACCAGGCCCAGGAAATCTCTGCAAAAAAAGGAACGAACATCGACGAACTACTTGAAAAAGTACTTCTGGAAGCCGAGCTACTCGAATTAAAGGCCAATCCAAACAAACGTGCAAAAGGTTCTGTAATGGAAGCACGTTTGGACAAAGGACGTGGTGTTATGGCTTCTGTCCTGGTTCAGGAAGGTACGTTGAACATTGGAGACCCATTGGTAGCCGGACATCACTTCTGTAGAGTTCGGGCCATGTTCAACGAACGTATGAAACAGGTAAAAGTGGCTACACCATCTACACCTGTCAACATTCTTGGATTCACCTCAGCTCCAACTGCGGGTGATGTATTCCAGGTATTTAGTTCAGAACAAGATGCCAAAGAAGTGGCCAACAAACGTGCTCAATTGCAACGTGAGCAAGGTATTCGAACCACTAAGCACATCACCCTCGATGAGATTGGTCGACGACTTGCGGTTGGAAACTTTAAAGAGCTAAAGGTTATTGTAAAAGCCGACGTGGATGGTTCTGCAGAGGCCCTATCCGATTCGTTACTGAAACTGTCTACCGAAGAAATTCAAGTGAATGTAATTCACAAATCGGTAGGACAAATCACCGAGTCAGACGTATTGCTCGCGAGTGCTTCCGACGCAATTATTGTCGGATTCCAGGTACGACCAGCTGCATCAGCGCGTAAACTGGCCGAAACCGAGGAAATCGACATCAGACTGTACTCCATTATCTACCAGGCAATTGAAGAAATCAAATCGGCCATGGAAGGAATGCTTGCTCCTGAATTTGAAGAGAAAATTACCGGTAATGCGGAAATCAGAGAAGTCTTCAAAATCAGTAAAGTCGGTACCGTTGCAGGTTGTATGATTACCGATGGTAAGGTATTCCGAGACAACAAGGTTCGATTAATCCGCGAAGGAGTTGTTGTTTACTCGGGTGAACTCGCAGCGCTTAAGCGATTTAAAGACGATGTGAAGGAAGTGAATCGAGGTTTTGAATGTGGTATGCAGATTAAGAACTACAACGACATTCGAATTGGTGACATCATTGAATGTTACACCGAGGTTGAAGTAAAACGTAAATTAAAATAATCACATACCAACATGATTCAAAAACTAAAAACTGCGGCATATGTTTGCCTTGCCCTAGGCTTGTTTTCTTGTAATGGCCTAAACGGTGGTGTTGAAACCGTTGAAGTTGAAGGTCTGTACAGCATAGAACTTCCAACGTACATGATGAAGGCAACGGAAGAGCTCAATGAAGATGCTTCTCTCCAATACGAAAATGGCTTTCGTGAGATGTACATAGAAGTAATCGATGAGTCAAAGCAAGAGTTTATTGATATCTTTCGTCAGTACGATCTTTACCACGATTCTCTTTCTGTAGTTCAAAACTACCGATTGGCACAAATTGGCAGTGTAACCGAAGACCTGAAGGTAAGCTCACAGGCTGCGCCGGTAGCCAAGATGATCAATGGTTTGAACAGCGAAACCGTTCAGGTAGATGGTTTTTATGAAGGTGTAGATGAGGAAATCTCTTACCTGCTTACAGCCATCGAAGGAGATGAAAACCTGTACCTGGTTATGATGTGGATGCTTGCCAGCGACAAAGAGGAAAAACTCCCCATTTTCCAGAAAATGGTTGACTCTTTCAAGTTGATGAGTAGCGACACAGAAGAAGCTCCTGAAGCAGAAGAAGAGGTTTCAGAAGAAGCAGCAAGCTAGTCAAGACCCAACTCTTCGGAGGGATCCCAGAATACCTCATTAAAGTTATCGATCTTTAGGTCGGTAACCGATACTCCTTCCTGCTGTAAAAGTTGCTCCATGGGAATGCCCTTAAAATGGACATTGCCCGTTAACATGCCCTTTCGATTCACCACGCGATGAGCCGGAATTCGGTCAATATTCGTTTTAGATGAGTTAAGCGCCCATCCAACCATTCTGCTGGATCTGGCCGCGCCAAGATAACGCGCAATAGCCCCGTACGAAGTAACCCTGCCCGATGGAATCAATTGCACCACCTGATGAACCATCTCAAAAAATGAAACAGTTTTATCATCTGGATGCAACCTTTTGTCTACGGGCATAATCTTTGTAGCAAACTTAAAACAAACTAGACCTTATTTTTGTACAACTTTGAAGACAAGAATTTTATGAGATATATTCAAACCCTAATCCTGTTGGCGTGTATGGGCGCAACCTCAGCATTTGCGCAGTATAACATCGAATTCAACATTGGTGGGTTAAAGCAAGGAGACAAATGTATCCTGGCACACTACTACGCTGACCAGAACAAAATTGTAGACACTTCTGCGGTGAATGCGCAGGGTAAAGTGGTCTTTAAAGGTGAGAACTCCCTGCTCAATGGCGTATACATTGTTGTTTTGCCTAAAAAGACCTATATCGAATTTGTCGTACCAAACGATGATCAGGAATTTGAGATTGACTTTGACACTACTTTATCACCTCTTAACAAAGCGGTGAGAGGATCGCTCGAAAACGAGGTGTTCTTTTCGTTTGATCGATATGCGTTGGCTCCCGGCCAGCGGAAGAGGGAGCTTATTGCCGAATTCCGTGATACCGCAACCACCGACGAACGCAAAAAGGCCATTCGAATAGAAATCAAAGAAATTGATGACCAGGTAGATGCAAAGCGAAAAGCGGTAGTAGCCGAAAACAAAGGCATGTTTGTGGCTAAGCTGTTCAACGCTGTAATCGACGTTGAAATACCCGAACATTTAAAGAAAGATACCACAGGTAAGCGGTATTCATGGTATCGTAAACACTACTGGGACAACATAGACCTAACCGACGATGGTATGCTGCGAACACCCGTGTTCAAAGGCAAACTGGAATACTACATTGGTAAACTAATTGTCCAAAACCCTGATACGCTAATTCCTTTGATTGACGAACTAATCACCCGAATCGAAAAAGGCGGGGCTCAGGAATTGTATAAGTATGTTGTGTGGTGGAACACCAACCACCATGAAGAGTCGAAAATCATGTGTATGGACAAGGTATTGCACCACATGGCTCAAAACTATTATTGCGCCGGTAAATGCTACTGGGCCGATTCTTCTCTGGTTGCCAAAATGTGCGAACATGCTGGTAAAATCGGACCGACGGTTTGTGGTAGCAAAACTCCTAACACAACCCTATACGACACTACGTTCGCACGACCATACGACCTTCACAAAATAGATGCTCCCGTAACGGTTCTCGTTTTCTGGGATCACCAGTGCGGTCACTGTAAGAAAGAAATCCCTAAGTTGAAACAGATGTACGACACCATGAAGGATCGTGGTTTGGTTGTTTACGCTGTATACACACAAGCTGATTGGGAAGGTTGGAAAGAGTATATCCGCAAAAACGATTTAAACTGGTTGAACGTAATGGACGCCTTTAACAAGGCCACTTACCGAAAAGACTATAACATCATATCTACGCCTCAGGTGTATTTGCTGGATGAGAATAAGATCATTCGTTACAAAAACCCACCCGCTGAAAATGCTGGTCGGATTGTACAACTGATGCTGGATCAATATGACGACCGACAGAGTCCGGTTATCAAGAATGATCAGTAAAACGAAGTTTATCTGATAAAAACCTCAGCCGATTCGGTTGGGGTTTTTTGTTGTGCTTTTTTGAACCTCCGATACAGCTCTCCCGCAAACACCGCAACGCCAATGTTATAGTACGGACCACTGAGGGCCGAAAACGACTGTCCTAAACTCATGCGCAAACCAACTCCCGCTTTTAAACCAATCCAGTCGTAGATATAATACAAACCGTTTACACCAGGCTCTATTGGCACTACCGGTGACCTCCGCGTAAGCAACAAATGCCTGTTCTCTCTCCGGGTATGCGTGTTCCTCCCCAATCCAATCTGAACCGGAAAGCTAAGCTTCCACTTCTTCGAATGAAAGAAGGTGTATTCGGCTTGAAACCCAATGTATGCCAATTGATTCGTGCGAAGGATGGTGTCTCCATCGCGAGGGTAGTCAATGGTAACGGCAGCACTGGGCATGGCATTAAGCGCCAACTCGAAACGGATCTTTTTATCATAGTCCAAACCCGCAAACAACCTGGTGGTCCGACTTATTTCCCCTGAAATGGTAGAAAAGCGATTGTTTAGGCCAAACACCACTCTCGGTTTTGTTTTGAGTGCCTGTTTAATGCTGTCGAGGTTCTGAGGATTTGTTGCGAACCCCTGCAAAGAGACGAACAAAAAAAATACGATCTGCAGACAGCGCTTCATGGACGATTTCAAATATTTTTGCAAATAACGTCAAAACAACTTGCTATTTAATTCGGTTGCCTTCCTGATCTTTCTACCCGTAGTGGTAATCCTGTATTACCTGATTCCGGGAAGATACCGATGGGCACTCTTACTTGCAGCGAGTTATTTTTTTTATGGGTCGTGGAAGATTGAATTCCTTAGCCTTATTGTTTTTTCTACCCTGGTCGACTTTCAGGTTGGAAAGTGGTTATATAAACAAACCAATACCTTATACAGAAGAATCTTACTTGGAGCCAGCCTCGCATCGAACATTGGTCTGTTGTTCATCTTCAAATACTTGAAGCTTTTTCTTCCGGCTAAAGATGCCATGATCGTAAACATTTACACAGTTGACCATCCCATAATAGGGCTGGTAGCGCAGGCTGTGTACTTCAGTATCCCTGTCGGAATTTCATTCTACACCTTCCAAACGTTGAGCTACACGCTCGACATCTTCAACAAACGAATAGAACCAGAAACTCACCTCGGTAAGTTTGCACTTTTTGTCACCTTCTTCCCACAGCTGGTGGCTGGCCCGATTGAACGATTCTCCAGGCTGATGCCTCAACTAAAGGCTAACCACCTACCCGTTTATGAGAACTTTAGCAATGCCTTCCGGCTAATACTCTATGGCTTTTTTGTCAAACTCTGTATCGCAGACAACCTTTCTCCCATGGTAGATGCGGTGTATGCCAATCCTTCGGGCTTTGGAACCGGTAGTCTTTGGTTTGGAACTTTTGCGTTTGGCTTACAGATTTATGCCGATTTTGCGGGTTATACGCTCATTGCCCAGGGCGCCGCTTTATGCCTGGGAATCAAATTGATGGATAACTTCAAAACGCCCTATCTGAGCACTAGTATTGGTGAGTTCTGGAGCCGGTGGCACATCTCGTTGTCTACATGGTTTCGCGACTATGTCTACATCCCGCTAGGCGGGAACCGAGTACGCGTCGGGCGCTGGGTTATCAATATCTTACTCGTGTTTGTTATCAGTGGTTTTTGGCACGGAGCCAATTACACCTTCCTCATTTGGGGTGGCATTCACGGTGGATTATATCTGGTAGAACGTATGTTCAAAGGGCTGGTAACTCTTCCATCTACACGTTTGACTCGTCTTGCGGGTTGGGCATTCATTTTTGCAGCTGTTCATCTTGCCTGGGTCTTCTTCAGGATTGAGCATATCGACATGGTTGGGGATCACTTCGCCGCACTATTTACTACAACCGGAGTTCAAAGCATTACACTAAAACCCGAGTTAATTGTTATGTTACTTGTGTTTATTGTCTCCGACGTAGTGCTTTATAATGGCCGTATCGATCACTGGTTAGGCAACCGACCCAAATTGCTTCGATGGAGTATGTATGGCGTTATGCTTTGGTGCATCACCGCTTGGGCAGGAATGGCAAACCACCCGTTTATTTATTTTCAGTTTTGACCAACCAACTTAAACATATCGCGTATCGGTTTCTACCCAGACTTGGCATTCTCGTGCTGATGATGGCTTTGTTCAATGTGGTTTACAAACAGTTTGTTTGGCCCAACGATTTGGATGAACATGCTTCGCTCCTTACCATGCTGCATGAAAATCAACACCGTTCAGATGTATTGTATTTTGCTGAGTCATCGAATTTCACAACACATATAGACGATAGTCTAAAGTTGCGAATAAGCGACTTCATAGACTTGTATTGCGAAGAAGATAGTATCGATGTGCGGCCGGTTGAACATGCCGGTTATCACGTTGGGCAATACGTACCTGTCATCGCACAAATAGATCCGGAGAGCCCTGTTCAAACCGTTGTGGTGACCATGAATCTACGAACCTTTGGACAAGACGTGATCTATGGCCCAAATGAGGCCTCTCTGCAGAAAGCAACCCGTCTTGCTCAACCGGGGCTTCCACTGGTTAACCGGGTTTTAACAACGCTGAATTTTTACGATAACCGATCGGCACACGAACGAGACCTGTTGAAATGGAAAAGTTGGATTAAGGATTCTCTTATTTCCGATACCGATAGCGTTACATTTCCCTATCCCACTATTCGCACCTGGTGTGAGGTACCTAAGTTTCCTGATTCAAGCGGCATTGAAAACATGCCCTACCGAATTCTGGCCGATCAAAACATTAAAGTGTATGGTTTTCACCTGGATGAGTCGAACCCAATGGTGAAATCATTCGATCAAATTATAACCATTGGCAAAGAAAAAAATCTCAATCTGATCTTTAATATCCTTGCTGAAAACGTCGATCAGGCGGACAGCCTTTTGGGGAACAACCTGGTTTGGCTCATGCGCAGGAACCGCGACTTCCTTGTAGATCGTTACCACAACAAAGGTGCTATTGTGGTAGACAACTTAGAAGCGGTTGCCAACCAACACTTTACAGATCGGCGAGTGTTTCCAACGGAACATTACGATCAAACCGGGCGGTCCATCATTGCAATGAACGTTGCACAAGCAATAAAAGAGCTACACTCGAAAAAATAATTAAGCCTGGGGCTTGTCGTCCTCTTTCGGAGGGGTTTCGGCAGTCGGTGCCTCTGGTGTTTCGCTTTCAGGCTTTGCTTCTTCCGTTCCCTCAGGTTCAGCGGTTTCAGGTGGTGTATTCTCTTCTTGCTTCTGTTCACCATCCACCAAATCCGTTACCTTGTCTTTGATATCGGCTGCTACTTCCTTGGTCTTTTCAACCACTTTTTCGCCCATTTCCTTGGCCTCTTCCATAATTTCTCCAGCCTCTTCCTTCAACTCCTGACCAACTTCCTTTGCCTTGTCCTTGATCTTTCCACCTACTTCTTTTGCATCTTCTACAAATTCGGCTGTCTCCTCTTTGATTTCGTCAACAACCTTTTTCGTTTTTTCCGCTACTTTATCAGCCATTTCGCTGGCTTCGGCCTTTATTTTAGCTCCAACTTCTGTCGCATCTTCCGAAATTTCCTTGGCGGTTTCTTTCGCTTTCCCGAACAGGTTTTTTAACATGTTTGATAATCCCATTTTTAGTCTTTTTTAATCTAGTCTTTAGTAATACGACGAATTTACCCAATTTTGGTTACAACCAAGTTGACGTATCTTTGCACAACCATTAAAAAGAGTGTAACATGAAATTGCATAATACTGTTAATGGGGAAGAGTTAAAAGAGCGGTTGAAATCAAGCGAAGAAAAGCGCACAACCATCTCGTTTTATAAGTATGCCCGTATCGGCAATCCCCAGATTTTTAGAGACCATTTGTACACCCACTTCAGCGATGTTGGAGTTTTGGGGCGCGTGTACGTTGCCGCCGAAGGAATAAACGCTCAAATAAGCGTTCCAACGGAGAATCTCGACGTATTCAACCAACACATAAACGACATCACTTTCCTAGAAAACATCCGACTGAATTACGCGGTTGAGGATGACGGCAAGTCGTTTTTTAAGTTGGCCATCAAGGTTCGAAAAAAGATTGTTGCCGATGGTCTTGAAGAGGACATTTTCAATATTACGGAGCCGGCCGAATACTTAAACGTAGAACGCTTCAATGAGATCACCAACAATCCTGACACCATCTTGGTTGACATGAGAAATCACTACGAGAGTGAGGTAGGGCATTTTGAAGGTGCCTGGTGCCCTGACGTTGATACCTTTAGGGAGCAACTTCCGGTGGTAGTGGATGAACTTGAGGATAAAAAGAATAAACCTGTAGTGATGTACTGCACCGGTGGCATCCGATGTGAAAAAGCCAGTGCTTACCTCAAATACAAGGGGTTTGAACAGGTGTATCACCTTGAAGGAGGCATCATCAAATACAGCCGCGATGCAGAGGCACAAGGCTTACCGAATAAGTTTATTGGTAAAAACTTTGTTTTCGACGAACGTCTCAACGAACGGATTACGCCTGATGTGATTGCCAATTGCCACCAATGCGGTGAACCCTTTGATGATCATGTAAACTGTAAGAACAAAGCATGTAACCTGCTATTTATTCAGTGCCCTTCCTGTGCTGAAAAATACAGTGGATGTTGTTCGGAAGAATGTCAGACCATTGCTGCTCTGCCCGAAGAGGAACAACGTGCCTTACGGAAAGGAAAAGACTCCGGTGTTCGAATTTTTAGCAAAGGACGGTTTAATAAACCCACTCCTCAGCATCAAGATAAATAGTTGACAATCAACATCTTGAAAAGTTTCAACTTCAAATTATTGAATTTGTAACTATCTTGCACCTATGTCGGAACGGGAACGGAGATATAGGAAGCTGATTGACCGATCGAAGGGAGTTTCTCGTAATTTCAATATTTCAGGTAAGCGCACCAAGGAGTTCCAAATGCGCACCTTAAAAAAGAATCTGGCAAAAGCCAAAAACACGTTATACGGCGAAGAGCACGATTTTGAGGCCATTCTCGATTCAGGGAATATCTACGCCGAATTCTGTAAAAAAGTTCCGTTGGGTGATTACGCAACCATGTTGCCATGGTGGGAAAAAGCACGGTCGGGAACCGCTGATGTTACATGGCCCGGTAAGATCGAACACTTTGCACTCAGTTCCGGAACTTCGGATGGAACCAGTAAGTACATTCCGGTTTCCGCTGACATGGTGAAAGCGATTCGGCGTGCGAGTATGAGGCAGATTCTTTCCATTGCGCGAACCGATATGCCTAAGGACCACATGACCAAGCATTGGCTCATGATTGGCGGTAGCACATCACTGAACTACAACGGTGTTTACTACACAGGAGACTTAAGCGGTATTACCACATCCAAAATACCTCCTTTGTTTCAACGCGTTTCGAAACCCGAGCCAGAGATCAAGGCAAGCAACGATTGGCAGGAGAAAATTGATCGGATTACAGAAGAAGCTCCTAATTGGGACGTAAGCATGGTAGCCGGTGTACCGGCCTGGATTCAACTCCTGTTCCAAAACATCATTGACGAGTACAAGCTGAAGAACATTCATGAAATATGGCCAAACCTGGGTGTGTACATTCATGGAGGTGTTTCAATAAAACCGTATAAAGCCAGTATTAATGCCTTATTAGGCAGCCCCATTAAATACTTTGAAACGTATTTGGCTTCAGAGGGCTTTATTGCATTTCAAAACCGGGAAAATGCAAACGACGGCATGCGTTTATTAATCCGAAACGGCATTTTCTACGAATTCATTCCGTTTAACGCCGACAACTTCGATGAAAACCATCAACTCTTACCAAATGCCAGTGCTCTGCCCATTTGGGAGGTTGAAGAAGGAAAGGAGTATGCCCTGATTCTATCCACCTGTTCAGGAGCCTGGAGGTATCTCATAGGCGATACCATAAAGTTTGTTAACCTCAAGCGAAAGGAGATCATTATTACCGGCCGGACAAAACATTTTATCAGCTTGGTAGGTGAACACCTCAGCGTTGACAACATGACCGAAGCCGTTCACCGCCTTTCCAAAGAAACCGGCTCAGAATTCCCAGAATTTACACTTGCCGGGTATAAAACATCGGGTATGTTTGGTCATAAATGGTATCTCGGAACCAACGACCCAATGCTTGTAGGAAAGGACGTTTCTGTCGAACTCGATCAACATCTTAAGGCACTAAACGATGATTACGCGGTTGAGCGTGAGCACGCTCTCAAAAAGGTAGATGTTACCGTAGTTCCGGTTGACTGGTTTTTCGAATGGATGCGATTAAACGGAAAAGAAGGTTCGCAACACAAGTTTCCAAGAGTTCTCCGAGGTCAACTATTCGCCAATTGGCAAGAATTTCTCGAAACAAAAGGTATTCACCCGGTGCAATCGGTCGATTAAACCAGCACCTCTGCGTAAAGTGAACGAAGCTCGTTCAAAATGGAAATTACCTCCTCCGGGGTTTCTGCCGTTACCAAACGCATTCTATTGGGTTTGAAGTTAGGAATGCCCTTAAAGTAATTGGCATAATGTCGTCTCATCTCAAATATGCCTAAACGCTCTCCTTTCCACTTAATTCCCTCTTCAAAATGCTGCTGACATGTATCGATACGCTCTGCCATGGTGGGCCCTGCCAGTTTCTGACCGGTTTTGAAATAGTGCTTTATTTCTCTGAAAATCCATGGGTGACCAATGCTGGCACGCCCAATCATAATGCCCTGAACACCATATCGATCGCGCATTTCTTTGGCTTTTTCGGGAGAGTCTACATCTCCGTTGCCAAAAATAGGAATGTGGATTTTCGGATCTTGAGCAATCTCTCCAATCAGGGTCCAATCGGCTTCGCCCTTGTACATCTGTACCCGAGTTCGTCCATGAATGCTTAATGCATGTATACCCACGTCCTGAAGCCGGGCCGCTACATCTTTGATAAACAGCGACTTACTATCCCAACCCAGGCGCGTTTTAACGGTTACAGGAAGGTGGGTAGACTTGACAATTTCTGCCGTCATTTGGACCATCTTTGGAACGTCTTTAAGTAACGCTGCTCCTGCACCCTTGCAGGCAACAGCCTTCACCGGGCATCCATAGTTAATGTCGATCAGGTCGGGTTTTGCTGCCGTTGCTATCTCGGTAGCTTCCTTCATTACATCAATGTTGCTTCCAAAAATTTGGATGCCAACCGGACGCTCAAAACCAAATATGTCGAGTTTTTGCGTGCTTTTAGCAGCATCTCGTATGAGTCCCTCAGACGAAATGAATTCGGTATACATCATATCCGCCCCATACTTCTTACATACAGCCCTGAACGGTGGATCGCTTACATCCTCCATTGGGGCCAGTAGCAAAGGAAACTCGCCTAAGTTTATATCACCAATTTTTACCACCTTTGCAAAGATACTTGATCGATGCAAAACAACGCACAACGTCGTCTCACAGGTGGTTCACATTTCTTGATAACCATTGGTATTTTTTTGGTTTTCATTGCCTTGTTCTTTGGTATCTCAGAGTTTCTTACCAGTACAATTTTTGATGTGCGTCTGAGTGATCTCAAAAAGATCCCGGCTGAAGATTTTACTCGCGACCAGGCCAATGCTCTTAAGTTCTCTCAGATTTTTACTACTCTTGGCTTTGTTTTTTCGGCCATCACATGTGCCATCCTTTTCAAGAGCAATTTCATAAAATTTACCAACCTCAATCGGCCACCGGCTCCGTTGTCGATTGTTCTTGCAATTGGTTTCTTCTTCGGCCTCATGCCCTTAATTGGCTTGTTGATTGAGTTTAATGCCAGTTTTTCATATCCAACGGAGTTAGTAGAGCTGTTCTCAACATTGGAAAAGGCAAACGACAACCTATATGCGGCCATTCTCAAGTATAATACAGGCACCAACTTCATAGTGAATATTTTGATCATGAGCATTTTGCCTGCTATCGGAGAGGAAATATTCTTTCGGGGTATTCTGCTAAGAGTGCTGACTAACTGGACCAAAAATGTGCACCTTGGCATTCTAGTGACTTCTGTTGTTTTTGCTCTGCTGCATTTCCAGCCATACAAGTTTATTCCCATGGTAGTGATGGCAGTAATTTTTGGATACATTTACTATCGGACTGGCTCGCTTTGGGTACCCATCATACTTCATGCGTTGAATAACTTCATGGTTGTATTGGGTGATTGGATCTTAAAGACCCAGGACTCCGATCCCGGTGTTCTTTCGCCTGATTATGAATTCACCGTTGGACCTATGATCATAGGACTGGTAGTGGCCCTGGGCGCCGGATATTTGCTTCTCCATCAACGTAAAAAAGTCGACTTCTCTTATGAGTAATTTTATGTCACGGCTCCTCGTTGGTGCCGCCTATGTAGCTGTAACTGTTGCCGCTTTGTTGACCCATCAAATGACAGCTGCAGCATATATTGGGCTCATTCAGCTTTTTTGTCTGTACGAATTCTATTCCATCACCTTATCTTCTAAGAGTTTAAAGTCCCGCGTCTTTCCATTGATTGTGGGCAGTGTGCTCTTTTTTATAACTTATGTGTATCAGGATAGTGTGGTAAACCTTGGTCATATCATCTGGTATCTGATCCCACTTCTGGTTCTGTACTTCATATACCTGGTCTTCACCCAGTCGACCGACTGGATTGGAGATTCAGCAAAAACCGTTATGGGCTGGCTCTATATTTCGCTTCCATTGGCTTTTTTACTGCGTATGGGTAACCTCGTTTTTGACGAAGCCAATACCGATCTGCTCCCGTACTATGGCTTCCAGATACTCCTGATCTTTGTGTTGATTTGGGCCAATGACACCTTTGCCTATTTAGTAGGCCGCCAGATTGGGAAACGGCCACTTGCCTCAAGACTTTCTCCTAAGAAAACGATAGAAGGGTTTGTTGGGGGTATTGTGTTTTCGGTTGGTTTTTCCATTCTGATGCATAGGATGTTTCCCTTTATGGAGCGATCACACTTTATTGCTCTGGCGCTGATTTGTTCAGTGGTGGGTACGATTGGCGATCTGTTTGAATCCAAAATCAAACGAAGCTTAGGCATAAAAGACTCCGGTAATACACTTGGTGGTCATGGCGGATTTCTGGACCGAATGGACTCGATTCTATTTGCTTCTCCCGCGTGCTTTTTCTATTTGTTTCACTTTACTGTGATGTAACAAAAAAAACCTCAGAATTTGCTTCGTAGTTTCGTTTGGTCTTCAATTAATTCCCCTAGTTTTGCGTTAAATTTTTATTAACTCGATGAGTTCGCGATATAAAGAACCCGCACCCATTAAAGATCATTTGAATCCTCTCGATTCGATGATGGAAAGGTTTTCTGAGGCCACAAAAATTCTTGGCCTGGACGAAGCAACCTACAATGCCCTTAAATCTCCTGAAAAATCGGTGACGGTTAATCTGCCGGTTACCATGGACGATGGTAAAATACAGGTTTTTGAGGGTCATCGTGTGATCCACTCGGCTAATCTCGGACCTTCGAAAGGGGGAATCCGTTATTCCATGGGGGTAACGCTTGACGAAGTGAAGGCGCTTGCAGCGTGGATGACCTGGAAATGTGCCGTTGTGGGTATTCCTTACGGAGGTGCTAAAGGTGGTATCAAGTGTGATCCGCGAACCATGAGTCAAGGTGAACTTGAACGACTTACACGGGCCTATACAAACGCAATGAGTAATGTGTTTGGTCCGGAACGCGATATTCCTGCACCCGATGTTGGAACCAATCCTCAAATCATGGCCTGGATCATGGATGAGTACTCGAAACTCAAAGGGGTTTCCAGTCCAGCCGTTGTAACCGGTAAACCGATTGTATTGGGTGGTTCCGAGGGTAGACTTCAAGCCACAGGACGTGGGGTAATGGTATCGGCACGATCGGCTATGGGCAAGCTCAAAATGAATCCTAGCAAGGCTACTGCGGCGGTTCAAGGTTTTGGCAATGTGGGTTCCATTAGTGCAAAACTATTGGAAGAACAAGGTGTAACCATTGTTGCTATTTCTGACGTTACAGGTGCATACTATAACAAGGAAGGTATTGACATTACCAAAGCCATCAAGCACACCCAACGACATAAAGGAACGCTGGAAGGTTTCAAAGACGGTGAAATAATCTCCAACGACGAGCTGCTCGAACTTGATGTTGATGTATTGGTTCCTGCCGCATTGGAAGATCAAATTACGGCTGAAAATGCATCCCGAATCAAAGCAAAACTGATTGTTGAAGGTGCAAACGGCCCAACATCGTTTAGCGCGGACAAGATTCTAAACGACAATGGCGTAATGGTTATCCCGGATATCCTTGCTAATGCCGGAGGCGTATCTGTATCTTACTTTGAATGGGTTCAAAACCGCCTTGGTTACTTCTGGACCGAACAACGTGTTAATCGTCGTGCAGACCGCATTATGAAGCAGGCCTTCGAAACGGTTTACAAAGCATCACGAAAATATAAGGTTGATATGCGAATTGCTGCTTACATCGTAGCCATTGACAAGGTTGCAAGCACCAAACGCTTAAGAGGCACATTCTAATGATTCATCGAGAAGGGTATACCATATTACTGACCACGTTTGCCGTTTTGGCTCTGCTGGTCTTTGTTGTTTTAAAGTTCAGCGACCTAAAGTGGCTGCAGTATCTTACCATAACAGCTGCCGTTGTAATCTTTGGTCTATTTCTTCAATTTTTCAGGAATCCTGCACGAAACACAGTGCTTAACCCAAATCACGTAATTGCCCCTGCCGATGGTAAGGTGGTTGTAATTGAGGAGGTGGAAGAGCCAGAATATTTTGAGGGAAAACGGAAACAACTGAGTATCTTCATGTCGCCGTTAAACGTGCACGTTAACCGTAACCCCATTTCAGGTGTTGTAAGCTATTTTAAGTACCACCCGGGCGAGTATCTGGTGGCCTGGCACCCGAAGTCTTCAACGCTTAATGAACGCACTACTACGGTTATCAAAAACGATAAAGGGCAGGAAGTGCTGTTCCGTCAGATTGCAGGAGCCGTTGCCCGACGTATTCGGTTTTATGTAGACACGGGCGATACGGTTACCCAAGGTGAAGAAATGGGCTTTATCAAGTTTGGAAGTCGGATTGACGTCTTCTTACCTCTTGATGCAAAAATCAACGTAAAACTAGATCAAAAGACACGGGGCGGCGAAACCGTTTTAGCGGAAATCTAGGCCATTATCGATACTGTTGCTGCCACTGGTATCGATCAATCTCCCGTTGCAGGCTGCCATCTTCCATTGCTTTTTTTAGCACAGGGTTTAATTGCCCTTTCGAAGTCAAATGCCACGAGTCGCATACTTCGCACTGATATACTCCTATTGCCTTACTCGCATCAAATTGCACGCGGTTCTGAATAAGAGCCTGTTCTGCCAATGCCTGACTATTATGCTGCTTTTTACCTGTTGAACATTTCATAAGCTTCGGGCAACAAAGATACGAATGACGTCACTCTGTTTTTAGGTCGTATAGTTTGCTCAGGAGGGTAAGATTACGTGGATTTGTATAGTCGTATTGATACACTCCATCGTTGGCGGTAACAATCAGAATCCCATTTAAAGGAATTACATCGTTTGCTTGTAAACCGGGTAGGTCGGCCAGCTTATTATCAAGAATTTTATTTGGATTAGAAGCATCGAATATTTTTAAACCATGCTCACCTTCACAAATAAATAAGGTCGTTCCATCTATACCTAATGCCAGTGGATGCGTCATCCCATAAGTTGCCAACCGTTCTGGGTTTTTAGGATTTTTCACGTTAAACACCTGCAAGAGGTTTGCCCCACCGCTGCATAGATTTCCTCCATAGGTTGTAACATAGGCAATATCACCCTCTACCACAACAGGATCACACGACCGTATGTGTTCTGCGGTTCCTTCATACGTCGGGCTCGCCGGGTTTTGCCGAAAATTGTATATCTCCATTCCGGTGGTCGTTCCAATAAACAGGTAGTCGCCCATAGGGAAAATAGTCTCAATCTCGTTCCAATTTTCGATGTTGTTCTTAACAACTGGCCCCGGTGCTGACGGGTTTGATACATCAATAGACATCAGCTCCCTTCTGTCTACCGCATAAATGTAATTTTCAACTACCGCCATTCGTGCCGTAGAGCCTCCTCTACCCGAGCTTCCCTGGTCAGCCGAATTTCCCGTAAGATCCCAATCTTCCTGGCGGGAGAACCACCTCGGTTTCTCGCAGTTATACTCTTCTGAAGTGACCCAGGTTTTCTCCACTTCAAACCCAATCTCAATTTGTTCGTTGTGCGTTTCGAACAGGTCAAATACGTTCTTTATCCGATCGACAAGGTTATACTGGTTTCCCAGTGCCTCTATTGTAACCAGATCGTTGCCATTGTTTGCATAAACGTACGTACCCTTGGCAACCACATCGGTACAACCCGCTAAACCAATAAACTGTATCCTAACCGGCGCAGAAGGGTTTGAGTTATTTATTATGTGAAAGCCTTTATACTTCTCAACTACAAATAGCAGGTCGTTGTATACATATAGTTTTCCAGGCTCCTTGATGTCCGTTGGTTCAAGAACCTCGAATGAGTTACGGACATCTGCTACCTGATGAACAATGGGTATATATTCTGTTACCTCGAAGGTGTCGGTGCACTTATCTGCGCACGAAAGAAGCACCGAGGAAATAAGCGTTAAGAGAATTCCTATTCGAAGTATCTTTTTCATATGGAATGGCTGTTTTGACTGGTTAAAGTTAGACCAAAGATCTCTGTTTCCATCAAATGTTGAGGTCATTTTTAGTGTATTTTGATCTTGAGATTTATTTTCGTTGAAGTTGACCAACGATTAAACTTAACCAAATGACCTCCTTCAATATGCGTTTTTTTGTACTCATGCCTCAACTGTTGTTGCTACTGGCAGGTTTGATTTCGCCTAACTCTAGCCATGCCCAGGAGGCCGCCACTGATTTTGTGGTTTTCAAAAACGGTGATGTCATTTCGGGAGATGTTCTGGAGATGAATGATTCCATTGTGGTAGTTGCATCGAGTTCTTACGGTGAGGTCCGACTAAAACGTTCGGCTTTGAAGCTGGTTGAATTAGAGATTCCAAGATCCCAATTACAAAAGCGGATTCGAAAACACGATGAGAAACCAAGAAGGGTTTATCAACCTAAACCCGTTTGGGGGAGCTTTGGGTTTAATGTTTCTCCGTTGGGTCCGTTAGGTGTTTCTGGTGAGCTTGGCTCCAAACTACCCGGAAACAGGTGTTTGGTCTCTATCAAAACAGGAGTTGACCAACTACAGTTCTACGACATCACAGTTGCACCCTTAGAATTGGGGTTTTCCATATCGCCAAACACTAACTGGTGCACGGATTACTTTACCCTACATGGGGGACGATCGTTTAAGCTATCTGAAGACCTGCCTTGGTCGTATCAACCAGGCATTGTTTACGGTCTCCACTACCGTCACATATTCGCCTCCCGCTCCACTGGCAAAAACGGTTTTTATATTGATGCGGGTTACCAAGGTGGTAGATTGCAACGTGTTTTTGTCAATTGGCACCAGTCCATCGTTAAGCGCGTTGTTCAACTCAACCAACTGAACGTTGGCATGGGCTTCGTTTTCTAGTTTTTCCAACAAAAAAGCCGGACTTGATAAGCCCGGCTCATATTTTAAAAGTTGTAAAATTCGATTAACTACAACCTAGTGAGTTGCCACAATTCAGGCACTTGTAACATGTGCCGCTTCGTACTGTAAGGTGGCCACATTCGTTACATGCCGGTGCATCGCTTTGCATAGATTGAAGGTGCATGTCGGTTGCCGAACCACTGGCCTCCATCTTTAAACCTGCCTCTTCTCTGTTCGTTACTGGCTGTGCTACCGGAGTAGATACAGACACAGTTGCTGATGTTGTTGCATTCTGAATTGTGGTATTATCTCCTGTCTCCGATACCGGTGGTACCTGAACAAGGTCGTTTCGTTTCAAGTATTCGAAACCTAAGAGACGGAAAATAAAGTCGATGATAGACGTTGAGTTTTTGATGTTGTCATGACCCTCAACATATCCAGCAGGTTCGAACTTGGTAAACGTAAACTTGTCTACAAACTCTCTTAACGGTACACCGTATTGAAGTCCGATGGAAACCGCAATGGAGAAGCAGTTCATCAACGAACGGAAGGTTGCTCCTTCTTTGTGCATATCCACAAAGATTTCCCCTAAACGTCCATCACTATATTCACCTGTTCGGATAAACAAGGTTTGTCCTCCCACTTTTGCCTTCTGTGTAAATCCACTTCGCTTATTTGGAAGTTTCTTACGTTCCACAATGTTCGACAGCTGCATTTGGAAAATCGTGTCGTTACTCTCATCAATGATGCGTCTTGCAGCATCCAACACCATATCAGGTGTAATTTCTTCGAGTGTAAGTTCGGCCTTCTCTCCCAACACATCTTCTACCTTGTCTGCTGTTTCGGTTTCTTCCTCTTCTGTGTCAGACTTGTTGCTCAATGGCTGTGAAAGTTTACAACCGTCGCGATACAATGCGTTTGCTTTAAGTCCAAGCTCCCAGCTCAACTGATAACACGATTTAATGTCTTCCTGACTTGCTTCGTTTGGCAGGTTGATTGTTTTGGAAATAGCACCTGAGATAAACGGTTGTGCTGCTCCCATCATTCGGATGTGACCATGCGCATGAATGAATCGTTCTCCAATGGTACCACATCGGTTTGCACAATCAAATACAGGTAGGTGCTCGTCTTTAAGATGTGGAGCGCCTTCAACAGTCATGGTTCCACATACGTAATCATTTGCTTTTAAGATTTCGTCCGAAGAGAAACCTAAAGCCTTCAACATATTGAAGTTTACTGATTCGTATGTTTCTTTATCAAAACCTAACCGTTCCATAGTCTCTTCACCTAATGTCCAGTGATTGAAAACAAAACTGATCTCGAACGCGCTTAGTAAGCCACCTTCAATTGCAGTTAGGTCCTTAGCGGTAAGGCCTTTTTCCTTCAAGGATTTGTGATTGATTGCAGGAGCACCTTTTAGTGTTGCGTGCCCTTTTGCATAATTCACAATGTCTTCTATCTGAGACTCTTTATATCCAAGGTTTTTCAACGCCCCTGGAACTGATTGGTTCACAATCTTAAAGTATCCACCACCACTAAGTTTTTTGAACTTCACCAATGCAAAGTCGGGTTCAATACCGGTTGTGTCACAATCCATTACCAGTCCAATTGTACCTGTTGGTGCAATTACCGTGGTTTGTGCGTTTCTATATCCAAATTTCTCTCCCAGCATAACTGCCTTGTCCCACTGGTCGCATGCCGCGGTTAACAGGTAATCCGGGCAGTGTTTTTGATCAATTCCTACTGGTTTCACACTCAAACTTTCATAGTCGGGTGAGTTGTATGCAGCATAACGGTGGTTACGCATTACACGCAACATGTGCTCTTTGTTCTTCTCGTACTCTCTGAATGGTCCGTGGTGCTCGGCCATTTCTGCTGATGTGGCATAAGCAGTTCCTGTAAGAATTGCCGTAATGGCACCACAAATTGCAGTTGCCTGATCGCTGTCGTATGGAATACCACTTAACATCAATACTGAGCCAAGGTTTGCATAACCTAATCCAAGTGTACGGTATGCATATGAAAGTTCCGCTACTTCTTTTGATGGGAACTGAGCCATCAATACAGAGATTTCCAAAACAACTGTCCAAAGTCGTGATGCGTACTCGATGCCTTTTACGTTAAACTCAAGACTGTCTTCATTAAAGAAGTGTCTTAGGTTCAATGAAGCAAGGTTACAGGCTGTGTTATCAAGGAACATGTACTCTGAACATGGGTTCGATGCATTGATCGGTCCACCTTCAGGGCATGTGTGCCATTCATTAATTGTTGTGTCGAATTGTACTCCTGGGTCAGCACAAGCCCATGCTGCGAATGCGATGTCATCCCAAATCTTCTCTGCCGGAATGCTTCTCATTACTTCTCCTGTACTTCGCGCCAACAAATCCCAATTGTCTTCATTCTTCAATGCTTCGAAGAACTTATTTGGAATTCGTACCGAGTTATTTGAGTTCTGCCCTGAAACTGTTTGGTATGCTTCGCCTTCGTAATGCGACGAATAACCGTGATCAATCAGTGCAGCTACTTTCTTTTCTTCTTCCTTTTTCCAGTTGATAAACTCCATGATCTCTGGGTGATCCAGATCAAGTGTTACCATTTTGGCCGCTCGTCGGGTTGTTCCTCCTGATTTGATAGCTCCGGCCGCCCGGTCACCAATTTTTAGGAAAGACATCAAACCGCTTGAAGTTCCACCTCCGCTTAGTTTTTCACCTGCACCACGGATTTGAGAGAAGTTCGTTCCAACACCCGAACCGTATTTAAAGATTCGTGCTTCCCGAACCCATAGGTCCATGATACCACCTTCATTTACCAAATCATCTTTAACCGATAAAATGAAACATGCATGGGGTTGAGGTCGTTCGTATGCTGAGGTCGATTTCTTAAGTTTTCCGGTTTCGGGGTCTGCATAATAATGTCCCTGAGGCTTTCCGGTAATGCCATATGAGTTATGAAGTCCGGTGTTGAACCATTGAGGTGAATTAGGGGCAGCATGCTGAGCCGTAATGCTGTATACCAATTCGTCGTAGAAGACGTCTGCATCTTTCGATGATGCAAAGTAGTTGTGTCTCTCTCCCCAGGTTCTCCAGCAGTGTGCTAAACGATGAGCCACTTGCTTAATCGAGTTTTCCGAACCCGTAGTTCCGTCCTCTTGTGGAACACCAGCTTTTCTAAAATACTTTTGAGCTAGAATATCGGTTGCTACCTGTGACCATTCCTTAGGTACTTCTACGTTGTCCATTCTGAACACCGTGTCTCCTCCTGGGTTTTGAATCACCGAACTCCTGATCTCATAGTCAAATAAATCAGTGGCTGGAACGCCTTCCTTCGTGAAAAATCGGTCGAATTTGAGTCCTTTTTTGTTACTTGTAGGTGTCTTCTTCTGGCTCATACGAGTGCTCCTTTTTT
>JAEPQQ010000059.1:23083-23368 GCA_017640445.1 Bacteroidia bacterium | reverse complement strand
CATCCAATTTGACCTTTTCCGTGGTGTAGATTCATCGCTCAAAAACCTAAACTTCAGAATAGGAGATCCGAGAATCAAGTTCCGAATCAGTAATTCCTACGGCATTCCAATTTCTGCCCGACTCAGTGAGTTTTCGACCATTTCCCGAACCTCTGGAAAGCTAACGGCAACCGGTTTCCCCGACCCGTTGGTTATTCCTACCCCATCCCGTCAGGAGATAGGCCAAACCAAGGTAGATTCGTTCGAACTCACCAAAAGCAATAGCAACATTGCCGACATGGTGAG
>JAEPQQ010000059.1:0-23073 GCA_017640445.1 Bacteroidia bacterium | reverse complement strand
GCTCAGGCCAACCCTCCCGGAACTACCGAACGAAACTTTATTACCTACAACAGCGAGCTTAAAATCGAAACAGACATTGACATACCGTTACAAGGAAGTGCGGATGGCTTTGTTCTAAACAAAGAAATTGACCTGGTTGAATTTACCAATGATCTGGAAGATATTGATGAACTTGATGAAATAACGTTACGCCTTTTCCTCGAAAACGACTTCCCGGTTGATGTTGATCTTCAAGTGTATTTTCAGGACACCATGGGCAACACGCTTGATTCTTTGATTGAACCAAGCCAGTTATTACTTCGCAGTGCAACGGTTGATGCAGACGGGCGGACCATTTCACCAGCGTCTTACACCCTCGATTTTAACGTTTCCAGAACACGATTCAACAATCTTCGGGAAGCGAGAAAAGGGCTGGTCAGAGCCAAGCTCAACACATACAATGGCACATCGCCCCAACCGGAAGTTCGTTTCTACGAAAACTACGGAATTGCAGTTAAACTAGGTATTCAGGCAAAAGCAAGCATTAAAACGAACTAACAATGAAACGACTTTTTATTCTTGCTGTTGGAGCCTTGTTAGCTCTACCTCTTACCGCACAAAACAACCTGACCCTATACAACATGAAAACGGTACCTCAGCGTTTTTATGTAAACCCTGCCCGACAATCAGACGCTAAGGTGTTTGTTGGCGTTCCTGGGATTTCTTCTGCATACTTCGATTTTGGCCTCACCACTTTTAAAATTCGTGATATCCTTAACGCCATTGAAACGGATAATCAAGGTAACAACGTTTTTGTGGTTGAAGAATTTGCCAAAGGTTTCAAGAAAAACAATGTACTGAGTTTGAACAACTCGCTGGATGTTCTTTCATTCGGATTGAAACTAAAGAAGAACTATGTGTTTATGAACTATTCCGTTCACTCCAACATTCGTCTTTCGTTTCCAGGCGATTTGTTTCAGTTCCTTGCTGAAGGTAACGGCGGCCGGAACCTGAATCGGAAGTTTGACTTTGGCTTTGGTTTTGACGCCTTACAATACGGAGAATTAGGGTTTGGGTATAACCGTGAGATCATAGCGGATAAATTGACCGTAGGTGCACGGGTTAAATTTGTAAAGGGCTTTAACGTAATAAACACGGCTAAGTCTGAGTTGAACTTTACAACGGATAAACAGACATTTGACTACCTCGTTCAGTCAGATATTGAAATCAACACCGCAAACTCCTTTCAAAACTTTGGAGGTTCAGACCCATTTAATAACCTTGATTCAGAACCAGTCACCGCAGGCGATGTTCTTGGTGCGTTTTTCGGAGGTGGAAACCGTGGCATCGGACTCGACATTGGTATGGAGTTTACACCAACCAAAGCTTTTACATTAAGTGCCAGCATTACCAACCTGGGCCGAATAAACTGGAACACCAATACGTTTAACTGGAAATCTCAGAACCCTGGGGCCACCTACACGTATACCGGGCTGGAGATAGAAGATGCTTTTAACTTTAATCAAAATGAACTGGAGAACGCGCTGGAACGCATTGGTGATACAATAACATCCCGATTTGATCTCAATGAGAATAATGAATCGTTTAAGACAGGCATGTTTGCACAATTCTATTTAGGAGGTAACTATAATGTGGCAAAGCACCACAATGCAGGTATCTTGTTTCATGGAACTTTCTACAACAAGACCATAGACCCGGCCATCACACTCAGTTGGAACTCGCGACTAACAAGAATTCTCGGAATTTCGGCTTCCTACTCTGTTGCCAATAATTCGTTTGTTAATGCCGGTGCAGGCATTTCCTTGAACTTTGGAAGTGTTCAAACGTATTTCGTATCGGATAACCTGATTGGCCTGTTTGCACACAAATCAGTTAATACCGTCAATTTACGAACGGGTATGAATCTAACCTTTGGTCGAAAAGGCAAAAAGAAAGGAAGAAAATAGTGCCTGTTACCCGGCACTTAAAGCTTTAAAAATGGATCAAAGGGCCAATACTTCGGCCTTAATCTTCTCGGTAAGTGCATTGGCTCTTTCGGAGGTTGAGCTCTCTGCATAAATACGGATAATGGGCTCGGTATTCGAAGGACGAAGATGCACCCATTCATCCGCAAAATCGATCTTAAGACCATCAATGGTATTGTAATCCTCGTGTTGGTATTTCTCCTCCATCTGTTTCAGGATGGCCGGGATATCCATATTGGGTTGTAACTCTATCTTGTTCTTCGACATAGCGTAAAGAGGATATTGCTGCTTCAGGTCGGTCATGCTGCATTTTTTTCTTGAGAGATGGGTTAAAAACAGCGCCACACCCGCCAGGGCATCTCTTCCATAATGAAGCTTTGGCCAGATAACCCCACCATTTCCTTCTCCTCCAATAACCGCATTGGTATCCTTCATTTTTTCAACCACATTAACCTCTCCCACTGCGCTTGCCTGATAGGTACCACCATGTTGGTTGGTTACGTCACGCAAGGCTCGTGTACTAGAGAGATTCGAAACCGTATTTCCTGGCGTTAAACCAAGAAGGTAATCAGCCACTGCCACCAACGTATACTCTTCTCCAAACATTTCACCGTTTTCCATAACAAAACACAAACGGTCTACATCCGGGTCAACCACAATGCCGAGGTCAGCCTGTTGCTCGATCACTTGTTTCGATATCTCAGTAAGGTTTTCAGCAAGTGGTTCAGGATTATGTGGGAAAACGCCTGATGGTTCACAATACAACTCGGTAATTTGTTCAACACCCAGCCGTCTTAGCAAAGCCGGTATGGCAATTCCACCCGTACTATTAACACCATCAACCACCACCTTAAAGTTCGCTTGTTTGATAGCATCCACATCAACCTCGGAGCACTCAAGAATCAAATCAATGTGTTTCTCAATCCAGGTTTCATCGTAGGTGATACCACCAAGTTCGCCTACTTCGGCAAACTCCATCTCATTACTGTCAGCAATGGCTAGTAATTCTTTACCGTCGCTGGCAGAAATAAACTCGCCTTTTGAGTTCAATAGTTTCAAGGCATTCCATTGAGCCGGATTATGACTGGCAGTAAGGATAATGCCCGCAGCTGCTCCTAAACGTGGAACGGCCACCTCTACCGTTGGAGTTGTGCTCAACCCGAGATCAATGACGTGCATGCCCATACCGCTCAGCGTGCTTGAAACCAGATTGGAGATCATGGGGCCACTAAGCCGTGCGTCTCTTCCAATAACCACTGTATCGCCCAGTTGACGTTGTTTTACCCAGGTGGCAAATGCCGCTGCAAACTTCACAGTATCAATAGGAGTTAAGTTCTCTCCCACCTTACCACCAATGGTTCCTCGGAACCCCGAAATCGATTTGATTAGTGTCATATTCTGACGCAAAACTATCACCTCGAGATTGTTTTAACGTTACCCGCATTAACGAATGATAAACAATAGAATTTTAACGCCCAATTTCAACGACAATTGTACTTTTGAGCTATGCGTATAACCCTTTGGCTTTTTGCTGCACTACTGATTATGGTCAATGGCGGTTTCTCCTGTTCGGAAACTGCTAGTCTTCACATTGGCTTTTATAATGTCGAAAACCTATTCGACACAATTGACGATCCAACAACCTTTGATGGTCAGTTCCTTTCTGATTCGGCGTACGACTGGAACACAGACAAGTACACCACCAAAATCAACAACCTCGCCACTGTTATTACGTCAATGCGCGATGGTAGACCACCTGATTTTCTTGGCCTATGCGAGGTGGAGAATCGCACGGTTCTGGAAGATCTTGTAAAGGATGAGAAATTGAAGAAACTCAACTACAACATTGCTCATATCGACAGCAAAGACGCAAGAGGCATAGACGTTGCGGCTTTATATAATCCAAAAGCACTTAAGTTGGTAGAACTGGGCGTAAAATCAGTAGATCTTAGTATGTACGACGAACGAACCCGCGATATTTTATGGGTAAAGATGACTTCGATACAAAGTGAGGAAGTGTTTTATTTCCTGGTAAACCACTGGCCATCCCGCCGTGGAGGATTGGCCGAAAGCGAACCAAAACGGAGGCAAGCCGCTAAAAGTCTGTTGGAACTGAAAGACAGTCTTATAAAAAGCGATCCCAAGGCCAATTTGGTGATTATGGGAGATTTTAACGACGAACCAACCAACGTAAGTATCACGGAAGAACTCGGTGCAGTTTCGGCTGCAGAAGGAATTAGTAATACACAAGTTTTCAACGCAATGTGGGCATTAAAGGAGTCTGGCAAGGGCACATATTGCTTTCGAGGAAACTGGAACATGCTTGATCAGCTCATGGTAAACGGCAACCTCTTAAACGGTAAAACCTGGGATTACCAGCCAAACTCGGCCGAAATACTTGATTCTAAGTGGCTTCGTCAGGGAGAAGGAAAATATGAGGGATACCCCTTGCGCACCTTTGGCGGAAGAAAATATCTAAAAGGGTACAGTGATCATTTCGCGGTATCCATTCTATTGCTCAGTTCCACACCTTAAACCGTCAACTATTTTGTACGTTTTTCGCTACTTTTGTCTGGGACGAATCGGTCTATCGCCAGGAAAACATCCTGGAGGAAAGTCCGGGCAACGCAGGGCAATGCACCCTGAGAAAATCAGGGGATTAAAGTTGTAAAGCTTTAAGACAGCAAGTGTAGCAGAAAATAACCGCCTCGTTTCGGGGTAAGGGTGAAAATGTGGAGTAAGAGACCACGGGTTTAGACGGTAACGTTTAAATGGTACAAACCTTGCATGTTGAAAGACCAAGTAAACCTTAGTTATGGAGTTGCCCGCTCCTTGCTTCGGCAACTAAGGAGGGTAGGTTGATTGATCCATGGGGCGACCCCTGGACCAGATAAATGATAGACATTCAAACCTTGTGTTTGGATACAGAACCCGGCTTACAGATTTGTCCCTTTTAAATTGAAAGATATGCCAAGAGTACTGATTGTAGACGACGAGAAAAGCATCCGAGAAACGCTCAAAGAGATTCTGCTTTATGAAAGCTATGAAGTAGAAGAAGCGGAAGACGGAAAAAAGGCACTTGACCTAATCAAGAAATACAACTATGATGCGGTCCTGTGTGATATTAAAATGCCTGGAATGGACGGTATTGAGCTGCTCGACAAAGCAGCCGAATTAGTGCCTGAACTTCCTTTTATCATGATCTCTGGTCATGGTACCATCGAAACCGCTCTGGAGGCTACGAAAAAAGGAGCCTTCGACTTCATTTCAAAACCACCAGACCTCAATAAACTTCTCATTACGGTGCGTAACGCTACCGAAAAGAACAGCCTGGTTATTGAAACCAAGGTGTTAAAGCGTAAGATCACCAAAACCCGTGAGATGATCGGTGAAAGTCCATCGATCAAAAAGATTAAAGACACTATTGAAAAGGTAGCGCCTACCGACGCACGAGTGCTCATTACAGGTCAGAACGGTACGGGTAAGGAACTCGTAGCACGGTGGATTCACGAGAAAGGCAATCGCCATGGTGAAGCTTTTATTGAAGTTAACTGTGCCGCTATTCCATCGGAACTTATTGAAAGTGAGCTTTTTGGACATGAAAAAGGCTCATTTACATCAGCGCACAAACAACGAATTGGTAAATTTGAAAAGGCACATAAAGGAACTCTTTTCCTCGATGAGATCGGTGATATGAGCCTTAGTGCACAAGCCAAGGTGCTACGGGCTCTTCAAGAGAATAAAATTACCCGGGTAGGTGGCGATAAAGACATTGACGTAGACGTTCGAATTGTGGCGGCTACAAACAAAGACCTACGTAAAGAAATTGACGAAGGGAGGTTCCGTGAAGACCTGTATCACCGGATCAGTGTTATCCTCATCCATGTACCATCGTTAAACGATCGTACCGACGATATTCCTTTGCTTGCCGAAAAGTTTATCAATGAAACCTGCGAAGACAATGGCATGCCGCGTAAGGTTCTTACAACCAGCGCAATGCAAGAGCTTAAGAAGATCAATTGGACGGGTAACATCCGTGAGTTACGGAACGTAATCGAACGATTAACCATCTTATGCGACGAAAAGATTACGGGCGAAGACGTCTTAAACTTCTCAAATGCAGCGAGCCGTCGTACCAGCAGCCTCGACGTGGTAGAGCAGTTCGACAAGTTCCAGGACTTTAAAGACTACGCGGAAAAGGTGTTTATCGATGCCAAACTCAAGAAAAACAAATGGAACGTTGCAAAAACAGCAGCAGAGATTGACATTCAGCGGAGCCACTTGTACAACAAGATTGATAAGTACGGTTTAAAACGTACCAAGAAGTAATATGATTGGAACCGATGTTTCGGTTGCGGCATCCTTGCTCGAACAAGGAAAACTCGTTGGAATACCTACCGAAACCGTTTATGGACTTGGTGCCAATGCCCTTGATCCTGAAGCCGTTTTATCCATCTTTAAAGCTAAGAACCGTCCTAGTTTTGACCCCCTCATCGTACACATAAGTGATGTTGAGTGGATTTCTGAACTTACAACTTCTTTTCCTGAAAAAGCCCAGCTACTGGCTAAGGCATTTTGGCCAGGCCCGTTAACACTTATCCTTCCGAAATCCAATCGGATTCCGGATGTCGTTACCTCCGGACTACCATTTGTAGGAATACGTATGCCCAGGCATCCGCTTACTCAGAAATTATTAAGTGAAATCGATTTTCCTCTGGCTGCGCCCAGTGCCAACCCCTTTAGCTATGTAAGTCCAACTACCGCCCAACACGTTGAAGACCAATTGGGTGATCGAATCAACTATGTGTTAGACGGTGGTCCCTGCAAGGTAGGCATCGAGTCGACCATTGTTTCGTTTGAAATACCAACCGAACCTAGAATATTACGGTTCGGAGGACTTGACCCTCAGCGAATTGAAGACCTTATAGGACCAATAAAAGAAGACGTCTCAAACAACTCCAACCCCACGGCACCTGGTCAGTTAGACAAACACTATGCAACCAAAAAAAGCATTCTGCTACTTGATAGTTTGGATGAACTAAGGCAATATGATCCTCGCTCGTATTACATAATTGGCTATGGCAAACCAGACATTCCTCTCTCGTATAATCTCTCCGAAAAAACCGATTCGAATGAGATGGCGAGCAAATTGTTTAGTGCACTTCGATTAGCCGACCAGGCCAGCCAACAAACGATAGTCGTTTGCAGGGTTCCTGATACAGGGCTTGGCCGGGCAATAAACGACCGTTTACAGCGGGCCCAAGCCTAAGTTATTGCAGTTCAATATCGGCACATACCGGGTAGTGATCCGAAGCGTACTTCAAATCCTTATACAGTCCCTGAATTACGGAGTCATCCTTTTGTTCAAAGGGATTCCATACCTTGGCAGAGTCAACCTTAACTCCTTTGCTTACAAGAATGTGATCGATCAGAACATTCACCGTATCCTCGGTAATCCGATCTTTATACCGACTTGTAGACGGTTTCCAGCCATATTTGCCCCATGCAGGTCTATCGATGACAGAACGTAGAATTTTATCCGCCTGCCAAACATCACCCAACAAAATCTCTAATGCGCTTTTTTTGAATCGACTTTCGTAAAAGTCCATGCCCGCGCCATCGTTGATGTCCCCCATCACCACAACATTTTTTCCATCGTTCAGGTGCTCATCACAACGTGCTCGAATGGACATGCACTCTGCAAAAAGTCGGACTCTATCCCGTTCTGATATTTGTTCAAACCGCGCGTAGTCTACTGCCGTAAATATGCCCTTCGACTTTGTATGAGCAATGATTACCCGGGTAAGTTCTTCGCCCATTAAGTCCTTAATAGTCAACTCCAATGGCGGCCTATAGTGTACAAACTGCTCTCTGATTAAGCGGTTCGAAGTATCCATTAAAAAAGGCTTGTTGAACTGGTTTGACCCACTGGTTGTTGGGCTAAACTCAACCTGAATTTTACTTGAATCGTAGATTGCACACAACTCCTGTTGCCCATGGGAAGGATAACCATGAACGGCCTTATATGCTGGGTTTAGACCAAGTACCTGAATCCATCTTTCCAATTGCTGTGATGCCGTTTTGGAACCGTCACTGAGTGTATCAGGCCCCTCCACGATTCCAAGAAAATCGGGACCTATCGTAGTTATTACTTTGGCTAATCTTTTGCTGCGCTTTGCGTCTTCTGCATTCGTTCGTAGCGACCCATCACGTTTAAAAAGATCGCGCATCCACTGTACATTGTACAGAGCAAGTTTTAGCTTCATGATCTATTTATCTTGATTTGTATCTAAAACTAGCATGAATCTCGATTATATGCGGTCTTTGTCTACAACTTTATTGAGTTGAAATCGAAAATTACTGACTCCTGACTAGTTAAAAGTAACGGCACATTATTCGTGTATACCTAGTTACTCTAACCGATGAAAAATCCGTTGATAAGACTCCAGTTGGTGAAATAGTTCAACGGTTGCCGGTTTTACCGATCTGATGATAAGAAAGTCACGAAGAACCTCAATTTCAACCTGATCATCTTCCTTAAAGGGCTCCAGAATCTGTTCCAGTACATAAGGCCTTGGAGACTCAACAAAAGTGTAACACTCAAACCCATGTAAGTTAATCGAATCATCGGGTTGAATGAGGTCTAAAATTTTCTCAACGACGGATTTACGTCTGAAGAGATAATGGCCGTCCACATTGTCTATTGGTATAATCAATAAAATACACGTCTCCGGAGATGCTGTCCAGTGTATTTGCGGAAACATAATAATGCCTCTGTTCTGTTTATTTACGAAGGATAGTGAATGGTGGCGCCATTGACTAGGAACCAACATTTTAAGCTGATGTAACACTTTGTGAAGATCGCTTGGGATTCCAAATCGCTTGTATTCTTTAGAAGACTTTAGGTAGTTCATAATTCGAACTAACTCTTTCTCTTCGCCGGCATAGTACTTTTCGATGTGTTCCTCTGAGACAACTCCGTATTTGGGTGCCGGCCACTTACCAGATGTGGCCTGATCCAAATCAATCAGTGTATCACTAATCGGATCATACAATTTATCGTCATCGAGATTCTCAGCAATTACCACAGGCGATCGCTCCTCCCAAATACCATTGTCGTCCGGCGATTCATCCTTGTGATCTTCGACTGGTACATCATTTTCCGTGGGCTTCTTAAACACTACCAAATAGAGGAATCCAACAAAAAATGCTGTTAACGGCCATATTATATCCATATGAGCAACAATTTCTTCATTGAAACATTAGCATTCAGTATGTCGTTGTTAAGAAGTCAGTTTGAGACCTTTTTTAAGACAATTGTTTGATCCTCAACGAAAGACGTGGGTCGATCACCGGGTTTAAACGACATGCACAACACCATATTCTGATTGGCATCGAACTTAAAAATGCCGGGCATGGTAACCATAGGCGCATCTGATTCAGCGAGGTACAGCCTAAAGTCAACGTTATATGGTGAGGTGGAATAATCGACGGTATACTTCATACTGGCTTCAACGCCTTGCACCATAAACGATTTACCACCCATGGTATCTCCTTCTATTACAAAATATGCATGCCCGGAAGGAAGTAGACCAACGTACCCAACTTCTCCCTTATCTACGCCTTTCCAAACGCCTTCGTGTTTGTGCTGGTCCACCATCTTAAACGAGCTAAGCGCTATGAACAACAAAGTTGTGGTTAGCCAAAAACTTCTTTTTTGTGGTTTGATTCTCATGTTAACAAAGATACAGCCATTGGGTGTTTTGTTACAGGAGGTCCGTCGAAGCTTTCCCTACATCCATCTGAATACCTGTATACAACACATTGTTGATCCAAATTCTTCGGGATATCCCAAAAATATTTGGCATACAACTCCGTTATCACCGTAAAACATTTCGAATGAAACATGCACTATTTTTTGGCTTGATACTCGTCTCAAACCTAAGTTTTGGACAAACAGAATCCAATACATTTACTCTTAAGCTTTATAGCAATTTCGAACACACACCGATCACGCGTTCGGTCGTAGCTCAAGACGAAAACAACCGAGTTATTTCGATGGACGGTGGTAGACAATTTGGTCGGCTCACACCTGGCCTAATGATTCAACATGGGAATTCGGGCTTTTGGGAGTTTGAGGCCGATGTGAGGTCCAGCAAAGAACAAACAGAAATAATTCGTGAAGACCTGAAACTTGGCACTTCAACAACCCAAGCCGGGGCAGATGTTAAACACGTATCGACCGCGTTACGGATGGAGGGTGGTTGGTATATTCTACCCAACTCCAGGAGTACATTCAAACCTAGTATAGGTGTATCTGCCACACCTGGAGTTTACCGTACTCGAACCGAACCAAAAAATTCGCAATCATTCAATTCGGCCGTTACCACATACGATTTATCAACCGCTGTTGTTCCACGTATACAATATCAATTGAATGAACGGCTTCTCCTTGACCTGAATTTCCCTTTTGAGGTGATGACCATGAGTCAGACAAACACACTTGTTGAGAATCCTAATTTTACGGCGAGAAGACAACGCTCCAGCGTCTTTGACTTTTCTCTGTTTCCAAATCGATATAGAGTTCGACTGGGACTTGGTGTGAACATCTAACAGCTAAACCGATCGTTCATAGGCGTCTTTGATCCAATCCATTAACTCGTCATCTACTTCTTCCAGACTTGTAATACGAACGCGATGGGTACACATGGAACCGAATGGTCCCGAATTCTCCAGCCTATTGGTAACATCCACTCCTTTTAGCTTGAGTCCAAGATCAATCCGTGTTTTAGTTGCAGGTTTAATCAGTACAAACTGACGCTTTCGTATGAAGCTCACGCTGTCTTTCTTTGGCGTTATGGTTACATCTGCCCCTAGCCCATCTATTTGTTGTTTCAGTTTGAAGTATATGGGTTTTAGATCTTCATTTTCCAATAATTCGTTTTCATCGTGCGAACCCGCATCCGCCTTTCGCGCCTTGAGGGCTACAAAATTGGCGAAGCCATGGGTAAAGCCATGCTCTGTTTTAAGCAACGTCATTATGGCCGAGTGTTTTTCCAAACCACTGGACTTTACCACTTCTATCCAGTAACTGAGGGGTTTACCCGTCTTTTTTTCTAATCCTTCTTCCATATTACCAACTTCCTAAAATTGCCCCCATTGTTGTTAGCGAAACCACACAGTATCCTGCATTTATAAGGAATAAACGTAAGCTTCTCATTTCGAAAACATACATAATTCCCATGAAGGTTGCCACCCAACCAAATCCCGCAAAGAATCCGGCCATAGCACCAAACACCACGTCCGCTTCGTGTCCTATAAACATATCCAATACCAAAGAAGCGATAAAAGCCAGGATCAACGAAACCCCAAATGTTTTGGGAACAGAACGTTCTTTTAATCGTTCTTCGGTAAAACCAATTGCGGTCATCCAGGCACGACCAAAGACAGGCCCGTACCATATTCCCCCAATTACAAAGCACGAAACAGCTGCCACAATCACCGACAGCCAGTTTATATTACTTAATGACGTTGCTACATCCATTTCCATCTTTTTTTAGATGGCAATTTTATGAGGTAATGAACCTCAGATATAGTAAAAAATTAACCCTCCCGATCCAGTGGGAAGAAATTTGGCTCGTCTTTGTTGAAGTCGCTTTTAATGTATTCCTGTGGGTTAAAACCTGAGAAGTGTTTAAACTCTTTGATGAAATGTGATTGATCGGAAAAACCACTTTGATACGCAATGTCGGCCCATTGTACCTTTTCCTTGTTCTTAAGCCTGGCCAAAATATCGTTAAATCGCAGGATTCTCTGGAAATACTTGGGGGTAAGACCAACCCGCGATTTAAACTGGTCAATAAGATGTTTCTGGGTTTTCGGATAGTGTGAAATCACCTCCGCATACCGAGTAACTACTTCCTTTTGAAGTGCATCCAATACGTCCAACAAGTCTTGATCGGGTGCCAATTCGGTTTTTAGTCGTTTATCGAGCCATTGCTCAGCAACGTTAAACTTTTCAATTGGCGTTTTTCCATCCAGAATCGCTGAACGAAGTGTCAGAATCTCATCTCCGAATAGTTCCTCAGCTGGGATTACCGTCTCGGTTATGGCTTCCATATCTATGTGGAAGTAAGGGTAAGCTCCTCCCGGTTTGAACTGAATAACGAACATCTCAGAGTCTTGATGAGCTGAAATCGAAATAAAGTTTCGGTGCATACCCGATACCCAAACCCCAGTGAATTCCTGCTTAGGTTTGAGGCTGTCGTTGTGAAACGTATTGCGGGTAATGCCGTCTAGCTCAAAAATGATGAATACATGTCCGGTTGGCACTACGCGCTCAATGCTATGGTCTGGTGTGAAGTGCTTGTAATGAAAAACAGATTGTACGTAGGGAAGATGAGATTCTCCCAGAGTATGGATCTCGAATTGCATAGGGTAATGTACTGTGGTAGACGCCAAAAGTAGGCTATTTTAGGTGGTGTGAACTACTCGTATTCCGAAAGTTCGAGCCATCTATTGCTCTTTTCATCGAGTAGTCTGATCACTTCTTCGATTCGTTGTGACTTCTCCTGAAGCACTTCATAATCAGTATTGCCACTAGCCATAAACTCTTCTAATCCAGCCTTTTCAGCCTCCAATTTCTCAATTTCTTTCTCGAGATTCTCGAACTCATAACGCTCTTTGAACGTGAGTTTAGTTTTAACCGAATCCTTTTGTTGTTTTTCCTTCCAATTGGTTTTGTCTTCAGTCACAACCTCCCGTTCTTGCTTCTCAGTTTCCAACCATTCCTGGTAATCCTGATAGGAACCATTAAAGTCTTTGATCTCACCATCGCCCTTAAAAATGAATAAGTGATCAACCAGCGTATCCATAAAGTAACGATCGTGCGACACAATGATTAAACATCCCCCAAACTGAAGCAGAAAATCCTCCAACTTATTCAGAGTTAAGAGGTCAAGATCATTCGTAGGCTCATCCAGTATCAGGAAGTTTGGATTCTTGATGAGAACCGTCATCAAATGAAGCCGCCTTTTTTCCCCACCACTTAGTTTACTAACAGGATTATGTTGCATTTTAGGTGGAAACATAAAGTGATTTAGAAACTGCGATGCCGATAACTTTGACCCATCTCCAAGCTCAATAACATCGGCGTATTGTCGTAACACATCAATCACTTTCATGTCGGGCTTAAACTCGAGGCCCGATTGATTATAATAACCAAACACAACAGTATCGCCTGTATTGATCTTTCCACTATCGGGTTCGTCCTTTCCACATAAAAGATTCAGAAAAGTGGTTTTCCCAACACCATTGGGTCCTACAATACCAATCCTCTCCCCTTTCTTGAACGTATAATCAAAGCCCTTAACTACTTTTAAATCGCCATAGCTTTTATACACCTTTTTGAGTTCCAGGATTTTACCACCAATCCTACTCATCTTTACCTGAAGCTTTAGTTCCTCTTCTTTCTGACCACTTCGGGCAAGTTCTTCGGTTTTATAGAATTGTTGAATCCTCGACTTGGACTTTGTACCACGTGCCTTTGGCATTCTTCGTATCCAGTCTATTTCAGTCTTAACCTTCTTGCCGGCCTTCTCAATTTCGATTCTTCGAACTTCTTCCCGCTCAGCTCTCTTTTGCAGAAAATAGGAATAGTTGCCCTTGTGCGTGTACAATTTACCATGGTGCATTTCCAGAATGGTATTGCAAACGTTTTCCAGAAAATAACGGTCGTGCGTAACCATGAACAAGGTCAGGCCCGATCGATCAAGATATTTCTCCAGCCACTCGATCATGGTTACATCAAGGTGGTTTGTGGGCTCGTCGAGAATTAACACATCCGGTTCGTCAAGAAGTGCTAGAGCAAGAGCAAGTCGTTTTCGTTGACCTCCAGACAGATTGCCTACGTACTGTGTTTGATCAAGCAATTCAAATTTGGTCAATATTTCAGATAGACGTCGCTCGTAGTCCCATGCCTTGAACTCATCCATTTTGGCCATGGTCTCGTCTACCTTCTTCTGAGTTTGGTTGGTATAGTTTTCGGCTTGTTTATCAAGCGCCTCGTGATACTCCGAAATGATCTGCAACATTTCTGAGTTGGCTGTTCTGATCAGTTGTTCAATAGTAACATTCTGTTCAAATTCAGGCTCCTGGGCCAGGTAACCGAATCGAATTCCATTGCGAAACACCACCTTCCCTTCACTCGGAATGTCATTTCCTGCCAGAATATTTAATAAGCTGGATTTACCCGTGCCATTATTGGCTACAAGCGCTACTTTATCTCCTTTACTCAATCCAAAATTGAGGTCGGAGAATAATATTCGCTCTCCCAGGTTCTTTTCAAGATGTTCAACTGACAGGTAATTCACGCGTCAAAAATAGGAGTTCAACCCGACTCTTTATGCCCTATCTTTTTTCTGTTTTGACAGTTTACGAGATTGTTTTAAGGAGATTTCCATTATGAAACGAGCCACTTCCTCGCCCTTGCATTCGGCCACCACTTCAATGGGACGCGTTATACGTTCGCCCGTAGCCTTCATTTCGTCAATCATTAAGGCTATGTCATTCCCCCGCCTGCATATAAAATCAACAGCCGACTCTGCCCGTTTATAATATTCGGCTTTCATGCCTTTGAATACGGGGTTGGTATGTACTCCCTTTAACTTCGACAGATGAAATGCCAAAAAACCACTGGCGAGATCAGCTCCAACCGTCATCACACCAAGATACATGCTACTAACGTGGTTGCGTGTACGCCGACGTAAAGGAATACGAATTCTGATCGTTTCCTCTGATAGTTCTTTTACTCGAGGGCGGCAGTAACCAATGAGTGGAATTTTGACCCGTCCAAACAAGAATAGCTGCCAGTTTGCCTTGCGCAATAACCGTTTATTTGTCTCCATCGTCGCTCACTAATTTTAATACTACTTCCCGCACCGGTAATATTTGATCTACATAATCAATGCTGGGACCAGCACACCAAACCGACTTGTATGTTGCACTAAAAGCTGCTTGTTTCAAGCGCTTCATTCCCCGTATAAACGTAAGGGCTTTCATCCACTTCTTTAACCGCTTGTTTTTGTTGAGAAGTCGCTCCAGAAAATTCTGGTTTGTACCAATCTCTTCTACATAGGGGGTTTTAATTACGGTGCAGGGTGTTCCAGACAACTTGGTGGTCATCACAATATCGTTTGCACCATAGTCAACAATGGCATTTTTGTATTCCTCACTCACTGGTGCCTCATGGGTTGCAATAAAAACACTACCCACCGATGCACCATCGGCACCTAAGTCAAGTACTTCTTTCAGCCCTTTATAATCTCCCACACCTCCGGCGGATATTACAGGTATGGAACATTCCCTTTTTAGCAAGGGCAACAATTCATTGGCTGGCAAAGGGCCTGCATGCCCGCCAGCATCACGGTTTACCGCAATAACCGCATCACAACCCATTTTCTCAACTTTCTTAGCGTATTCAAGATTTACCACATCACAAAACACCTTCACCCCTGATGCGTGAGCCATTTCGATGGTTTCTTTGGGGCTTCCAAGACTGGTAATGATGTAATCAACCTGTAGCTCACAGCAAACTTCTAATTGCTCTTTATACCTGAAGTTAGACTTGTTTACGATCAGGTTAATCCCAAAAGGTCCATTGGCTTTGTTTTTGAGTTCGGTTATCGCCGCTCTCAATTCTTCAATTGTTCGATAATTCAGTGCAGGTATGGCTCCGGTTATGCCTGCTGCACAAGCCTCTTTTACCATGGACGTGTTGCTAACGAGAAACATGGGAGCCATTATGATCGGGTACCGGATACCCAGCATGTCGGTTAAGGGAGTATGCATCGGTTGCGCCATTTAACAAAGATAGGGATTACCGGATTGTGTATTGGATAAACTACTTAGTGGCAGTAAATACTACGAACAAGATGTAACGCAATTCACTATGCCATAAACGAGGATTGATTTACCTTTGAAGCCATTAAATACGAACGAATGACAGCATCCAATAAACGCGTAATCAAATCACCAACCGGAACTACACTAAACTGTAAGGGTTGGGTTCAGGAAGCAGCATACAGAATGATCCAAAACAATCTCGACCCGGAAGTGGCCGAGCGTCCTGAAGATCTAATTGTATATGGAGGTAGAGGAAAGGCTGCCCGCGACTGGGACAGCTTTGATGGTATACTCAATGCATTGAAGAACCTCGAGGAAGATGAAACGTTATTGGTTCAATCGGGTAAACCTGTGGGTGTACTGCGATCTCATAAGAATGCCCCAAGAGTGCTTATTGCTAATTCGAACCTGGTTGGAAACTGGGCAAACTGGGAGCACTTCAATGAACTGGAAAAGAAAGGTTTAATGATGTATGGTCAGATGACCGCCGGGAGTTGGATTTACATTGGTTCGCAAGGAATCGTACAAGGAACATATGAAACGTACCTGGCGCTTGCCAACAAACATTACAACGGAAGTTTGAGAGGCAAACTCAATGTAACTGCCGGACTTGGTGGAATGGGTGGCGCACAACCTCTTGCTATTACCATGAACGAAGGAGTGGCACTGGCCGCTGAAGTTGAGGAATGGCGGGTTCAAAAGCGTCTGGAAACCCGTTATCTGGACAAAATGACTTCCGACATTGACGAGGCCATCGACTGGGCTCTTGAAGCGACCAAGAACGAGGAAGCGATTTCTATCGGCGTTGTGTGTAATGCCATCGACCTTTTAAAGCGGTTGGTTGAACGAAATATTACGCCAGACACCTTAACCGACCAGACTTCGGCTCACGATGAACTAGTAGGATATTTCCCAGAAGGTTTAAGTGTTGAGGAAGCAAACACGCTTCGCGACCAGGACCCTGAAACCTATTGTGAAAAATCGTTAGAATCAATGTGCACACACGTTAAGTTGATGATCGAACTTCAAAAACGAGGCGCAATTACGTTTGATTACGGAAACAACATTCGTGGCCAGGCGTTCGCCAAAGGAGTGGAAAATGCATTTGATTTCCCGGGCTTTGTTCCCGCATATATACGTCCGCTTTTCTGCGAAGGATCTGGTCCTTTCCGCTTCGTTGCACTCAGCGGCGATAAGGATGATATTTACAAACTCGACGAAAAGTTAAAAGAGCTGTTTCCCGAAAACACCGGACTCTTGAGATGGTTGGATATGGCGAAAGAACGTATTTCGTTCCAGGGCCTTCCTTCCCGAATTTGCTGGTTAAAAATGGGTGAGCGGGAAAAAGCAGCACTTGCCTTCAACGAAATGGTACGTAATGGTGAACTTTCAGCGCCAATCGTAATAGGTAGAGACCATTTGGACACGGGCTCGGTGGCTTCTCCAAATAGAGAAACCGAAGCCATGAAAGATGGTAGCGACGCAGTTGCCGACTGGCCTATTCTAAATGCGCTGGTTAATACGGCAGGTGGCGCCAGTTGGGTGAGTTTCCACCACGGCGGAGGTGTTGGAATGGGATACAGCCTGCACGCGGGAATGGTAATCGTTGCGGACGGTAGCGATGATGCGCATGAGCGATTACGACGCGTGTTGCACAACGATCCTGCAATGGGCGTAATCCGACACGCAGATGCCGGTTACGACATAGCAATAAACACACGTAACGACCACAACCTTACTATTTAAGAAAGCCGTAACCTCGTAAAACGTTTCACGGTCTATCTTGTTAAATTAACCAGATAGAACGCCATCTATAGCTTTTATAGGAATTTCAGGCTCTATTGACCTAAATTTGCGGCCGCTTATGGCAATCAAAATTAAAAACGAAAAACAGATTGAGGGAATACGTAAAAGTTCCCAACTGGCTGCAGCGTGTCTAAAACACCTTGAACAGTTTGTAAAACCCGGTGTTACTACCAAGGAACTGGATACCATAGCCCTGGAATTCATGAAGGAACATGGTGCAACGTCGGCAACGTTTGGCTACAAAGGCCACGGCCCTATCCCATTCAGCGGGCATATCTGTACTTCCGTTAATGATGTAATCTGTCATGGTGTTCCAAACGAATACGAATTGAAAGACGGTGACATTCTGAATGTTGACGTGACTCCAATTCTTGACGGGTATTTTGGAGATACATGTCGAATGTATGAAGTAGGAAATGTAAGCCAGGAATCGAAAGACTTAATTGAAGTAACGCGTGAGTGTCTTCAACTCGGTATAAAAGAATGTTATCCCGGAAATCGGTTCGGTAACATTGGTTATGCAATATCCGAATACGCTGAGTCTAAAGGCTACAGCGTTGTTTATGAGTTCTGCGGACACGGTGTAGGACTTCAGTTTCACGAAGACCCGGAAGTAAGTCACATAGCTAGAAAGAACACCGGAAAACGCATGCGACCGGGTATGATATTTACAATCGAACCCATGATCAATACAGGTAAGGCCAGAATGAAGGTTGACAAATCAGACGGATGGACTGCTCGTACAATTGACGGTGGGTTATCGGCTCAGTTTGAACATACCATTCTAATTACGGAAGATGGTTGCGAGGCCCTCACCGATGTTTATGGTGATTTTTAGTCGGTTTTGCACAACAATTTCCTCGTACTTAATGGGTATGCACACGCACTCCACCAAACTCTAAAAGGTTCTATACTCGAATCGTGCGTTAGTACGTCGTCGAACGACATCCACTTCAAGTTTTCCAATGGATTCTACCTCTTAATTCGATTTCATAACGCACATACCTTTTTCCTTAATCCAGCGCTTAGCCACTTTCCAAAACGCAACGTTCTGCACCAGTTAAAGCCTGGTATTGGTTCCGAAGTAACCAGGGTATTTGCCTATGAAAACGACAGAAGTCTGGTGATGCAACTCCAATCCTCGGTGGTTCATATTCAGTGTTATGGCCGGCGCAGTGGTATCTACATGTTGAACGACAAGCACGTAGTTGCTTCCTTTAAAAATCTGAATCCTCCTGAAACCCTTAATCTCGAACCTACTCCGTTTGTACCATCCAATATCTCCGATTTTCGAAAGCTCAATCGCTTTATCTCAGAATCGACCGAGTTGGAACTACAAGAACGAGGCTTTTTTGACTCCAACGATCAAACGAATTCGTGGAGGGAGTATGTTTTAGAAAAACGCAACGCTCCACTAGTTATTGGTAACGACAAAGGATATACGTTGGGGTTTTCAGCGCAAAACGAAATCGAGTCGTATGTTGACCCGATTAAAGCCATGCACGATTTTGCCAGGTTGTTTCTAGCCAAAGATCGTTTTAACTCCTTAACACAACAGCTTACTCAACGATTCCAAAAAGATATCTCGGCGCTGTCTAAACGCCATAAAAAGGTATCGGCACACCTCAAGAAACTTGACAATCGAGTTGATTTCAAGCAAGTTGGCGATATCCTGATGGCTAATTTGTATCAAATTCCGGATCAGGCTACTGAAATAACCTTAGACAATTTCTACACCAACGAAACCATTACCATTTCCCTCAAGAAGGAAGTTTCACCTCAAAAGAACGCAGAGCGCTACTATCAGAAGTCGAAAAATGCCCACCTCGAGGTAAAGCATGCTAAACAACAACTGAAGTCGATCGAGGCAAAGCTCAATGAGTTAAATGAAAAACTCGCAACCATCCAGGCCGCCACCTCCATCAAAGAGCTTCAAAAAATGGATTCCCAGAGCTCTAAATCCAAAAAACAGGAGATACAGGAACGTAACCTTCCCTATCGTCAGTTTGAGTCAGATGGCTTCGCCATTTGGGTAGGTAAGAATGCTAAAAACAACGACGTATTGCTAAAACTTGCTGGCCGGGAAGATGTTTGGCTACACGCAAGAGGCGTTGCCGGTTCACATGTGTTGATACGAAACCCTGAACAACGCGATGTACCCGAACACGTTCTGGAGTTTGCGGCTTCACTGGCAGCCAAATATTCCAAAGGCCAGGGCGATGGTTTGGTTGCTGTTATCCATACAAATCCCAGATACGTGAGGAAGTTTAAAGGTGCTCTTCCCGGACAGGTGAAGGTAGATCGGGAAGAAGTTGTACTGGTGGAGCCGTTTAGCGGGAAATCCTGATTAAGGATCCACATCAACAATAACGCGTACCTGTCGGTAGTCTTTGTTTTGCTTAAAAATGTCCAATTTGGCACGGAGATACTTCTTAACTCCGGTAAGTGACATGGGTGGTGCAATTTTTATCAGAATTTGGCGGATAAAAAGACCTCTGATCTTGGTTATATAAGGCTCCTCCGGTCCCAACATCATTGAACCCAATTGATCGCGAATGAGCAAGGCAAGCATATCCGAGGCCTTCTCCGTGTGTACATAGTCCTTATGCTTAACAGTAATTCGAATTAACCTGCTAAATGGAGGGTAATGAAACTTTTCACGTTCCGTTATTTCCTTGTCGAAAAACTCGTCGTAGTTACCATCAACTACCTGCTGAACTATAACATGATCAGGCTGATTAGCCTGAATCACCACGTGGCCCTGCTTGTTCCTTCTCCCTGCCCGGCCACCAACCTGGGTAAACAGTTGAAAACTACGTTCGAAGGCCCTAAAATCGGGGAAGTTCAGGGCGTGGTCGGCGTCCAGTATACCAACAAGCGACAGGCTCTCAAAATCAAGCCCTTTGGTTAACATTTGCGTACCAACCAGTACATCAATCTCTTTCCGTTCAAAGGCTGATATAATGTTCTCAAAAGCCGACTTGGTCCGAGTGGTCTCATAATCAAGTCGTTGTATCCGAATATCGGGATAAATAAGGGCCAGCTCGCTTTCAACACGTTCGGTTCCGTATCCCACCATTTTCATGGCCATGTTACCACAGGCCGGACATTGCGAAACCGGTTGAATATTATATCCGCAGAAGTGGCATCGCAATCGGTTTTCTTTGCGATAGTACGTAAGCGTTATATCGCAATGGATGCACCTTGGAGACCAAGAACATTCATTACACTCCGTAATGGGTACATACCCCTTTCGATTAAGAAACAGAATGGCTTGCTCTCCATCGGCCATGGTTTGTTCAATGCGGTTTAGTAACACACTGCTAAACAAGCCGTTGTTCATCTTCTTCTTTTTCTCCTCACGCATATTAACCACCTCAAAACCAGGCGGTGTAACCTTACTGAATCGATTCGTTAGGTGGACGAAACCATACTTGCCCGATCGCGCATTGTGCATGCTTTCAACCGATGGCGTTGCGCTGCCGAGCAGCACCTTGGCCTTCATGATCTGACCAAGTACAATGGAGCAATCTCGTGCCTGATAACGTGGTGAAGGCTCGGATTGTTTAAATGTATTTTCATGCTCCTCATCAACAATGATCAACCCCAATTTATTAAATGGCATAAAGATCCCTGACCTGGGAGCAAGCAATATCTGAGCATCATTATCCTTAATTTTTTGCCAGATTTCCATTCGTTCGTTGTTGTTGAACTTCGAATGGTTCACCATCACCTTATCGCCAAAATAGGCCTGTATCCGTTTAATCAACTGAGTGGTGAGCGATATCTCCGGTAACAGGTACAACACCTGTTCTCCTCGTTTTAAACAGTCTTCAATCAGTTGTATATAAACATGTGTTTTACCACTTGATGTTACTCCGTGAAGCAATACCACTTCCTTTTCATCGAACCAGGTGTTAATGGCTTCATACACCTCATGTTGTTCTTCGGTTAACTGATTGTTCGATGCCTCTTCAACTCCTTGATAAACAACACGTTCAACAACTTCCTCTACTTCCTCAAGCACCTTGTTTTTTAAGAGGGTTTTGACCGAGGATGGACTCAAACCATTGTGTTTAATAAAATCCGACTTTGGAACACCTTCATTTTGGGGATCAGCTGATATCAAACGCATCACTACATGTAACTGAAGCGTTTTTCCCCTTTCCAGTAGATCAAAAAGTTCTTGTTGTTTCTTGGAAGATTGATATTCCGGGGTAAACCGTAACCGCTTTCTGATCTTTGGTTTATAACGTTCCTGTAGTTCCTCCCGAATTACAATCACCTCTTTTTCGTACAACGAGTGGACCAGTTTAAAACTACTTTTTAATTTCGTGGCGTCTGACACTTCATCCAGGCTTAGACTGCCTGCCGTCCGAAGCAAATCTACCAGTGTTTTTTCCGAATCATCGAGCAGCATGTTCGACCAATCCCATTGGGTATTAAGTTCAATCCGTGTCTCACTTTGGAGTTTTAGACCATTGGGCAGAGCAGCATTCATCACCTCTCCGGCCGTACACAGGTAGTAACGAGATATCCACAGCCAGAAGTCGAGGTGTTTTTCTGACACAATGGGTACACTATCCAACACCGACAAAATGTACTTTGCCTGATAGTCTTCGGGTGGTTTTTCCTCAATGGCTATAACTAAAGCGGCATAGATGCGTTTCTTGCCAAACTGCACCACCACACGCTTTCCGACGGCAATTTCTTCGTTATATTCCTGCGGAATACGGTACGTATATTCCTTTGGCAGCGAAAGCGGCAGCAGAACCTTTACGTAGAGGCTGGTGTAATCGTTAAATAAACTCAATACAATCCGGTGATAAGCAATTTACAAATCTGTGAAAATTTAGTTTAAAAGCCCGCGTTATATTTGCACTGGCACTAAAAGAACGCATCGTTCCAAATGAATAAACTACTGATATCCCTTTCTTGTTTGATGCTCTTTGCATTAAGCAATTGTAGTGAGTCTATTCCGGAAGTAAAAGAGAACATTTTTTCGGCTGAGGATAATGCTCAGGCTGAGACGCAGTTTTTTGCCACATTTGAAGCAGCATACGACGTAATTGCTACCGACCGGAAGTTCAGAAAGGCGGAAACCACCATTATTCCAAGTAATGCTAAAATCGTATTCATAGACAGTTCCTTTGACGACGGTGACGGCGTTGAGATGTGGGTGGACTTTGGCCCTATACTCGATACTGAACCAAAGGGAATTCTATGCCAGGATGGAAGATACCGTGCCGGGAAGATGCACATTACTGTAAATCAATCCATTTTATCAGCGGAATTCCTTGCTGTAGTTACCACCAGTGAAGAGGACCAATTCTTTTCGGGGAATGGTGAAAACATGTCCCAGTTAATTGGTACAACCGTTATTTCTCTGGCCGGATCAACC
>JAEPQQ010000058.1 GCA_017640445.1 Bacteroidia bacterium | reverse complement strand
ATACTGTCAGGTGAATTCCCTGCCAGAGAGGTCGCAATTACCTTTCCGGAAAGGTCTTTATACGAAACACTTACCTGCCCATTCGGATCCACTACCATTTCCTTTTGATAGTGCTCAACGCTTCCTACTGCGTTTCCGAACAATCGGTCAAGTTCTTGATTTCCGGGTGTGGAATAATAATATTTTGTCTCATGACCAGTTCCAAGTTGATGGTCTTCTCCTACCCCGCCCTGGCGTTTAATTCTACCTGTTCCATCGGCCATGTACTCAGTGATGGTCATTGGATGGCCTGAAGCATCTGGAATGAAACCAAAATCTCTACTGGAAGCACTGTCGTTCTCATCCGAATAATAATTCGAAGCTCCACTGGTATTTTTCAGAGAAGCAGCAACAATGGAGCACAGCGATCCACTCAGGCTATCAAAATCGTTGCGATTGTAGGAATTGCCTGTCACCTGGCTAAGGTTAAAGGCCGGGTGAAACTTCAAACTCTGATCAAATGCCGGAACCGGTAAGATGTTAACGGCCGGTCTTCCTTCATAATCATATATAGTTTCCCCAACAATGGCCTGCATATTGGTACTTATTCGGGTTACCGATTGGCGGGTTCTAAGCGATCCATCGTAGTAACTGATTACCTCCTTACGTTTTCCATATTCGGCAAATGTTGCGGCATACTGCCAGTTCATTCCTTCATCGAGCGGAACATAACTCGTACTCGATTTTAACTGAATATATTCTTGCCCCGAGGTATAGGAACTCAAAAGCGAGTTATACGTTTGGTCTGACCAGTTTGAAAAAACAGGCTGATCCGGTTTGTATTTATTGACTCCTACGGCTCGTACCCGTGCCACCAAATAACCCGACTCATAGGATGGCGATATACTGTAGTAAAGGTCACTAACCGTAACGTTGGTGGAGTTGTTTCTAAACTCAACTTCTACATTGGAGGCGCTTAACAGACTTCCTGAACCTGAATTATCGAACGCATCTACCCACGTCCATTCCAATTCATAAAATTCAGCTCCCGGAACCGAATCCCAGGAGAACTTAACCTCGTCTGTGCCTGAAACAACTTGCACACTTCCGAAATCTGGTACCGACGACACACTTAGATCACGGTACCGTTCAATGTTCATGGTTTGACCAATACGAACAAACCGCTTCAAAGTAGTATCGCTAAACCCAAGAATTTTTGCCTGAGACCAAAGTCTGTTTTCATAGACAAAGCTGGCTATGCTGTTGTTGTTCTCTTCCATTGACGCGTGATAACTCACTTTCAACCGTACCGTATCGGTATAAGAAACACTATCTCGGTCCTTAGATGTGATTTCCAAATCCACCCAAATGGAGAAAGTATCCAGAAAACAACTGTCGAGCGTCTCAATCAGCCGAACATATGCCGTATTCTTAATACCGTACTCTACATAACCAAGACTGTTATACCCGTCGATAAAATGTCCCGATTCTTTGAAACTCATTATATCTCGGGTAACCACGGTGTCCCCAACGGAGGCAGTGTCGCAGTCCATTGGCCGGTCAATTTCCGGTTCAATACCGGCATGCACCGTTGTAAATGAGGCGGCGCATAACAGGGCCACAGCTATTAACTTGAACCAATTCCGATTCGGGCTATTCTTTATATGGGTTTTAATAGTTTTTTTCATGTTGGAGTCGATTAACGGTTTAAGAAATTAATAAGTCGGTATGATTTATATGCAGACGTGAGTTGGGCTATCCCTTCGTCATCAAAAGTCAAAAACTTGCTGATAGGCGGAATATCACTCGGTTTTAAAGGTTCATAAGTATAACTGATCGACATGCTTGATTTTTCGTTGTTCATTCCTGTCGAAGTCATGCGCATGGACCTCAATAGCTTTGTATTCGAATTAAATTCGATCACAATTTTATTAACCCGATCGATTACGGGAACGAGCTCGTACCGTTTAATCCCACTACCCAGGTTGCTCACTTTTACAGAAGAGTAAAGCTTTGTAAGGGTATCGAATAGTTGAATCGGCAGTTCGTCAACACTGTTGGTAGCGTTGGAGTCTATCATCACGGAATTGGTTGCCTTGTTGAGCACGACCTTAACCGATGAAGAGACAAGCATTTCGGTGCCTTCTGACTTCATATAATAAGCGTCGATGCCCTTCATATAAGCCACGTAGTTAGTTGTAACCTGTTGATCACCATGGGTGGCGACCGCTTTTACCACCATCTTTTTATTCAAATTGAAATAAGCGTGGTTGATGGCCGCGAGGTCTTTTGCTAACTGTCCATTCTGACCGAATGCAGATAACCCTACCACTAAACCGACAAGTAAGATTCCTAATTTTTTCATGAGTTTGTTAGTTTGATTTTATCTGATGTTGTCTGTTTTCCTGAAGTGTTCGAATCCCTTTTACGGTTTCTTTCTTTACTCGAACCAGGTTACCCTCAAGATCGTATTGGTAGAAGGTAGCGTAGTTGTTTTCGTCTAACTCAGCCATCAACCGCAAGGTTCGATAGTCATACGCGTAACTCTTCATGTTACCGTTGTACGGATGAATCCTAAGATCATCGAACCAGCCTTTATTCGAACCGGTCATGTACTTGATACGCATAATATGCGGATCAGCAGGTACATCAAAACTGGCTTCAATTCGTTGCCAACCGTTGATGATTATGCCCGAAGGTTTTAACTCATAGCTTTGAATTCCACCCAGGTCGTCTTCAAACTCAAGTTTGATGTACGTATCATCGTATAATGTGTCTGTGTGACTACCATCCTGATGCACCCAGGCACTTAATACATATTTTCCGGAAGTTGGCCTAAACGGAACAACCTGGTCTTTTTGCCGGGTAAAATATTCCTTACCATTGAGGCTGGTAATTGCACTCGTGTCGAAATCCGGGTCGAGGGTAAGTTCCTGAATGAACGAATCACTTGCATTTAAGCCTAGACTGATGTTTCCAGAATGGCTGAACTCGTCATCGATCACCCCATTGTGCTCAACCATAAGGTCAAGGGTTGAATCGTATACATAATACCACTGTGGGCATAAGAATTGATCCTTAATATCATCGAGATACTGATATTCTTCGAAACCTTCATACCACAGCTGACGGTGTCTCATATTTGACCCCACAGCTGTAGGAAGGGTTTGAGCAAAACCGTACTGAGCAGAAGAATAACGACCCAATGGATCTACATTCTCCAGTTCCATTCCATAAGGGGAGTATTCAGTCACTTCACTGGTCCACACCCACTTGTTGTCTGTGGTGTTCGGTGTGTATTGGTCACCCGCATCCTGCCAGAAAGGTGTATAACTTGTAAACGTTCCATCACCATCTGGTTTTGGAGCCGTACCATCATAATCACGGTCAACCACATAGGTCCAGCTTTTGTGTGGACGCCAATTTCCTAAAACGCCCACGCGATATGGGTTAATTTTCTCAGAAGCCTCCATGGTGTAACAGAACTCCTGACATTGTTTAAGCGGGAAACAGGAAAGAATGTCAAATACTGCTGTATCTACCACCGTAGTATCAAAGTCGTACGTATCATCTAAGCGCTTCACCTTAGCTGTAATCCGAGCATACTCCTCGTTAACAACGTTGTAGTCCAGGATGCTTACCAGTTCAGTGATATTAGACAAATCGGCGTCTACCTGAACCTCACAGTCACTCCCTTCAAAAGAAATGGCAAAGTAATCCGAAGTACCGTTGACCTGCATGTTGGAAGAAGTTCCACTGAAGGTATTCCGTTCAGAAAGGATGTCGCTCAAATTCGCGAGGCTGGAGTTCGTATCAATGTCATAAATGGTTCCAAACGAAGGGCCAAAGTTTGCGTTACAGTATCCGTCAATATCCCCAACTCTGCAACTTCCATATAAAATACTATGTTGTAAATCCTTCCAGAATATGGGCATTGTAAGGCTGCCTGAACCCGTTGTTTCGGTCGTTAGCCAGATGTAAGGATCATACCCCCTAACGATATGATTTACAATCGAACTCAATGAATCAGTTGTATACGTTGTCGTATCCTGAATCAAGAAGCTGGACTCTGAATGAGGCCCCGGGGTTGAGTCAATGTACCGAACCAGTAAATCCCTAAAGGCAAAAACAGAATCCGTCAAATCGGATGGGTCTGCCCCTTGCTTGTCTAAGTAATCAACCAAGGTTCTTCTCCAACACGAATCAAAGTTCGACCAATGCATTTCCTGATTATTTGTAACGAACTTACCGGTACTGTTAGGAAACGCAGTTCCTGTATCCGTCTCAATGTAATTTTCGATTGCGTGCTGCCAGAGAGAACTGTCGACTATTTGTTTTAGTGAATTGTGTAAAGCCCAATAGAAATCGGTAACCACAGTATCGCATGATTCTCCTGAGATAAACGGCAATTCAGTCCTCCAATCATCTTTAAACTCAACGGCTGACGTAGCCAGAACATCGCTGAAAGACAAGTCGTAAACACCCCCGGTTAATACCAGTGGGTTACTCAATGTGGTAACAGATCCAATCGAAACAGAAGCCATGTTTCTTCTACCAGATCGGATTATTCGCAGGGTAGTAGCATCATCATAGGTGGCATTTGAATCATATAAAATCAAGTTACCATTTCCATCAATCAAACACAAGTCGCCTGCACTCTGCGTAGATGTTGCACGGCTTTCCACTACATAAACACGACGATTTAGCTGGCGACCAGGTATGGTAAGAATTCCTTCATCACCTGGCACTAAATAGTTGCTCAAAGCCAATTCCTCGGTACTCTTGAGTTTACCATCATGCATGGAAATTCCCCGGAATTCTAACCCCCAATTCTGGAAGGCCTGCCCCATCCCCTGATCATAGGCCCAGTGGGCCGGATAGTTAAAATTATAAACGTCCTGACCAAACTCGTTACCCACTGAAGTAAGCAGTACCTGGCCCGTTTTTCCGTCATACAACAGATTTTCGGTATGAATTTCTGATCCCTCCTTGAGCGCTGTGGTTTTCTTGAGCAAACCTATCTTTCGAACTACTTTGGTAGAGACAGCCGTATACACATTGGTTTCGTTGAACTTAACATTTGGGAACAACGTAGGTATAAACACAGGGAAAAAGCCCGCTGCAAAAGCATCTAGGTTAAAATCTCCATCGGCACTATAAAACTGATCACTTTTGTGTTGAAAGTCAACTGACAGATCAACGTTCACGCCAAGTGTTTTTTCTTCGATCGTACCATCTGGTTGTATGGTAAGAGCCTGGTTATCCAGATTTCCATAATCGTCGGTCTGGTATTCATAGATGGCACCTGATAAGCGCTTGCCGTACTCATCATATGAGTAATTCGCCCTGGGCTTTCCATGCATGTCGTTCAACACAATGGTATAACCCTGGCCTGCTGTAGCTAATTCGAACTGCTCACCATAGATAAAGCTAAACGAGAATCTCGGCTTTAAGAATTTTGAATTTCCTGGCAACGGTGTCTTCTTAATTTGCACAGGGAAGTCTCTGGCGGTAAAGAATTCACTAATTTGATATCCCGTCCGGTGATTCGGATTCTGGCCCGAATGATCAATACTACTCACTTTAACACTGCTGTATCCAACGGAAGCACCAGGCATAAAGTTTTCGCCAATCGGGTGCTCAAATGTATACCGCGCATCAGGCACACCTGGTCGCTTCTGGTCAAAGTAATGCGGCTTTACAAATGGATTCTCATCCCGGCCCGTCATAGGTTCATAAGTCGCTACTCCACTGCTTATTGTGGTATAGTAACCCGACTCACTTTCTTCGGACTTCGTGTAATCGTATTGCTGGCCATATTGAGCTGACAGGGCATTCCCGTCAGCCGAGTTAATATCGGCCCACATATCACTCATAGTAATTTCCTTAACCCGATGGCCACCACCAATTTTCTGTTTGTCAGGTGAGTTGAGGCGGATCCATGAGCGTTGAGGGTCAAATGTTCTACAGAACTTACGCTCCATTAACATTCGGTTCGGGCCTACAGCCATATTGGCTATATCACCCAGCATTCCAATAAAGGTTCCGATCAATGGCAAAGAGACATTTCCATTTTTATTGGACTTTTTCCGGTCACTGCCTTTCTGAATGAGGTAGTTCAAATTCATCCGGGTATATTGGAAAGCAGACAAGGCCACGGGGTTTATCTTTTTCCCCTTGTTCTTGTCTTTTATGTGTTGTTTTTCGAGCCGAACCCAACCCGTTGCTCCGTTATCGGTAACACCACAATCAATTTCCCATACACCATTTTCCTTAACGTGAGCCGGTTTGGCATATGACTTAATATATTCGTAGTTATCGTCACCTTGACGGGTTATCATCGAATAAACCGTAATCTGAATATCTTCGATGTCTTTCAGATACTCTTTACGCATCACTTCCGTGGCATTTGAACCTGTGAGATCTTCTTTCAGATCAAAGAAGACATAATCATATTGTTCCTTCTCTCCACCTTCACCATACAATGCTTCGCGCCGGATGAACTTATTTTTAACATCGTCCCAATATCCAAATTCCTTGATCTGGAGCATGGACATAGCTCGTTTGTCCTGCACGTAAGCATAGTCGTCTGCCTCGTAGGTTACATTGATCACACCACCAGATGGAAGTTCAATCTTGTTTAGGTTCCACATGGCCGCATATTGGTCTGCTAAAGCCGAGTTTTGGCTGGTATATGGCGACTCCGCATTAGAAGGTTCCGTTTTATACGGAGTGTACGTTCCCCACATGTCATAGGTGAGCAAGTGATACGACGCATTCGTATTGTCGTAGCTAAACTTATATGCATTCAACTTACCTTTTCTTGATTTACCATAGGTAAAGTAGATCTTCTTCAGTGTTAGCTTTCCATCGGTGGTATCCACCTGATTGGCCACACCTGGGCAAAGAGAATAATCGTATTCAAAGTGCACTGTTTTAATAGGCACTGCAGATGATCCATTTACCTGAAGGTCGCGCTTAGAGAATAGTTGTATACTGTCCAGCTTGTATTGGCGTTGTGATGTGTCACGCCCTCCATCCTGATCGATCACACCTAAACCATCTTCTCTCTTAGACAGCTTGAACAACGCAATATGTGTCTTGCCCTCAATGCTATGTACATGCCAAATTTCCTTCTCACCGTACACAACACTTCCAGTCCCATCAGTAACATCCGAGTGCAGCCCCTTAGCATATTTGGCCCTGTTCTTTTTGTAAGGCGTACGCCATTTGTACTTGCTTTGTGTTCGGGTGTAGTTAAACTTAACCGCTGAACCTAAATCGTCTTCGGTTATCCCATTACCGGTTAAATCAACATAGTCTGGTGAAAGAACACCCGTAATCAAGTACGAGTGGGCGTAAGCCGGTGTGGTAGTAGACGAGTAATACCCATCAATACCATTCTTGTTATCTAATGAATTATCGCCAGAGTTGTATTTAACCAACCCATTCGCTTCATCCGCTGATGACGGCAGTTCTACGCGAAACGACTTTTCGACCTGTGTTTTGTTATAAGCGGGTATACCAAATACATGACGCGAACCGTCGTTATTGTAGATGGTAACCTCTGAAATATGGGACCCTTTCCGGTAGTATCCATCATTGCGGTTAATAATGCTATCTGGAAGCGAATTCCCATTGTAGATAGCGTTAAGATTAACCGATCGAATTGACTTATCCAGGCAAAAATCTTTGTCCGAGGCAGTTAGATACGTAAATAACTTGTTCCGTACCGTACGTGTCTGGGCCGTGTTATTACTCTTTTGATCGGCCAGATCAATTGGTCTGTTTTGATGATTGTACAGCGTATTCATCACCTTTGCCGTACGTGGATATTCATTATCTACGGTAATGTTTGGGAACACCTTTGGATGCAGGTTGTTCTCTCCATCGATTAAACTCAGATAATTTTCATCTTGTGGAACCAATTCATTCACCTCTCGAAAGAAGGCCGGCTCATAATCAATAACACTGGAGTAGTAATGACGTGATTTATTACCTTCACTCGTATAATGTGCCTGGTCAAATGTGTTATTCACCGGACCTATACGGGAATATAAGGCGTTACCTTCATCCCAAAGACCTGATTCCGAACCGTTGTGATTGAAGCCATAATTTATACCACCTTTTGCCAGGTTTGGATACAAACCTAGCTCTACGCCAAGTCGGTAACTCTTATTCTTCGACTCCCGATAATCATCGTGCAACACCCCAACCTCGTTTCGGAACAAGCGATACGTCCCGCCAACACCTTGTGCTGATACTCCGTACATATCGTTGGTGTGCTGAGCCCACGGCAAATAAGGCGTTACCTCCATTAGTGGCATCTCATTCTGCCGTTGAAAATCCAATATATAGTCGCGTTCGCTCGCCAGGTCGGGCTGTGGAGCCTCTTGCTCATACAAATACCCATATCCGACCTTACTTATCGTCTTGTTGGACTCACTTATGTACTGGTTGCTGAACGAACCTCCCAAGCCCCAATTACCTGCTATCCCAAACAACGAAGTGCCTGTTTTATAGTTAAAATCAATTCCAAAACCAGAAAACGGCGTACTAATACCAGGTGTATAGGTGGATGAACCAAAACTATACATCAATCCTGCATTTAACATTGCAGCACTTCGGGCAGCTCTTGCTCCGTCTTTTGAGGAAGATGGAGCACTTGTTTGGGTATAGGTTCTGGACACATTCATGGAGCGCATACCCGCTCTTGAGTTAAATGTACCTCCTACCTGAAATCCTATATCTGCACCATTGTCCTTGTCCTCTGCCAGTTGTGGTAAACTAATGCTCGGAGAAATGTCTAAACCTCCTTCATCCGAATAACCCAAGGCAAGTCCGGCATTTAGTCCTGCGTCTTTTGACACTTCGTGTGACAGACCGGCACCCCAATTCATACCGAGCCCCTTATACGAGTTGTACTTTATACCTAGATTAAAAGTCACGTTCCCGACGGCTGAAGTGTCTGTGCTTTTCTTAGCACCCTTACCATTCCCGGAACCTGTACTTTTCCCAAAAAGTTCAAGACCAAGACTTCCCGTAAGCGCCATCGTCCAGTTATCCTTCAGGTTCAATTCCTTGGTAATGGTTTCACCATTCATGTCATCGGGTAGACCATTGATACTTCGATTGATTGTACCCGGGTTGATGTTCCATCCAAGACCTACCCAAGATGCCTCTTGATCCGCAGATACACCGGCGTGGTAAGCAATGTTGATGGGATAGCCATTTACATCCAGTAATGGAATGTTATAGTTAAAGTCTCCACTGAAAATATTGACCATTTCACTGGTGCCAACAGGTTCAAAGCTCTGAACCTCTGGTTGAGAAGGCCCACCTGTTAGGGCAAGAGCTGTAAGTGGACTTAAAACGTCTAAAACGAGGATGCTCAATAAAACAAGAGCTTTCTTTTTTCTACTGGTTATGTGTATTGATTTCATAATTTGAGCTTAGGTAAGCGGTTATGGTATTGGTTTAATTCTTCGAATTTGATTTCGGTTCCGTTGTTGAAGATGTAGTCTTCAAACACAATTTCATCGGGGTTCTGACTTTCGTTTCCATTCAGGGAAAACAACACCTGTACAAACGGACGAAGTTTATATGTTCGTTCGAAATGGTGAAAGCCCGTGTATATAGTATCCCGACCCGACATGCCCCAGGTCATTCTGGGAAACGCATTGTTCAGCAGCTCAAGTCTTCTGAAGTAGTCAGCCTGATCGGTCAGGTTGTGTTTTAATATGTCCTCGCCAGAACTATCTACCTCAATGCGAAGACAGTACAATTGAGCATCTGCAAATGAGTCCATCTGGTTATCAACGGTTTCCCGATCGATAAGTCCACTACCTTTTAGTGCATTAATGGCCTGAAAATCCTTGGGACGATACTGAAGTTTATAACGTACTCCATTTTCAGATTTCTCAATATAGGATTCACTCTGAAACGAGTTAAAATGGTTAAAGTACTCGGTTGCTGTCATATCCTGTCGCTGACAGGAAGAACAGAAAAGGAAAAGTACAAAGACACCAAGGCCATTCCTAATGGTAGGTTTATTGTTTAAGGGTCGAGTCATACGTAATGAGAAGGTTATTCTGTGAACTGAAATATATACTTGAACTTCAGGCTGTATTCTTCGCCATTCGGGGCCGTAATGACCATTTTATACTGATCGTTCGGCACCAAATCGAACTGGCGAATGTCTAGCGTAAACTTATTCTCCCCAAAATGGGTGGCAAAAACCAAATCCGGGGGTGTTACATCCTTACCTCTATGATCATAAAAGCGGATGTTCAATGCATTTTCTTTAAGTGGTTCGTCGTAGATAAACTTCAGTTTATTAACTGCATTGTAAATACCATCGATTTGTTTTTTCAATCGAACATAGGGCATTCCTTGCACCACTTCCGTTTCTTTTCCAATTTCAAACTCCCAGGCATCGGAGATGGCTATAAACGTATTCCCTAACCACGCCTCCACTTGCCATCCATAGCGATGCTCCTCTATCAGGTCATCGAGTTCTGCTGGAAAAACAAGTGTGGTTCCTTTCACTCCACTCTGTTTGTACAGTGCTCTATTCCGTTTAAGGCCGTCTTCCGGACTTTGGCCATCCTGAAGTTCTACCAGAGTAATGGAGTATGAAATATTCGGATCACTGCCAATGGGCATAGGCGCAATCCAGGTAAAATCAGGGCGCTTATTGTCAATCACGGATTCGTCTCTTGGTATAGACAACAACAGCGGTGTAGTAGTCTCCTTTTTAACGGTTTGGCAGACACGTAGTCTTGATTCCGGTCCAACCGCGAGCCTACAAGCCTCATCGAGACAAATAAGATCGATACAATAGGTGTAGTCATTGGGTGGAAGTTCTCCCGTTAATGCTTCATAGTTCGCCGCATCTTCGGACTTGTACAATTTAGAAACAGTTCCCAAGGTAGATCGGTTAAACGTCATACTACCAGGATCACAGGATATGGGTTCCGAACGAAGTCGAACCACCTCACCTTGATTATTAGTAACCAATGCCTCTAATTGAAAACGGATGGCCTCAGAACCAACGTTGGTTACGGTGAGATCCCAAACATCTTCTGATCTAAAAGTAAAGTCGCTTTGGGGGGTTAAAATTAGGTTCACCTGTGCGTTTGAGAAACAAGCACAGCTTATTAATAAAAGGGTCGAATAAAAAAAAGATTTCATGTCAAGTTGTTTGATGATTCAATTTGGACAATCCAAAGGTATAAAAAAGTGTAGCTTTAAAAATAGTCACATGTAGTGATTTTTATTTTGTACACAACTTCGAGCAAAAAGTTCTGTAATCGGTATAGTTATTCACATTTTGATGCCTAACTAGGATTTCAGCCATTTTGTAATTTACCTAGATGACACTGAATTGAATCATTGCATAGGCCAACATACATGGATTCCAAGCGTACAAGGGCTATAATTTTTCGTACCTTTGGTATGTGAAAACAATCAAACTCAAACTTTCCATACTCCTACTTGGGCTTGTTTTCGGTATTTCCGAGGGTTTTGCCCAACACCACTTAAGAGACTCCCTCTTAGTGGTTGACCTTTCCATAGATGAATTAGACACAGCTAAAAATTCGATAATCCCAAGCCGGTTCATCGACTCAACTACTCTGGTTGAGAAAAAGAAGGTTTATTACGAGACGTTGAACCCCAAACGACTGTTTGCTGTACCCGAACTTGGAGTTGGTCAGCAATTACGTCCCAAAGAGATAAATCTCCCCAAGAACAAAGAGGAACTTAAGAATAACATCTGGCAACGAGGTTATAGCCTGCTGGCAGCCAATTCCAGCGTAGCGGGCACATTACAAGTCGAATCCTACGCTTCCAACCGCAGGCTGCCTTACCAGCTTAGCGAAGCGAGCTACGTTCGTGTATACGCCACTCCTAAGCTAACCCTTGTTGGACTTCCTTTTGATGCTGAAGTATACTACACCACAGAGGGCAATTCGTATTACAACTCCAATACACTTGGTCTGCACTTTAACCCGTCTGAGTACAAAGACAAAGTCGAAAAACGGCTTGTCAGCCAGCAGGATGAGCTAAAAGAAAACATCAAGAACAACAAATTGATGCAAGAACGGATCGAATTGTACTTGGAAGATGTAAAACACCTACTGGAAGCGGAAAAAGCTGCTCTGGCGAAACAACAACATAAGTATGGCGGGCAGATGGACAGTCTGGAGTCACTGGGGCACAGTAAACTCAACGAAGCAAAAGATCTCCCCAATCAACAATTGGCTAACATGGAGTCGAAGAAAGACTCACTTATTCAAGCTTCTATACAGCGCGGAAAGGATTCTTTAACCGGGTTTCAAGACAGTAGTAAGATGGAGGCATACCAAAAGCAAATGCAGCGCCGTGATTCGATCCAGCAAGTACTTTTGGAGAAGAAAGCACAGATTGATGAATTACAAGGGTATTACAACCAGGCCGCACGGTTATATCAACTTGCAAACAAACGCGACTCACTTACCGAATCAGCACTGGGCAAGCTTCAACAAAGAAGAGACTCCTTGCAAAACTCTCATAGCTACAAACTGAGACAAAAGTTAAAGGAGAACCCTCTGATGCAGTATCTTGATGAGTTTCACGTCGGTACATCCAATTTATACCTGTCTGACAACTCGTTTAACGGAATTCCGGTAAGAGGATTAAACACCCGGCTGCTCAGAAACAACACCTACCTTCAAGTGGCCGGCGGCAAAACACTCTCTTCATTTTCAGGAACACCCGATGAAAACCGTGCCAATCTCTTTAACCGAAACCTGGTAGGAGTAAAACTAGGCAAGGCCTCCGGACTGAACTCTGCGGGCATGCTGATAGGTAAGGTATGGGACCCAATGGATTCTGAAACTACCGCCTTTCCTGAAGAAAACCTCGTTGTAGGGGTTGACGTTTCCGCTAAACCTATTCCTCAGCTCGAGGTAAAAGCGGAAGTTCTTACTTCATCCTATGTATCCAACCGTGCCGCACAAGGCACACCCGAACTCGGTTACTTCGACCTTAGAGGACAAATGGGCTTTGGCTCTCTTTTACTGGCACGAAGCAGTATGTTTGCCAGTGTAATTGGCAGCCTTGATGAGTTCACTGAAATTCAGGCTGACTACGATCAAAAGAATCTGGGATTTAATTCGCTCGGAAATCCTTTTCATCGGCGGGATTACCGAAGCATGGACGTTCAGCTTAAACGCAAGTTTCTAAAAAACAAAATACACACTTCCATACAGTATAAGAACTTCACGAACAACCTATCCAACACTTCTCCTTCTACCAATACACTAAAAGGATTCGGTTATTCTGCCTATTCCAGTTTCAGAAAGGCGCCTAACTTCCAGATCACTCACCTTCCCTTTGAACAAGGTAACAATCACGGCGATACACTTTTTCGCACCAACAACCGGTTATCAACCACAATTGCTGGTGTTACGTACCGCAAAACATATCGCACCAAGCGCTTCAACTGGATGGCGACCTACACCCGATCGGCAGTTGAATATTTTCAATTGGGCAACCAGTTAACCGAAACGCGAATTATTGCTGCAAATCAGACCATGGAAACCCCCATGTTTGTCCTAACCACAGGTGTTACAACGAGCCGTGTTCTGCCTGGCGTTGACACCTTAAATTTCAATGGTGTAAATGCACTTCTAACTTATAAATACAGAAAACATCGATTCTCGGCTTCAACCCGAATCAAACGCTCTCTAGCAAATGGCAGCATGGTTCAAGGTAGTCTGGGGTACAGCACTTCTCTCCTATCGGCACTTGACTTCCGATTCACCATGGGGCTTCAACATATTGATGGATTCTGGGGAATGAGAGATTTCACCATGTATAACGGTCAAATGACCCTGACCTATGCGCTAAACAAAGCTCCCGTTGTGGTAAAACCCGATTAACTGAGTTCCCTAAATCAAGTTAAACGGCTCTGTTAGGTGAACTGACCTAAGTTCAATATACTCCTTAAATAGGTGTTCAGAAACTGGTAATAACAACCGGGCTTTAACAATACTATTGCCCCAGACCAGCGGCATTTGTTGCTTTCTATTGACCTCACATCGAAAACCGCACTGGTTCTTCAAACCTCTTTCGAATTCGTTTCGTAACGGCAGAAAAAGACAATACAATGAAAGCAAGACATTACTTACTTCTGGTTGGACTGCTACTTCTAGGTAGTACTTCAGCTTCCGCTCAGTGCGGTGGTTATTTCGACTACACCGGGAATGCAAACACCGGTGAATTCAATTTTTTTGATTCGCTCGGCCAGACCTATACGTCTGATTACTGGGACTTTGGAGATGGAACTACTTCCAAGAACAGCAGCAACGCATCAGCACTTAAACACAAGTACAAAAAGCCTGGCATCTACTATGTATGTAGAATTGTAGAAAATTCCGCAATACCATGTAAAGACTCATTTTGTGTTAAAGTGGTTTACGATACCAACCAGTGCAATGCAGAATTTCAGTCGGCTAATCGAGGGAAAAAAACGAACTTTTCTCATGCATCGCAGATAGGTTTGGCAAAAAACCGGACCGTACGTTGGGATTTTGGCGATAACAAAGGGAAAAGCGGTAACCATACACCCAGCTACACCTATGACAAATATGGGACCTACACGGTTTGTGCTACGGTAACCACATTTGTAAACAACGTTTCTTGTTCTGATACTGCCTGCCAGACGGTAAAAGTGGACAGTTGTTACACCTACTTTACAAAGAAGATTAACCGCCAGGAAGCCGAACTAAAGGCTTACAACCCCGCTGGTTCTCGAAAGGACTTCGCATGGTATATTTATGATAGTAATGGTAATCTGGAAAAGGTGACACCCGATGTGTCTGAAATCAAACACAAATTTAAAGCCGTTGGCACCTATCGTGTGGTTCTTCAGGTATTTGACTCTCTGTCGACATGCTTTTCCGAATTTAGTGATTCGATTCGAATTGACTCAATTGACTGTTCGCGTAAATACGCCAAGTTTTGGGTCAAAAATTACGGAGCTGGCGAAGTAAAACTCTCTCCTCTAAACTCACATGCCAAGCAGGTTTCCTTTACCTGGGATTTTGGAGATGGAAACACGGGCACATCAAGTTATGCCAGTCACCCAACTCATTTCTACGACACATTAAAACTGCCTGCAACCTTTAAGGTGTGCTTAACGGCCTACGATTCAACGGAAGGTTGTGCCGAAACACGTTGTAAACCGATTTCTGTAATAAAGGGAACCTGTTCAACTACCTTTGGTTCCTCTATTAAAGTCAATCACGGAACATTTACCCCTTCTACCTCCAACCACAAGGGGAAACAATACGTGTGGCGAATCCTTAAGGAGTCCGAAAAATACCCTACTTGGAAAATCACCAATGGACCGTTAAAACATCGCTTTAGTTCAAAAGGTTCGTATCACATTTATCTTGAAGCATATGATTCTACCCAAAACTGTACCTCGCGGTTCTCCGATACGATAACGATAGATTCTATGGACTGTAATACGAAGGCCGACTTTAGTATTAAAGTAAAAGGTTACACTGCGGAGCTTAAAGTTGAATCGAGAAAAGAACACGAGGCCTGGAAATGGTCGTACCTAAACAAAACCGTGTTCCGGTACAACCTATCCGACACCATTGAGGTTGTAGAATTTCCAGGTCCAGGAAAATACAAAGTACTTCTAGAGGTTATGGATTCCTCTCAGCACGGGTGTTCGGATACCATATCGAAAACAGTGGTTATTTCAAAACCGTGTACCGCAGCTTTTAGGGTGGCTATAGACACCTCAAAGAAATTCAAACTATTCCTTGTAAATGAATCTACCGACAAGACCAGCCATACCTACGAATGGACATTTGGAGATGGAAAGTCCTCAAAGAAGCGGAATCCGAAACACAAGTACGCGAAATCTGGAAAATACGAAGTCTGCCTGACGGTTAAAGATGCCGTAGACAATTGCACCGATACGTATTGCGATTCCCTGGGACTTGATTCTCTGGGGCGCCTTTTAAAAGCAGGTGGCTTTGAATTGATCGTTATTGAGAATGACCTTGTTGGAATTGCTGCCGTCGAGGCCCTGGATTATTCCTTATACCCAAACCCTTCCAACGGGAAAATCACACTTGAACTGAAACAACAACCCTTAACAACAGGGTTCTACCGCATCTACACCATACATGGCACATTGGTCAGCGACGAGCAACTAAACCGCGCAGCCAAAACCACGATAGACCTAACCCATCTACCCGATGGACTCTACACCCTTCAGGTTTTCGATGGCAGAAATCACCGAAACGCCAAGTTCATAAAACGTTCGAACAACTAGTATACTTACTGGTAAACTGTCAAGCCACGTCGGAAATCCGTACGTGGCTTTTTTATGCATTGCCAGTTCACTGATGCGTAACCCAACCATTCGTACTCAGTTGGTTGCTTTAATTAAGGTGTCATTTACACTCAATCAAAATACAATTCATCACTTTTCTAACCAGTTGTCCGCTCCTTGTCAATTGCCGTCACAACTCCCGATTTGTTTCCAAACTTTTGTTGTCTACATGCCATATGGGACTACAATTAATATATGACGCAATGAACATGAATTTCAATTACACCCGGAACAAGACCCTGATAATGGTCTTGCTTGGATTACTGATAAATAACCAACTAAACGGACAACATGTGGACTTTGGATGGGCTAACTCCACAGGTGGCAGCCTTGAAGAAGCTGGCGTTTCCTTAACAGTTGATCACCTAAACAACACCTACGTACTTGGCAATTATTCAGGGACGGTTGACTTTAACCCCGGTGCAGAGAACCTGAACCTTTCATCAAAGGGAAGCACCGATGTTTTTATCCAAAAGTTTGATGATGAGGGGAAGCTGCTTTGGGCCAGGTCAATTGGCGGTAGTGGCGCTGAAAATGCCTCTGGTATTTGTGCTGATTCAAAAGGTGATATCTATGTTATTGGCGACTTTGAAGACACAGTGGATTTTGACCCGGGACCAGCAGAATACGACCTAATTTCCAATGGGAACACCGATGTTTTCGTCTTAAAGTTAAATACACATGGTGATTTTCAGTGGGTCAAAACAATGGGTGGTTCGCGTTCCGACTTTGGGATCCACATCACAATAGACCGAACGGATAAAGTCTATTTCACCGGCGCTTATGAAGGAACTGCCGACCTCGACCCAAGTGGCAATACAGATAGTTACACCTCACGAGGGGCTCAAGACATATTTGTGGAGAAACTCGATTCGAAAGGCAATCTTATCTGGGTAAGAGAAATGGGAAGTCAATTCACCGATGTTGCCTTTGACATAACCACAAACGATGGCGGAGATTGCTTCATAACCGGCTTCTACAGTGACGATATGGACTTTGATCCAGGCGTTGGAGAACAATTAGAAACATCGATCGGCCAGGGAGATTTATTCATTGAAAAACTGGATAGTAACGGAAACTTCGTATGGGTAAAAACGGTTAATAGTCCGCGTACCGATCGGGGACAGTCCCTCGATATTGACTCAAAAGGACATGTTGTAGTTACCGGATATTTTAGCGGCACGGTAGACTTTGATCCTGGAGAAGGGACACTAGATCTTAAATCGGTTGGAGCGAAAGATGCATTTGCTCTGAAACTTGACCAACAAGGTAAACTCATTTGGGCAAAGTCGTTCGGAGGTGACTTAAACGAAATTGGAAACAGGTTAACCATAGACGAACACGACAACATTTACATTGTTGGTGATTATAGCCGATCCATCGATTGGGGTAAGGACCATATTAAAAAAATTACTGCAGTAGATGCCCAGGATGCTTTTATTGTTGTTCTCACCCCGAATGGAGAGTATCTCTGGGCTAGATCTGTTGGTGGCCCCGGAATCGACGCAGGTTTGGCAATTGACGTAAACGGCCAGGGAGATATTGTAGTCACCGGGAGTTATTCCGCTACCGCAGATTTCAATCCATTCGACCAAGAATTCAACTTAACATCTTCCGGCCAGTCGGACGCATTTCTGCTTCAACTGGAAAGTTGGCCGGCACAATTGAAAACAACTCAAAACCGGGCCACAGTTTCTGTTTTCCCAAATCCAACCGCTGCCTTCATTACTATTAACTCCATCGACCACCCCATAGACTTTGTCACCGTTCGGGACATTGAAGGACGTAAACTATACCGTTACACCTTCAACACCTTGAAATCAAGTCATCAAGTAGATCTTAGAAAGGTTCAGGCAGGCATATACCATCTCGAAATAGGAATGGGTAATGAGATCCGAAGTTTTCTGGTTCTAAGAGAGTAAAACGATGGCAATCTATACCTCGTCCGGATATTTGATAAGCGGGGATTTCTTCTTTTTAGCTCGTTCCTTTGCCAAATCGTAACTCAACAACAAACTTGGTAATACAACCAGGTTAGAAAGAAGTGCTACTACCAGTGTAAGTGAGGTAAAAACACCCAGAGCAATGGTTCCGCCGAAAGAAGACCCAGAGAAGATGATAAAGCCAAAGAAGAGAATTACTGAGGTGTAAACCATACTCACACCTGTTTCGTTTAAAGCCTTCTTAACCGCCTTTTGAATGTTGTAGTTGTTCTGGCGAAGCTCCATTCGGTATTTCGACAAGAAATGGATCGTAAAGTCAACTGCGATACCAAATGCAACGCTAAACACCAACACCGTACTCGGCTTAAGTGCAACACCAAAATATCCCATTAAACCAGCTGTAATAAGCAACGGAATAAAGTTTGGAATCAAGGAAATGATGATCATGCGAAGCGATGTAAAAATCGTTGCCATGATCATTGCAATAACCAGGAAAGCTACCAGTAAGCTCACCAACAAGTTTTTATTCAGGTAATTGTTCCCTTTCAGAAAGATTACAGAAGTACCCGTAAGTGAAATGTCTTTTCGTTCGGATGAATCAACCGGTGTGTATACGTACTCGATACGCGTGAAATACGTGGTATCCATTACAGTTGAATCCATCTCACTTGGTTCGATGCTAAGAATGGAGTCGGTTTGAATCTCGTCTCCAACTTCTCTTCTATAGTTAAAAACGGTATCCGCAATGGCGCTTATTTCATTTTTGATCTCTTCTATACGCAAAGACCCCACGTCGGCCATCTGTACCGAAATCCGGGCCTTTTGACGCGTGCTATCGATCATAGACCCCATCATCTTTTGATCTTTACTCTCGTTCGATGTTGGTAGTAAACCCAGAATTGTTGAAAGTTCTAAACTACTAGGTGTTCGATAAAATGCCGGGTTCCCATCATGCAACTCTTGTCGAGCAAAATTGATAACCTGCGCAATGGAAATGGACCGTGAAAGCTCGTCGTATTGAGAAAGTTTCTGACGCTCAAAGAAATCAATCTTTCGAAGGAGTTTTGGGTCTTGTATCCCACCTGGTCGCCGACTGTCTATAACGATCTCAAAGGGCATTACTCCTTTTACATTCTCCTCAAAGAATTTAAGGTCTTTATAGATCTGATTCGACTTGGAAATGTCGTCGACCATAAAGCCCACTGCGTTCATTCTACTTAAACCAATGAACATGAGCACCACAATCACGCCTGTGGTCAGGTAAACTGCCTTTCTTCTGTTTGTAACCAAAAGTGAAAGGCGTTCAATTGCGCCATTCAGGAAGCGATTATCCAGGTGTTTCGTTTGACGTACAGACGGTTCAGGAAGGTAGCTAAAGATCAACGGTATAAGCACAATCGAAATCGCAAATACCGACATCACGCTTAGGAAGGCGGTAAGTCCAAACTCCTTCAATACAGTACTACCCGTTAGAACAAAAACGCCAAAACCAATACCCGTAGTTAGGTTGGTAAAAAAAACGGCTATACCAACCCGGCTCACCACCCGTTGAAGCGCCTTCATTTGGTTTTGATGGGTTTTGTATTCGTCGTGGTATTTGTTCAACAGGTAAATGCAGTTTGCTATTCCAATCACTACAATCAGAGGCGGCAACAGCCCAATAAACATGGTAATCTTGTATCCGAGCAGAACTAAAATTCCGAAACTCCACACCACACCAATTGCCACAACCAACATGGAAAAGATCAACGTATAAAGCGAACGGAAGAAGAACAGGAGGATCAATGCTGTAATCAGCATCGACAATGCTGTAAAATACTCCAGTTCGTTCTGCACCATACTGGAAAATCGGGTTCGTATATACGGCAATCCCGAAAAGTGTGCCTCTACCCCGTGGTTTGCACATACACGATTTACCTCATCTACAATTCCCGAAACAAAGGGTATTCTGCGCTTGGAATCAAGCAAGTCTTTCTTGAGGGTGACGGCCATTAAGGTAAAATCGCTCGAGTCTTTTACCAGAATACCTTCGTAGAAACGTAGGTTTTTGATCTCCGCTAAAAGTGAGTCAACTTCCGCTTTGGACCTAGCTCTACTTCGAACAACTTCCTGTTGCACAAAGGCATCCACAAACGATGTGTCTCCTTCGAAAACGGTCAATTGTGTCCCAATGATCATCTTCGGAACGTTGGCAACAGACAGAATCTTTTCAATTCCATCCATTCGTTCAATTGAATCGGACAAGTCACACCACGCGTTAAAAAAGTCGGGCTGGCTTATTTTCTCCGTATTGATTCCAATGACCAATACACTTCCATCATCACCGAAAGTGGATTTAAAGTCCTGATAAGCAACGTATTCAGGATCGTTATCTGGAATAAATTTAGGATTATCATATGTGAGTTCCACGAACGTGGCCTTGTAAGCCATAAACGCGGTAAGGATTGCCAGAACAACGATGAGCAGCAACCTATTTCGTAGAACAAAGACGGATATTTTCTCCCACATATTTTAAGGGCTGCAAAAGTAGGCAAATTGAAAGAGAAAATCAGGAATTATTTAAGTCAGCCAGAGGCCAGACTTAAATCAACCACCGATCCATATTTTTCGGGCATACTGGCGTCCGTCGCGTGTTTCAAAAAGTACATGGTACATGCCGGTCTTCAAGTCGCCCATGCTCAACTCTGTAGCACCTGGTTTAACAGATGTCTGTGCAACGCGTTTACCGTCTAATCCAACCACCTGCACATCGCTAATTTCTAGCTCAGCCGAAAAACGCAGTTCCAAGGCGTTCCGGGTTTGACTGTAGTACCATACTATGTCTCTATCGTCACCTAACTGCACTTCACTCGAAGCGGGTTTACACGCTTTAACCATGGAGTCGACATCGTTTATTACCTTTGGTAACACCTGGTATAAAGAATCTCCCGGACAAGCTGTGGCACAGCCATCGCGGTGGCCAGCTATATGGGCCAGTAACGGAGAAGTGCTTGTAGGATGTTTAGAACTTCCTGTTGGTAAAATATCATCCTTAAAACATTTCCAGGCCAGTAAGTGGGTTAAAGACGCTAAAGCCTCTGAACTTGGTGCTGTTTCTTCGAAATTGCCAAGCATGCATACGCCCATCGTATTACTATTTTTCCCGCAAAAATGTGCTCCTTTGATGTTATCCGTACTGTCTATTTCCTGATGCTCCCTTCCCTCGAAAATGGTGCCATCCTGAGCGATTACAAAGTTGTACCCAATATCATCCCAGCCATTTGATTGTGTGTGAAGCAAAAAAATGTTGCGAACCACATTCATATAATCGTGATTGCTGTTTGAGCTAGCAGCGTGATGCACTACATTATGCGCCACTGCATGTTTCTCACGCTGACCCGAAGGCTCTGGAAGCCCGGATCTCCAAACCACGCCTCTTACCAGTTCAGGTTTATCACATGCATCCGACGCCTTCCCATGCTTCTTACTCAAGGTGTGTTTCAAAGGAGGTGCATAAAACAAATACAAGCGCAGCTTGCCCTGAATTTCACCTGAAAAAAAAGTGAAGTTACGCTGTGTGTAGTTCGGAATAATAAAGGGAGAACGCCTTACCGAGCCCGGTTGGTCGGTAGAAGGAATAGAATCAAGCGAGAACCTCTCTCCCTCGGACGTCCGGAAATAAGCATTTATAAAATTGGTGTTGCGCCCCACCTCGAATGTAAAGCTGGTATAAGCAAAACCAAAATCAAGATCCTTATACAGTGTATTCGCCTGAACATCAAGATCAAGCACTCGTATAAATTCCTTTTGTGCAGTAGCATTGACCTGTTGTACCTCATCGAAAGAAACTACCGAAGTTGTAGATGAATGAGACGTGCTTCTAACCTTGAAGTTCCAGGTAGTGAGCATCACCAAAACAACCAATGGTATGATGTACTTAGCTTTCAAAATGATGTTGTATAATCTCTTGTAAGTGTTGCGCCATTGCAGGATTTCCTGCAACTATTTCTCCTCCAAATATAAACTGGTCACCGCCTGAAAAATCGATAACCTTTCCACCTGCCTGCTGAACGATGTATGCTCCAGCAGCCACATCCCATGGGCTTAGGCCTACTTCGAAAAAGCCATCAAAGCGCCCACAAGCCACATAAGCAAGGTCAACCGCCGCGCTTCCCAATCGCCGCACCCCGCGGGTTTTCCTCATGCAATATTCCAATACCTTGAGATACTCCGGCACCTTCTCAAAATCGTAATATGGAAACCCCGTTGCCAAAAGCGTATCAGCGATCTCTGTTGTTTCGGTAACCTGTATGGGCGTATCGTTCAGCCATGCTCCTTCCGCATTTGCCCGAAACAACTCGTCACGATTGAGTTCATAAACATAGCCTTCTATGGTTTTACCATTCCTTTGAAGTGCAACACTTATGCTGTATACAGGTATTTGGTGAACAAAATTGGTCGTTCCATCAAGCGGGTCAATGATCCATTGGTATTCCGCGTCCGTTTGGACACCTGTATTTTCTTCGGCGATAAACGAACTGGTTGGTAATACATCCTTAAACCTGGAAACAAGAAACTTTTCAGTAGCAACGTCAATATCGGTTACAAGCTGATTTAGCCCTTTTATATCGAGTGAGTCAAACCGATCAACGGAGGCATCGAAAAAGGTAGATTTGGCTTCCTTTAATATATCTACAATTGCTTGTGTTCGTTCCATAGTTTCTATCAGGCAACAAGTATACACCATATCAAAGACAAAAAGGAGGCGCAATGCACCTCCTTTAACTCCACGTGAACCATTGTTCACATATGACCCAAAAGGTCTTGTTTGTCTGTCTGCTAGTTTTTTGTTACGGTAACCTTTATGTAGTCTGCAATGGCAGGAAGGTTGCTACTCGGACTGGTTTCAACTTCTACCATTCCACCCTCATCTGCTCCCGTATCAGGGCCGGCCTGACGAGGCGCCTGGTCGTTTCCTGCTCCAGCATACTCGTCAACTTCGGTACCTGCATCGTACAACTTCAACATACTAGTGATGTCTTGCGACAGGGCATTTCCATTAGGAAACAAGTCGATGTTGTCCGCTCCAATAAACCAATCGTTCGATTGCACAAGCATCGTGGCAAAAGATAGGTTTCCAGATTCTGCTGTAAAGGTGAACGAATAAGACTCCCCTGGGAAAATTGGTGCAGGTGCACTGGCTCCCTCTGGAGTGTTAAATGCATTTGCATAACCGGCAGGACTTCCATCTTCAGCAAGATCTTCTAATGCTTCCGAAGCTGTTTGGCCAATGGTGAATATTTCGTTCGTACTGCCTACGTTATAGGCACCTGGTGCGAAAGGAGATACTAAACCACTGTT
>JAEPQQ010000057.1:10184-23735 GCA_017640445.1 Bacteroidia bacterium | reverse complement strand
ATTCCCTTGTAAAGAAGGGATACCTTGTGGAACATAAGGAGGTAGACAACAAGTATGCGAATGCATACAAAACCATCCAACCCCAGGCCATCGGTTTTATTTCATACCCTTATGAGTGGACATTTGGGCAGTTGAAGGATGCTGCTTTACTGACCTTATACATTCAAAAAGCAGCGTTGAAGAAGGAGATGTCTTTGAAAGATGCCTCAGCCTACAACGTGCAGATTGAGAAGGGGAAACCTGTGTTTATCGACACGCTCTCTTTCGAAAAGTATGAAGAAGGTAAACCATGGGTGGCCTATAAACAGTTTTGCCAGCATTTTCTGGCCCCACTGGCCCTGGCGAGTTATACCGATATCCGAGCTTTCCAGTTGTTAAAGTCCAATATAGACGGAATACCCCTCGATTTGGCTTCTAAGCTCTTACCATCCAAAACAAAACTCAAGTTTTCGCTAGCTACCCATATTCATTGGCATGCGCGAACTCAGGAGAAGTATGCAGGTAAACAAACCAATGAGAAGAAAGGGCGTGGCGTTAGTAAGATGGCCATGTTAGGGTTAATCGATAACCTGATTTCTGCGGTTAAAAGCCTTCAATGGAAACCTAAGGGCACCGAGTGGGGAGAATATTACACGTTTACAAATTATTCCAATTCCAGTTTTGATGAAAAGAAGAAACTGGTTGAGCAATACATAGAAAAGGCCGATGCCAAGAGTTTATGGGATCTGGGTGCCAACGATGGTACCTTTAGCTCCATAGCCGCACTCAAAGGCATCCCAACCGTAGCTTTCGATATCGACCCGATTGCGGTAGAGAAAAACTACAGAAGAGTTAGACAGGACAAGATTGACATGCTGCCTCTTCAACTCGACCTAACCAACCCGAGCAATTCGATAGGTTGGGCGCACGAAGAACGCGACAGCCTTGCAGATCGCGGGAAAGTTGATGTGGTGATGGCACTGGCCCTAATCCATCATATTGCCATAAGCAACAACGTACCGCTAAAAAAGGTAGCGGAATATTTATCAAAACTAGGGCAACACGTCATCATCGAGTTTGTTCCGAAAGAAGACTCTCAGGTGCAGATACTACTTGCCACCAGGGAAGACATTTTTGTTGATTACCACCTCGAAGGATTTGAGGAAGCGTTTAAAACGTACTTCGATGTAGTCGATAAACAAGTTGTAGGAGACTCAGTTCGCACGCTGTATCTTCTAAAATCTAAGAACTAAAAGAGAATATGTTAAAAGCAAAGCCATGGCATAGCCTGTTTTTTGCAGCCTTTCCTGCTGTTTTTCTTTACTCACAGAACATCGAAATGGTGATGTTCTCAGATGTGATAAAGCCCTTAACGATTATTCTGGGATTGGCCATAGTACTCCTTGTTATTTTGCGATTTGTCTTTAAGTCCTGGGTGAAGTCAGGTTTGCTTACCTCGCTCATCATGGTATTGGCATTGAGTTTTGGCCCTTACTATGAGTACTGTTACACATGGGAGATACCTTTTTATCCAAAGAACATTCGATGGGATCACAACTTTTATAAGTGGACCAGCTTGTGTCTCATCCTTCTGGTGTCATGGAGATTAAAAAAGTCGAAGAGTAAGTTGTTGAAAATCAACTCCTTATTGAACTTTGTTTCGGTCATACTCTTGTTGTTTAGTGCCTATTCAATTATGGACTTCAAGCGGAAAGAGGCTAAGATGGAAGATGCGAAGTTTGAAGAAGTGATGTCGGATACAACAGAAGGCATTCAGTCATTTCGTCCGACGATCTACTACTTGGTGATGGATGCCTACACGCGTAATGATGTGCTTCAGGAGTATTTCAACTTCGACAATTCGGAGTTTACAAACTACCTCAAAGACAAGGGATTTTACGTGGCGGATAAAGCTATATCTAATTATGGCCAGACCGTACTATCCATTCCTTCGGCGCTCAACATGCAATACCTTGATTCGGTTATTTCGGTTTTGGGTGAAAAGCATGAGAGTCGTTGGCCCATGGCAAAGGTTCTGAACAACAATAAGGTACTGAACACGCTTAAGAAACAAAAGTATAAGTCGATCTCCTTTGATGCTTCCATATTTGAAGTGGTCTATCTAAAGGATGTTGATGTGTTTCACCAAACGCCTGGAACCAAGTTCAGCCTATATCAGAATGAACTGATCAACATGTCGGTAATTCGGGCATTTAACAGACGTAAACGGATTGTGACAGCTTCTCCTGAAGAATTTCACAGAAAGAAGATTCTGGAAGCATTCAACGTGATGGGTAGGATTCCGGCAAAATCCGAACCTTACTACGTGCACGGTCATATATTGGCGCCTCACCAACCTTTCTTGTTCGACAAAGACGGAAATCATGTAGACGCCGGTTACGACTATAACATTTGGAGACCGTTCAAACAGAGTTCGGATAACTCCGCTTACAAGAAGGGTTACATTGGACAGTTACAATTCGTCAATAAGAAACTTACCGAACTAATCGATAAGATTTTAAGCGAATCGAAGATACCGCCCATCATCATTATACAAGGTGATCATGGAAGCTGTTCGGAATTGCGTAACCATATGGGATTTGAAGACAACGATTTCAAAGAGCGATTCTCCATTATGAACGCGTATTACTTCCCTGATCAGGATTACTCAATGCTATACGACAGCATTAGTCCTGTGAACTCATTCAAGGTAGTGATGAACAAGTACTTCAATGGTAAGTATGAGTTGGAAGAAGACAAGGCTCTGTATTCCGATTGGGCCTACCCGTATCTTTTATACGACGTAACCGATAGTATAAAGTAAATCTTTCCATCGGCTTTGCTGTCATAGCTTCTATATTTGAAGCCCACGCAAATCTGGTATTAAATGATCATTCGAAGTAAAGCCCCTTTGAGGGTTGGTTTGGCAGGTGGAGGCACCGACGTGAGCCCGTTTGCCGATGTGTATGGTGGAAACATTCTGAATGCTACCATCAATTTGTACGCACATGCAACCATAATCCCAATGGAGGGAGATACCATCGTATTGGATGCCAAGGATCGGGGGGTAAAGGTAGAGTTACCGGCTTCGCGGGAGTTGGAACTGGACGGAACCCTTGATCTCCTGAAAGGTGTCTATAACCGAATCGTTCGAGACTTTACTAAAGAGCCTCTTTCGTTTAAACTCATTACACATGTCGACGCTCCTCCCGGTTCTGGTTTAGGTTCGTCATCTACCCTTGTGGTGGCCATTATAGGAGCCTTTGCTCATTGGCTTAAACTCCCATTGGGAGAATACGACGTAGCGCATTTAGCGTACGAGATCGAACGAATAGATCTTAAACTTGCTGGTGGACGACAAGATCAGTACGCGGCAACTTTTGGTGGGTTTAACTTTATGGAATTCTATAAAGACGACAAGGTGATCGTTAACCCGTTGAGGATTCCCAGAAAGTATGTAAACGAACTGCAGAACAACATTGTACTGTTTTACACAGGAACCAGTCGCGAATCTGCCAAAATAATCGACAAGCAGGCATCAGCCATAACCGACAATGCCCAGAAACAAATAGAAGCTACCCAAATGGTTAAGGAACAAAGTGTTAAGATGAAAGAAGCACTGCTCCGCGGCGAACTTAATCGAATAGGAGAGATCTTACACCTGGGGTGGGAGTACAAGAAACAAATGGCGGAGGGGATATCCAATCCTTCAATCGAAAAACTATACCAAACGGCTATTGAAGCCGGGTCTAACGGAGGCAAGATATCGGGTGCCGGAGGAGGAGGATTTATGTTCTTTTATTGCCCGGAAAACACCCGCTTTGCGGTTATTGAGGCTATTTCAGCTTTGGATGGCCAGGTTACTCCGTACGAATTTTCTATGTCGGGACTTTACAGTTACTCGCTGAAATGATGGTGCCCGAGGCAATTATTTTGGCGGGTGGAATGGGAACACGCCTTAAATCTGTAGTTTCAGATGTACCCAAGCCAATGGCACCCGTTGCCGGCAGACCTTTTTTAACGTACCTGCTCGATCAGATTGCAAATACCGGGATACAAAATGTGTATCTTTCTGTTGGGTACAAGCACGAGGTAATTCTTCAATACTTCGGACGAAGGTATAAACACCTGAATTTGCATTATGTGATTGAAAAAGAGCGACTTGGTACCGGAGGAGGTATTCGGTTGGCAGCAGAGTTGGCAACTTCGAATACACTGTTTGTGTTAAATGGAGACACCTATTTTGACGTAGCGTTTCCGAAATTTTTCGACCATCACCAACATGCAGAAAATGGTATGACAATTGCGCTAAAACAAATGAGCAATGTTACGCGCTATGGCATGGTTAAACAGGATGGGCAACGCATCATTGGTTTTTCAGAGAAATCGGCTGAGCCGGTTACCGGAAACATCAATGGAGGAATTTACTGCCTCAATAGAACCTTGTTCTTAGAAAAGACCAAACCTACAGCGTTTTCCATGGAAACCGACTTTATGGAAAAGTACGTAAACGACATTGCAATAGGAGGTTTTGAATCGGAAGGCTATTTTATTGACATTGGAATTCCAGAAGACTATACAAAAGCAAACCAGTATTTTGAACAGTTTTAAGATCGACAAATCATGGACGCTTTTCCTGGATCGGGATGGTGTTATTAACAAGCGGCTCATAGACGATTATGTGAAATCGTGGGATGAATTTGAATTTCTTCCTGGGACCATAAACGCGATAGCCGACTTCTCACAATGGTTTGGAGTTATTGTCGTAGTAACGAATCAACAGGGAATTGGCAAGGGACTTATGACCGTTGATGATTTACAATCGATTCATAACCAGATGGTTGAGTCGATTGAGCAGGGGCAGGGCCGCATCGATGGAATATATTTCTGTCCGGACCTAAAACATACCAATCCGGTGTGTCGCAAACCCCAGCCCGGAATGGGTTACCAGGCTAAAGAAGACTTTCCCGAAATTGATTTCTCCAAGAGCATAATGGTGGGAGACAGCCTGTCCGACATGGAGTTTGGTCGGAAGCTTGGCATGAAAAATGTTTTTATTTCAAGTGAGATTAATATTCATGATGATAATCTTACAGACATAACAACAACAAATTTGGACAGTTTAGCGTCTATTCTAAGGGAGAATATGACATAAAGTACAACTAAAAATGCAAGAGTTTGTTGTACTTTGTAACAAGGTATACCAATTTGAGAACCACCATAAAATATATAGGCTTTCTGTTTATCCTTTGTCTGTTGGCAGGTACGCAAAAGACCTATGCAACGCATTTGGTTGGTGGTTACATGAGTTACGAGTTTCTTCGAACAGAAGCAAACAACGATAAAACGTTTAAGATATCACTAACCCTGTTTCGCGACATAGAGCAGAGTGAAGTAGAATTTGACGAAGAAATCGAAATCGGTGTTTATCTAAACAACGCCAAAAGATCCCGAAATCAATTACTCAGCGTAAAACTTCTTCGACGACAAATTGTTCGTCCTCCTGGAAGTGAAGAATGCGATTACTATTCCAACAAGCGGATTGAAATGGGGTATTACGAGCGAACCGTAACCCTGGCACCATATCCTCAGGGATATCACATCTATTTTGTTCGATGTTGTCGGAATATTCAGGATAATCTAAAGCTCGACTCCAAGGGAGACCCTTATCAGGGGCAAACGTATTACGGTTTTATTCCAAATCCAGCGTTGGAAAACAGTAGCCCGTTTTTCTCCGGCATCCCTAGTCCCTACATGTGTAACAACGATACCAACACATTTTTGAATCGTGCCGTAGATCCGGATGGCGATTCACTGGTATATCGTTTTGTACACCCATTTCAGGGAGGTTCAGTTGGACAGTCAACTTCCAAGCCCACACCGCCCAAAGAACTTTTTCCGGATAATACGGAGTTGATCATTCCTAAGGTAGAGTATAAAAACACCAGTTTCAATGTTCTAAATCCCTTTAGCCCGGATGGCTATGCTAATGTGGATCGATCAAATGGACTTACAACGCTGATGGCCCGAAAACCGGGTAGCTACGTCATTGCCATTGAGGTGGAAGAATATCGGAATGGAATAAGTTTGGGCACGGTTAGGCTAGATATGCAAATTCTCGTGCTGGATTGTCCTCCCAATAAGAAGCCCATCGGTTCCAATGAAGGAGGAACCTACTTTGAAATTGAAGCCGGCGAAGAACTGTGCTTTAAGGTTTTTGGGAATGATCCGGATGTCTCACCACCTCAGGATGTTACCGTATTTGCCACTGGAGATATTATGACCGGGGAGAATGGTGTTACGGCGCCACTCGCCAAGATGGAAAGGAAGAAAGCCCGGTCGTCGGTAGAAACAGAATTTTGCTGGACTCCTTCGTGCGACCAGGCGCGTGATGAACCTTACGAGGTTACAATTTCTACGCAAGACAATGGTTGCCCTCCAAAATATCATAACTACAACATAGAGATTAAAGTCAACAGGTTTGAAGGCTCGGATGAGATCGTTGGACCACAGCGCGTTTGTGCTGCTTCCAGCTATGAATACATCTACGACGCAAAGGATCCGCAACCGAATAGTACGTTTTATTGGGAAGCAACTAATGCAACCATCGTTGGCGACAACGACCAGGCCAGTGTGACACTCAATTTTAACGGTACCGGTTCTGCCACCATACGAATGGTAGAAATCAGCCAGTATGGTTGTACGGGAGATACGATCGACTACGTAGTTGACCTGATTCCTACTCCTGCATTGCCCGTTATAGCCGGTACGGACACGGTTTGCCTAGGAGCACTCAATGTGAATTATACAACAACCAACAATACCGGGTCCACCTATCGTTGGATATTGCCCGATGGTTCATTTGGTGGAAGTACTACTGCCAGCATTGACCAATCATGGCCACAACTAGGCGATTTTACACTGTCTGTAGTTGAAACGAATTCAGACGGTTGTAGAAGTGACACAGGTAAAATAGTGGTAAATGTGCGTAAACCAGATCCAGGTTTATACGGAGCAGTATCACTTTGTCCTAATGCTCAAGGCATTGCATACACTGCCACCGGGCACCCATACTCCACATATAACTGGACGGTTAACGGAGGTGTGCAGGCCGGCGGTGGAAATTCGTCGAATATTACTGTGAATTGGGGTAATGAAGGCCTTGGTTCGATCGAAATTGTAGAAACAGATAAGTGGGGTTGTCGAAGTGATGTAGTAACCATCCCTATTGAAAAGACATATAACCTGAAAGGTGCTCAACCGGGAATTGATACTTCAGTTTGTGAGTTTGATACACGAGTACCCTATTTTGTGGTTAATTCCAATGGCTCGGTTTACCGATGGTCGGTAACAGGTGGAACCCAGGTTTCAGGAGATTCTACAAGCAATATTGAGGTTAATTGGGGGGCAGCAGGAGCCGGGGTAATAGGTGTACAACAACGTGCGTTTGACGCAGTTAATAATCGAGAGTGTTTGAGCCCGATTCTTACGTTAGATGTAACGATTCATCCAAACCCTACTGCGAACGAAATCAATGGCGACTTCTCATTCTGCCAGGGTGAAGACGTACGTACGTATACCGTGAATGGTTTTGCCGGTTCCACGTATGAATGGACGGTAAACGGTTCAAATCAGGATATAAATGGTCAGGGAACCAACGAAATTCGACTGCGATGGCCAGACCATGGAAGTTTCACCATGACGGTGCGGGAAATGTCGAAAGACTCGTGTTTTGGCGAACTGATCGATACAGTGGTAATCGTGCACCCAAAACCCATTTCCAATGCGATTGAGGGCGATTTTATACGTTGTTTCCCTGATATTAGCCAAACCTTGTATCGAGTATCAGGCTATCCAAACTCAACGTATACCTGGAACGTTTCAAATGGAACAATGGCTCCGCCAAGCACGGCAGACAGCTTACTGGTCGATTGGAACGACCAGGGACATGGCGAGATAAGTGTGGTTGAAGTATCGGAATTTGGGTGTGTGGGAGACACCATCAAACTTCCCGTGTATATCAATAACATTGAACTGGACCTTGATCGGGTATCCGTTGGCTTCCCCGACGACCAAATGGTTGGAGAATGGCGAACTTTATACGACGATCAAACATCAGAACCATTTACAGTAGAAAAGAGAGCTTTTGGGGTAGAGGTAACCTGGAGCAGCGTCTCCAATGAGCATACTCCTAAGTTTCACGAAACCGGTATAAACACGGATTTAACGCCGTTTGAATACCAGATCAAAACTACAGACCTGTGCGGGAATGAACGTTTTTCAGAGATTCACCGAAGTGTACTACTAACGGGCGTACAAGATCCCAACAACTTTTCGCTCAATCTCAATTTTACACCCTACATCGGTTGGGATAATGGCGTAAGCAGCTATGAACTATACCGCAGTTCCAATGCCGACAAGAGCCTTTCCTTTTTCCAAATGGTAAGCGAGGGTGAAAACATTGTTATCCCAAGCAATAACAAAGACTACCGACAGTGCTTCCGGGTTTTGGCTCATGAAGCCGGTGGGCAAACAAAGTCTTCATGGAGTAATGAAATATGTTTCTTCTTCAGCCCGAATGTATACGTACCAACGGCATTCTCGCCAAAGAACAACGACGGATTGAATGACCAGTTTCACCCCGTTAGCGTTGCGGTGAAAGACTACCAAATGAAGATTTTCAATAGATGGGGCGAGATTATTTTCGAAACCGACCAGCAGGAAGAAGGTTGGGATGGCACCTATCAACAAGTAGACTCACCTTCTGGGATTTATATGTACCTCATAACCTTTAGCGACTTTAACGATGAGGTATACCAAAAGGCTGGAACCATTCAACTAATGCGCTAATGAAAACTACCTTACTCTATTCGCTAATCATCTTTGCTTTGGCGTCTTGCAGTGTATGTGGAGGTGATGATGACGATCCAATTGTCACAAACATCAAGGAAACATGCCCAACGGCGACGTTTATGAACCACGATCAATTGGATACACTACAAAATGGAGATTTCCACCTGATTGGATTTCGTTACGACAACGTAGATCAAAACCTTAAATTGGATATTGGCATAAACGGGTGTTCGTTTGAGCGTGATTTCAATTTGCTGATTAGTAATGCAGAATCAAAATCGATGCCCCCACAACGCGTGGCCAAACTCGTGTTCGAGGAACAGTTTTGCGATGCTGCATTCAGCGGAACTATTTGTTTTGATGTTTCTCAATTAAATAAACCAACCGTGCTGAAGTTGGAAACGAGAAGCGGAACGCAATCCGTTCGAATCGAATAATAGCCTAGTTTACAAACACAATCTTCTTGGTTTCAAAGAATGCGTCACTCAGTTTATCTGAGATAGAATACAGCGTTACGTTCGATTTTTTGTAGGCATTCTGAAATTCCCTGACCTCTTCTGCAAGGTCTCCACCCTTCAATCCGTAAAAACCAGAGTTGGTGAATCTGCTGTAGTCGATTTTATCATGAATCCAGTGAAAGAAAGGAGTGAGGCGTGTTACTGCACGCGACACAACGTAGTCGTATGTACCTTTAACTTGTTCTGCTCGAATGTGGTCGGCGGTAATGTTGTTTAGACCCAAAGCAGACGCTACTTCGTTTACGACTTTTATCTTTTTACCAATGCTGTCAACCAGGTGGAACGTGCAGTTGGGATACAGAATAGCAAGCGGCACGCCGGGGAAGCCACCACCCGTGCCTACGTCCAGTACCTTCGAGCCCGGCTTAAATGAAGTAAACAAGGCAATTGACAAGGAATGAAGCAAATGTCGGGTCTGAAATTGATCGATGTCTTTTCTCGAAATCACATTGATCTTCGAATTCCATTCGTTGTACAATACCTCGGCCTGAGCAAACTGAGCTATTTGTTCGTCAGAAATATCTGGAAATAAATGTTTTAACTGTTCCAACGCTGCGGTTTTGAGTAATAACCCCGTATGCCAATGAATATCTGAATGAACAATATGCCGAGGTCGAAAAAAGGAAATACCCAGAAGTATTTTTTGTAGTCGAATACCTTCATGTTTTTGTACAATACGATTCCCTGAGTAAACAATCGGACCAAAACAATGGTGCTAGCAGCAATTAGAAGGCCGCCGTGGGTAATTAGGCTCTTGCTTTCTGCCTGAATAATCGCATAGTCGAAAAACAGGCTGTATATAGTTAGAGAACCAAGTGCGTAATAAAGGAATAGGCTAAAGGAATAAAGGCCAAGAATGAAACGGTGTTTAGGTTTATACAACTTGCCCGTACTAAAGTGGCGTTTCTTCTGTTTCATCCACGTACCAATCGACTTCTTTGGTTCGGAAACCGTAAATGCTTCGGGAGCCAGATTGACCGCGGTATTGGTCTTTGTGGCGGTTTCATTTACAAACAAGTCATCGTCACCTGATAAGAGGTGCTGGTGACTGGCAAACCCTTTTACTTTGAAGAATAGTTCCCGGCGATAGGCGAGGTTTCTGCCAACGCCCATATAGGGCATACGTGCCAGCGCCATGTTTATGTAGAACAACAGGCTATGGAACGTCTCCAATTGGATAATCCAGTTGGTTAACGAGGCTTGTCTTGTGTAGTTGCCAACACCCAGAACCAGGTCGGTTCCTTCTGTAAAATGTCTCGCTGTTTCCCTGAGCCATTGGTCGGAAGCGGGTTTGCAGTCGGCGTCGGTAAATATGAGTTGGTCGTTTTTAGCCGCCTTTATACCAATGGTTTGAGCAAACTTTTTACCTCTGTGAAACCGTTCATCTATATCGAGGTGTAGAACGTTTAGGTGATTGTGTTGCTTATCAAGTTTATCGAGAAAGTCAATGGTGCCATCGGTGCTGCCGTCATTAACAACAATTACTTCAAAATTGGGGTGATCCTGATGCAGTACAGCATCTAGATTAGCCTCTAGAAATGGTCTATTATTTCGGGTACAGATCACCACTGAAACTCCCTCCAGGTTAACAGGTGGCAGTGACCTCTTTTTAAAAACCCCGGTAAAAAGAAAAAGGTAATAGAACAGTTGTATCCCCGCTACAACACAAAACCCCACAAACAATATCAGTCCTATATCCATTGAAATTATGCCTAAGGCAAAGTTGGTTAAAATTCTGTCGTCGTTGTTAACTTGTTTTGAACAGGCACCATGCTGGTTTGGTTACGTGTGGCTGTGGTTTTGAGTGCCTTGGTCTGTTTTAAGGAATGAGGCTTTCAATAAAATCGACTAACTCGTCTTTTCCATCGCGGTTCTTACTGCTGGTAATGAATCGGTTGGGTAGAGATTCCCATCCTTGTTTGTAAAGGGCGGCTTCAAACAGTCCAATGTTCTCGGCCAATGCCGTTTTTTTCATTTTGTCACTCTTGGTAAAGACCAACTGGAACGGAACTTCTTTAATTCCGCACCATTCAACGAACTCCAGATCTATTCGTTGTGGACTCAGTCTCGAATCAATCAGGATAAACGCAGAATACAGGTTTCTACGATTTTCTAGATAGTCGAGAATCATAGTACTGAACCTGGCTTTTTTTCGGGCATGGACCTTGGCAAAGCCATATCCTGGAAGATCAATCAGATTCCAAACATTATTGATCTCAAAATGGTTAATTAGTTGAGTTTTACCTGGTTTACTACTGGTTTTGGCCAGGTTACTCTTATTTGTAAGCATATTGATAAGGCTTGATTTCCCCACATTGGATCGCCCGATAAAGGCAAATTCCGGTGTTTGGGTTTCAGCCATTTTTTCAATGGTTGCATACGATTTTATAAACTTTGCTGATTTGATCGCCATGACGGATATTTGCAAACATAAATTTTTCATTAAGACTTTAGCAATTGCAGTCAACAAAAACAGAGGTTAAACCTTATAGCCCCGAAGGTTCGAAACGTGAACAGGTTGAACAGATGTTTGACAGTATCTCACATCGTTACGACTTTCTGAACCACTTTCTGTCTCTCGGTATTGATAACATATGGAGAAAAAAGGCTGTGGCCAAGCTTCAGTCACTTCAACCAAAGCGTATTCTCGATGTGGCCACAGGAACAGCTGATCTGGCCATTGCAAGTCTCAAACTAAAACCAGAGGAAGTAGTAGGTGTTGACTTGTCGGAGAACATGCTTAACGTCGGCCGTAAAAAGCTTACAAAGAAAGGGATAGAAAGCATTACTCTTACGCAGGGAGACAGTGAAAACCTTCCGTTTAAAGACGGGGAGTTTGATGCGATTACCGTTGGTTTTGGTGTGCGTAACTACGAGAACCTCGAAAAGGGGTTGCGAGAGATGAATCGAGTGCTTCGCCCAGGTGGAAAGTTGGTGATTCTTGAGTTTTCCAAACCGAATAAATTCCCTGTAAAACAGTTGTTTACGTTCTATTCGAAGTACATTCTACCCATCTGGGGAAGACTGTTTTCTGGGAGTACGGAAGCCTATGTATATCTTCCCGAATCGGTAAAACACTTTCCAGAGGGAGAGGAGTTTTTGAAAATTTTAGAGAAGTGCGGGTACAAAAACACCGAAGTTAGTCGTTTATCATTTGGAATCAGCTCGATATATGAAGGCACGAAGTAATAACGGAATGGTACGTTTTGGTGTGTTGGTGCTGTCGCTTCTTCTGTTTACAGGAAGTAAGGCGCAGGAAATCAACCCAACGTACGACCTGCACCGCGTGCATTTTGGCTTTTCTATTATCGGTAACTATGGAAAGCTGAAGTATGCTACACGATCAAGTTTTCTCGATAACGATACCATTCAGCAAGTAAATACGAAGAGCTTCCCTGGTTTTGGGGTAGGAGGTATTATGAATCTTAAAATTGCTGAGTACTGGGATTTCCGAACCATGGTAAACATTCAGTTTGTTGAACGACATCTTGAATACAATTTTAGAGGGGGAGAGGTGCAAACAGCAAAGCTCAACTCGACCTATATGGAGATTCCTTTGTTGTTGAAATACAAATCGAAGAGAAACCACAATAAACGTTTTTATTGGGTAGGAGGGGTTACGTATCGGTACGATTTTGCTTCGGATATTGAGACCGAACGAAGTAATACAAAACCGGTGGTAGCTTTATATCCGGCCACCTTTAGTTATGATTTTGGAGCAGGCCTCGACCTGTACTACGAATTCTTTAAGTTCTCGCCTGAGATACGAATAAGTAATGGAATTGGGAACTCAATGGTTCCCGATCAGTTTATTTATGCTTCAGCCCTTTCGCGGATGTCGCCCAAACTCATTCAGTTCTTTTTGCACTTCGAGGGATAGGATAGATGAAATTTACCCTGGAAAACTCGGACAGTAAGTCCATGGCCCGAGCGGGAGTGCTGGACGCACCTCACGGCAAGATCGAAACCCCCATTTTTATGCCCGTTGGTACACAAGGAAGTGTAAAGGCAGTTGATCAGCCTACGTTAAAGGATAAGATCAACGCTCCCATCATTCTTGGAAATACGTACCACCTCTTTTTACGACCCGGAGTGGAACTTCTGGAACGGGCCGGAGGCCTTCATAAATTTATGAACTGGGACCGTAACATCCTAACCGACAGTGGTGGTTATCAGGTTTATTCGATTTCGGATCAACGCA
>JAEPQQ010000057.1:0-10174 GCA_017640445.1 Bacteroidia bacterium | reverse complement strand
GGAGTGGTGTTTAAAAGTCATATCGATGGGTCGAAGCACTTGTTTACGCCCGAGAATGTGATAGACATTCAACGCTACATTGGAGCCGACATAATTATGGCGTTCGACGAATGCACACCTTATCCGTGCGAGTTTGAGTATGCGGCTAATTCGATGCGAATGACACATCGTTGGTTAGACCGTTGTTTCGAGCAAATGGATAAAACGGAGCCTAAATATGGTCACGACCAAAGTCTTTTCCCAATTGTGCAGGGAAGCGTATATCCCGAACTTCGAAAGCAAAGTGCTGAGTACATTGCGTCAAAAACCGCAGACGGATACGCCATAGGCGGTTTAAGCGTAGGCGAGCCACATGAAGATATGTATGCCATGACGGATTTGGTTTGTGGAATCTTACCTTCTGATAAACCACGCTACCTGATGGGTGTAGGAACTCCTGAAAATCTTCTGGAGTGTATTGCACTGGGAGTAGATATGTTCGATTGTGTAATGCCAACGCGAAACGCTCGTAATGGCCAACTGTTCACGAGAAACGGTATTATCAACATTAAGAATAAACGATGGGAAGATGACTTCTCTCCAATTGACGAGGACTTAACGCCTGGATACTCCAAGGCCTATCTGCGTCATTTAACGATTAGCAAAGAGCGTTTGGCAGCCCAGATCGCCAGCGCACACAATTTATCGTTTTATTTGTGGTTGGTACGAGAGGCCAGAGCTCATATACTTACAGGTGATTTCTCTGAATGGAAGTCACGAATGGTAAAACAGGTTACAACAAGATTATAATATGGACGCACGAGAATTATACAAACGAACAAATACACTGGCACGAGCTTGTCTCAAAGTAGCCATGGTTTTACCACATGATGTGCCAATGGCCACATTTGCACGCGTGGAGCTCGTACGACATGCATCCGATCTTGGTGTTCGAACACGAGGTTTGATGGTTGGTCAGTTAGGAGAAGTGTTTGTTGAACGGCTTAGCAAAGCCGCCGACAGTTGTAATGGTTGTGGCTTTTGGCTTCAAACCATTCTGGAAGATGGTATTTTAGATAAAAAGGAAATCATCCAACCACTGATGACCGAATGCGATAGTCTTGGACATCTGTTTCTCGAAGCACTGAAGCGAGCCAAGAATAAGATGGAGTAATTCCCATGCTCAAAAAGATCGATTGGTACATAATCCGTAAGTTCCTGGGAAGCTTCGTTCTTACCCTTGGGTTATTTACGGTGATCATCGTCGTTTTTGATATCGCAGAAAAGATCGACGATTTTGTAGAGAAACAGACACCCTTCAATGAGATTGTATTCGATTACTATTTCAATTTTGTTCCGTTTCTTCTGAATCTGTTCAGTCCTATTTTCGTTTTTATATCGGTTATTTTCTTTACTTCCAAGCTAGCGCAGAAGTCGGAGATTGTGTCTATACTCAGTGGAGGGACGTCGTATATGAGGCTACTAAGACCTTATATGTTGTCTGCCCTGGTGATTGGATCATTTTCATATACGCTGAACGCCTGGATTATACCCAGGTCTGATAAAAACCGTGTTGAATTTGAAAACCGTTATGTGCGTAACCTCAAGCACAATTACAAACAGAACATAAAACAGCAGATTCGACCTGGTAAAATCATGTCGTTGCAGAACTACAACTACCTCGATAGTTTTGGGTATCGAATTCAACTCGAACACCTGGTAGATGGCCGACTAAAATCACGACTGTTTGGAGATAAGATCAAGTGGAATAAGGAGGCAAATTCCTGGCGAATAACCAATTACAGGATTCGAATGTTTAACGATGATGGTACAGAAGAGTTGATTGCCGGAGCCTATCTGGATACCATGGTGCCATTTGATCCGGAGGATTTTTTCCGACGGCAAGATGATGTGCAGTCGTTCAATATGAATGAGTTGGACCAATATATAGCGTTAGAAAACATGAGGGGTACGTCTAATTCTAATTTTTATCGCACAGAAAAGCAGCGACGATATGCCAGTCCTTTTTCTATGTTGATACTAACGTTTATTGGCGTCTGTGTGTCCTCTGCTAAGTCGCGTCGGGGTGTTGGTAAGAACCTGGCCAAAGGCATTCTAATCAGTTTCTTCTACCTGTTTGTGATTCAATTCTTCACCTCGTTAGGGAGTAAAGGTTCGATGCATCCGGTAATGGCGATATGGATTCCCAACATTGCCTTCTCGATAGTTGCCCTCTACCTATATTGGAAGGCCCAGAAATAACTATCGGAAAATTCCAACCTGTTCTTTTGATGCCTGTCCGTCCGTATAATCGGCTTGCACCACATACACTCCATTTGATACAGACTCGGGTAGGGTATAGGCGTAACCCGAAACAGCCTGGTCAAAAATCAACCTACCTTGAATCGAATAGATACGCAGTCGGTTTGCCTGTTGTTTGAAATAAACTTCACCTCTTCCATTTGATGAAATACCTGAATGGTCATCCTGAATGGCCACATTGATAACGTCGGATTTTACTTCTTCTCCAAATACGTCGACACATATCACAGAATAACTGGCTTTCTTAGCAGTTGGATCGAAGTTGTAATCGTTATACCTAAACTTGGTTTGGGTGGCATTTCGGCAGTCGATTCGATTGATGATTTTCATGGAAGCATCTTCTCCAATTCGATAGAGTTCAAAGTCTTCGCAGTCTTGAATGGTGTTGGTAGACCATTCGATTACGACACGGTCCTCATCATGTTTCGCGGCAATCGAGTTAAATCGAACGCCCAGAGGAACTTCAAACGGATGGAAAATAGTTTTGACCTCGTTCTCACGTCTCCCAAATGCATCATTTGTGCCGCTTTTTGGCTCAGCTGGATAGCCGATTGAGGCAAACGAAGCTTCACTCAGAAAATCGGGTTTTTTCTTGTAAGCATACGATTCTACCAGGGTATTGATTGCTTCAGGAATCATCTTGCCCAGGTGGTTGTTGCCGTATTGGTAATGACCTGTCCCGCAAAGTGAATACAAACCTCTGGGGAATTTGATAAAGCCGTTAGACGAAGTACCGGTTCCGGTAATTTCATTACCAATGAAAATTTGATCGTCTGTTGCAGGTGAACAGTTCATAAACAAACCGGCATTTTCCATACGATTTCGTAAAAAGGTATTTCCGGGTCCATTAATACCGTGCGAGTTATCAATCACTACATTTTGAACTATGTTGCCCTCAATGAGGTTGAAAAACGGGTAGTTTCCGTGCATCACGATATCGCCAGCAAAGTCGGAAGGGCTAAAAACCCCGGTCCAATAGGCTTCGTGCGAATAGTTGTATCCAATGATGTTGCCATTGGAACCTGCCTGAAATAACACCGAGTGACGAAGTTTTCGAAAAATGTTGTTTTCTACACGACATTCGCTTGTGGTGTAAGAGAGTACCACGCCATAGGCTTTGCCTCCGTTACCGTAGTTGAATGCATTCGTAAAATACGAGCCCTCCACCTTATTACCGTATGAGAACATGTTGTTTACATGGGCAAAATTGCACGAATCGGAGTGCACACCACTTACCAGTGCATTTTTGGTGTATTGAAACCGAATGTTGTCGGTTTGACCTGCGGTTACATCGTTTCGAACAATTCTCAGGTTCACAACACCAACGTTTTCCTGGGGGAGGATCTTAATCAATTGGGGCTTGTCATCCTTTGTAAGATCAAGTCGTAGATCGTTTTTTAACGTAATTTTCGTCTTTGAAATCGATTTTACCTCACATATCTGTCCAATCGATCCGGTTGCCCAGCTTGAAGTAATTCTGCCATTATCGGCAACTTTTATCCGAACAAGGTCACCGGCTTCCAGATATTCATTGTCACACACAATTACACGTTCGTGCATTTTCGTTTCCGAGGTGATATTGGTCCAACCTGCAAACGTTTGCCCAACTGCACTGATGAGGTGGTTTGTACCGCTAAGGTCGAAGCGAAGCGTTGTTTGATCGCTTCCATCACCGGCAAGGTATTGATTGGACGATAGCTTGATTGGTTCGTTTAGAAGATATTCACCTTTGGGGAAGTAAACGATGGCACCTGTTTGTTTCGAATTGTTAAGAGCCATCTGAACGTATTTGTCAGAAGCCGTCTTTCCGGTTGGATCGGCACCAAGTCGTTTGATGTTGATCACATTCTTTTGCTGAATGTCTTGGTGGTAATATACTGACAACCAGTCGGTTGTAAGTGCCTTAGACGGGCTTTGCCCATAAGATTTAAAGCACAGCAGTAGCAGAACTGTAAGCGTAGTAGTAATTTTCATCAAGACAAAAATACGTGCTGTATGTGAATTTTCAACAAAACAAATGTCATTTTTCCAGAATCAGGAAGAAATTGTCCCGAATTGGGAATTTTGAATAAGGTTGTTTTGTGCAAAAACTTCGACTCAACCCGGTATTAGAAGTACGGTAAAATCTTATTTTTGCCCCCAAATAATACAGCATGAATATTCACGAGTATCAAGCAAAAGAAATCCTGAAATCTTATGGCGTAGCAATTCAGGAAGGTGTTGTTGTTGACAACGCAGAAAATACCGAATCAAGTGTTAAGGAATTGCAAGAGCGCACAGGTACCGATTGGGTCGTAGTAAAGGCACAAATTCATGCTGGAGGCCGGGGCAAAGGCGGTGGAGTTAAGCTGGCTAAGAACATGGATGAAGCGAAACAACGCGTAAACGATATTCTTGGTATGCAATTGGTTACCCCGCAAACTGGTCCGGAAGGTAAGCGCGTAAACAAGGTATTGATTGCCCAGGATGTTTATTACCCTGGTGCTTCAGAGCCAAAAGAATTTTATATGAGTGTTTTGCTTGATCGTGCATTAGGTAAAAACGTAATCATTTATACAACGGAAGGAGGGATGGACATCGAAGAGGTGGCTGAAACCAATCCTGAAAAGATCTGGAAAGAGTGGATTGATCCGGCAACGGGTTTGCTTCCGTTCCAGGCAAGAAAAGTTGCTTTTAACCTTGGTCTTGAAGGTCAGGCAATGAAGCAAATGGTAAAGTTTGTTAACGCTTTATATCAGGCTTACGTTGATACCGACTCTTCTATGTTTGAAATCAACCCTGTGTTGAAGACTTCAGACGACCGTATCATTGCGGTTGATGCTAAAGTTGATCTTGACGACAATGCGTTGTACCGACATAAAGACTTTGCCGAACTTCGCGATGAAAGTGAAGAAGATCCAACCGAAGTAGAAGCAAAGAAGTTTAACCTCAACTACGTAAAACTGGATGGTAACGTAGGGTGTATGGTAAACGGAGCAGGACTGGCTATGGCTACCATGGACATCATTAAATTGAGTGGTGGTGAACCGGCAAACTTCCTTGACGTTGGAGGTACGGCTAGCGCAGAAACTGTGGAAGCTGGTTTCCGAATTATTCTAAAGGATCCAAATGTAAAAGCTATTTTGATCAACATTTTTGGAGGTATTGTTCGGTGCGACCGGGTAGCGCAAGGTGTTGTTGACGCATATAAGAACATCGGAGATATTCCAGTGCCGATCATTGTTCGACTTCAGGGAACTAATGCCGAAGAAGCGAAAAAGATCATCGACGAGAGTGGCCTTGAAGTACGCTCCGCAATTTTACTTCAGGAAGCTGCTGATGCCGTAAAGGCGGTTGTTTCCTAATTTAGTATACCACAACCTATGGCGGCAGAATACATTGAATTACATGCATCTACGCCAGACTACCGGAAGATCAGGGAGATCAGTACGGCCTATCGGGAGGGTAAGATTGTAATCATTCCTACCGACTCCATCTACGCTCTTTCTTGCGATCTTTACAACAAAAAAGGTATCGATACGATTTGTAAGCTGTTGGGAAAGAAACCAAACAAGGCGAATCTATCCCTGTTGTGTAAAGACCTGTCGCATCTATCCGAGTTTTGTAAACCGCTCCCCAATCCCGTTTTTAAATTAATGAAGAGGGTGTTGCCCGGGCCTTTTACGTTTATCTTAAAGGCGACAAACGAGGTCTCAAAGATCTTCAAATCCAATAAGCGTACTGTAGGTATTCGGGTGCCTGATAACGAAATAGTACAGGCCCTGGTTGACCAATTGGGAAATCCCATAGTTTCAAGCTCTATTCACGCAGAAGATGAAGTGTTGGAATACTTAACCGATCCCGAAGAGATTTACGACGAGTGGAAACACAAGGTTGACTATGTGCTTGATGGTGGAGCAGGGCAAAACATGGCCAGTACCGTTTTGGATTGTACCGAGAAGCAGGCCTTTGTTGTTCGAGAAGGCCTTGGAATGGAGGAACTGGATTAGTTTTCCGTTTTTTTCAAACTAAGAATCCACCGGGCAATGGTTTCACCATCTTTGTCCGATACTGGTACACCAACCATTGGCGGATAACCCGGCCATCGCTCTGGTTGCGGATTATGAATCAGTTCAATAATTTCTTCTACTGAATTGAGCTTCGAAGCGGCTTCTTTGTACGAAGGACCTATGAGTTTCCTGTCGGCTTTGTGGCACGACAAACACGTGTTACGGGCAAGTGCCGATTGTACATCATCCGGAATCACCGTTTCGGTCGTCGATTTGGAAGACGCTTGGTCGTTGCCTGTATTTTCTTTTTGATTACTGCTACAGGCGCTTACAACCAGTACACAGAATCCTGCTATGAGCCCTTTGGTTCGGTTCATTCGTTACTGGCTACAGCTTGTTTAATCGGTTTAAGCTTGCTCGTAATAACGATGTTTACATCAGGCCATAAAACACTGCTGCCATCTTCTCCCTTGTGCAGGTCGGAACAAACCTCGTTTAACGACGCAACACTTGGCTCCGCCTTCCAATCGCCCAGGTTTAGATCCGTGGTGAGGGTAATCTCGTTTCCATCAATGGTGTAACTTCCGTCTACCTCGTGTTCCACATCATTCATTGTAATGGCTATTCGGGTCGTTCCAGCACTGTCGTTCCCCGATATACTGGTGAATTTACCGGTAATATTTTCGGTGTTCATCATTGTGCCAAAAAACGATTCTATGATCTTTGGGTCACGAATTTCGTTGCCTGAGTTGGTGGTGCTAACCGGTATGGAAAACTCAAGTTGGTTCATCAGCTCTTTTGGAGTTCCGGTTTCGACACCTGTGGTTACATTAAACTCGTCGAAACTCCCTTTTACTCCAACCTTTGCCGAAGTTTTGTAAGCCGTCCATTCCAAGGTTGTAAATGCTCTTTGGTACGCATAAACGGTTTCGGTTGAAACGTTCTCCGTTTCGGCGTTTTTGTCTTCTGATTTATTAGCTGAACAGGAGGCTAATAGAATAATCGCCACCCCAAAAATTAAGGTCTTTTTCATTTCTCTTTACTTAACAAACAAAGATAGGATTCGATGTTAAACTTGTACGTTAAGTGTTCGAATTTTATGGGTTGTTACTGGTTAACGCTCCATATTTTTTCTGCCGTATATACTGCAAATTGGGCAAACATCGCGATTATGACCTCGGGCCGGGCAAAATTCACGACCAAAATAAATGATCTGCAGATGCAGTTTGTTCCAAACTTCCTTCGGAGTAAGGCGCTTAAGGTCTTTCTCGGTTTGTTCAACGCTTTTACCCGAGCTTAACCCCCAGCGGTAGGCCAATCGATGGATATGTGTATCTACTGGAAAAGCCGGCACACCAAAGGCTTGTGACATCACTACGGATGCCGTTTTGTGACCAACCGCCGGCATTGCTTCCAGGTCCTTGAAATTGTCGGGAACCTGTCCGTCGTGCTTGTCAATGATCATTTGACTGAGGCCGTATATGCCTTTCGACTTCATAGGGGAGAGTCCGCATGGTCGAATTATTTCTTTGATTTCTTCCACGGTGAGTTTCACCATGTCGTATGGGTTGTCGGCTCGTTCAAACAGCAGTGGAGTGATCTTGTTAACACGTTCATCAGTACATTGAGCCGATAGCAATACAGCGATCAGCAAGGTGTATGCGTCTTTATGGTGGAGAGGAATTGGAGGTTCCGGATAGCGTTCATCCAAAATCGCCAGAATTCGGTCTACTTTTTCCGCTTTCGTCATATGAGAAGAAAGGATATAATTAAAATTGTTTTTTACCGTTTCAAAGGTATCCAATTGACAATTATGAAACCCCTGATGTCGTTGTTTTTTGTTTTGTGTTCGGTTGCAGGCCTGGCACAAACCAACGTGCTCTCCAGAGAGTTAATGATGGGGTATGGCGGTTTTACTCAGCATGAACCAACGCAGTACGATTTTCAAACCGTCGACAAACTGGTTGGTACTAAGTTTTCGGAGGTTGACTTCGTTACTGAAACCTGGTACGTTCACCCACATCCCATTAATGAGTTTAAGTTTGGAGGAGCAGTTGGAATTCGGCGAACCAAAGACTTTAGCAAGGAACTGTTGTTCGATTTGTCTGTAGCAGGACAATTTAAGCACAGAACTTTCTTCCATGGAACCACCGAAACACTTCAGGAAGAAACCACGATAGATGTTAAGACAGGCCGTGTACGACAGAATCTCGCGTTTAAAACCATGTTTATGTCCGAGATACGCGACCTGATCTTTGTTAATCCAGGCTTATCGGGCAGGGTGTACCTCAATCAGCGTTTGGGCTTCCATGCTTCAGCAAGTGTTGGAGTCGGGTTCCCATTTCGCAATGGGTTTCAGGTGAGTTCGTACGAAGGTGAAATTATTCGGGAAATTGAGGAGGGCAAGGTGTTGAATGAGGTGAGAAACAGTTTTGGCGAGGTAGAGTTTGAATGGTTCAAGTTACCTTTCGTGCCGAGTGCGCGGGCGGTTGTAATGGCAAGCGTAGAAGTTAAACCATTTGATATGAGGTCGTTATACGCAATGCTTGGAGGCAGCCTCGGGTATCAACAGGAACTTTCGTCGGTAGGCAACGGCTTTGTTTATTCAGGCTTCGAATTGGGTATCATCTCCAGATTTTAGAAGAACTTGCTGAAATCTGTAATTCCCGTTTGGTTTAGTGTTTTTACAGTATACGGTTGATTTACTAATTCGGGCAAATCACTACCTTTTCCATTGTTTAGAATATTGGCTTTTGTAATATGACCTTTACGCACGGCCACCATGAGCTTTGTTTCCTGCCCAACATCGAGGGATGCCTCAAAACCAGGTGAATAACCAAAATTCCAATCCCAGGTTGAAAATTTTTCAGATACCAGCCGCTCTACATGTTCAATTTCATTGGGCAACAGTGAACGAACGTCTGCGTTAAAATATCCAATCAAAAAGTCGTGCAGTTTTTGTTCAAATTCGTTGTAGGAAAGTTCCGAGTCAAGGAAATCGGTAATGTTAGCAACCTTGCTTCTTACTGATTTAACCGCGTGACTCGAAAAGGTAACGTTTGCCTTAGGCTCTATTGCGGCTTTCAGCGCGGTAAGGTTCGCGTTATAAAGCAGCGTGCCGTGGTGAATAACCCGCTTGCGCTTAGAGTAGACATGTTCGGCATTGCCCGATACTTTTCGGCTGTGCACCAACAAATCGTTTCTTCCACTGTATTCCGAGGGGACTCCCAAACTGTGCAAAAACAGGTTGATGGGTTCAAGATGTCTTTTGAAGTCGATGAGTTTATCGGTATGACTCCCATTTTGTATAAAACAGAAATTTAGATTACCCTCTCCATGAAAGACGGTTCCACCACCACTTAGCCTCCTCGCGACCGCAATGTTGTTAGGCAAGCAGTACTGAAGATTACATTCGTCGAAGGCGTTCTGGTGTTTGCCAATCACCACAGCGTTTGAGTTGGTGTAAAGCAAAACAACATTCTCCTCTAACTCATGCAACAGGTATTCTTCGAGCGCCAGATTGAAATACGGAGAGTTGCTCCGATGATCGATAAAAACGGTTTTCGTAACGGGTTGCATCTGAGCGCTATGATTGTCTATTTTGGAGGTCGGAGGCCAATTGTTCAAGGGCAGACGTATCTACCGATTGGGATAGAACCAGTCGATAGTCTTCTGCTTTATTGAAGTAAAGATTCATTTTTTCCCTGGCATAAACGTCCACCTGAAGTGTACGGAACAATGACGTAACAGAATCAATCTTAGTTTGCGATTCGATATCGGTAGCATACCATTGCTGCAGGGCAGCTTTTTGTTCAGGGGTTGCACGTTTTATGGCTTCAATCCAAAGCAAGGTCTTTTTGTTCTCTAAGATGTCACCACCAATG
>JAEPQQ010000056.1:15824-24168 GCA_017640445.1 Bacteroidia bacterium | reverse complement strand
ACCAATTGGCTCCCTGGTACACCTGGGCTTGTGCCAATTGAATTTCTCTGGAGCTGAAAGCAGAATGAGTAGTGCCCAGCTCAAGGTTGCGAAGTCCAGTACCGCCGGTTTCATCTCCAAGCACGTTCCAATCGTAAGTGCCACTTTTAGCAAATCGCTCGATTGCAGTTCCGAATATGTCGGCTAAACCTTCACCAATAGCACCTGTTTCACCCTCATTAATGAGGTTTACATGTCGAACCGCATAGGCATGAGTCATTTCATGACCAACAAGGTCAAGTGTACTAAATCTAAATCCTGCAGCAGACCCAATCTGGATTTCAGAGTTGTTCTTTTGCGGAACGAATGAGGTGGCCAATGATGCTCCCACTCTGATGTTTATGCGTTCGTCATCACCATCAGGTCCGTGTATGCCAAATTTCGAAGAAAAATAATCATGGGCCCAGTTTGCTGCCCAATGAACGCTTGTTGCCGACTGGTGGTTTGTTCCAAAATTGTTGCCTGTGGTGTTCTTTACATCAGGGAGCCAATACCAGGCTTTCAATGAGCCTTTAAATTGCCCCCCAGTCCACACCTGGCTTTCTCTGGTTACAATGTTGTCTGCGCAGTTTTTGAGTCGATAATCATTGCCAAATATCTTGTCAATCTGAAGATTCGCTTGGGCACCGTTGTGAAGAGTAATGCAGTGACCTACATCATTACTGCATTCGTGAACCAGTGAACGTGCATGGAAAACCGTATCCGCCACAGCGTCAACAAAAACATCATAGATTCCAAAGAACGTGGAATCGGATGAATCTAAAACAACGAGATCGTGATACAGCCAGCACAAAACGGTTGTAGTATCACCATACTTCGTATAATATGCCAGTTCTCCATCTGGTTTCCATGTTGCCGTTGAATCACCTGTTTGTTCTTGTAGAGATTCGTCCCAAGAAGAATCGAGGTTTGCCCCTTCCCAGGCAAAGAAAAGGCTGTCGTTCCAATCAAAGTATCCCATTGCTGTCCCAAGACCGACTTCGGCGCTAATAGAAACTGAATCGGAAAGATCAATATCTTCCAACCACTTACTGTGCAAGCTTCTCACGCGATTGTCTTTTGTTACTACAACGGCGGTATATGGCATTACCTGAATGCCTTTGTAATACTGCTGAAATCGGTGGATGTCATAGCCCATGGTGTCAGTCATAGAGAAAGCCAAGCCAAAGGAATCATCCGCTCCGAATCCAAGGCTGGAGCTGTGTCGTTTGAACATGCTGTCCCCTGGACCGCAGAGCAAGGTGTCTTCAAATGTATACCACTCGGCTGATCTAAGGTATTTATCGAAATCGGCACTTTGAGAGTAGGCGTCTCCACATAAAAGGAGTATAGAAATACAGGTAAAAACAAGAGTCTTGAAATTTTTCATAAATGGGTTTTTTAGTTATTGAATCAGAAGATGTCTAAGTCTTCTGAAGATACTGGCTTAATTCAAGCAAGGTAAAACGAAGTCAAGCCAAATGAATCACTAGGTTTTGCGGTTTTTATTAATGGTTTTATGTTATGGTTTAGATAAGTCTTTCATGGTTTGGTTTGTCATTGGCTTAGTTGGTAAGATGTGAGATTCCACTCCACGTTGCTATCATCATAGTATTTGACGCAACCAATGCCGCGAGCCCAATACGCCGTTTCTCTCCAAACGGGCCATGGATTGTTGGATGTCAGGTACTCTCTTACCTCGTAATACATGGAGTCTCCTACGGGTAAGGAATCAAAGTAGGATTGATACACGGGATTTACCGAGGCTACCCGATGCAGAGACGAGTTTGCCGTATCGGCGGTAGCATTGTTGGTAATGAACAATAACGTCCAGATTTTCGAAGAGCTGTTTTCCCAATGTTCCTCCAAAGTGGATGTGAGCCCCGTGTGGTTTGTCGTTGTTGACGCTCTAAGAACCAGACGATCATCTGGGGCCCTAGTAGAACTTAACCACATTTTGATGCGTTCGTCTTCCTTTTCCTCTTCAAGATCTTTAAATATTTCGCGTTCGAAATGATCAACAGTGAAGGTGTCTTTTGCTCCAGTTGGATTGCTGTAAACCCAAAAGCTCCCTTTTTGAAAGATGGCGTACTCTTTTAATAATGGGTTAACGTAAAAAGGCCTAAGTATAGGGTCCTCGCTACAGCCAATACTCGTAGTTACAAGTATGATGATAATCAGAGTAAAACGGACGGAAGACAACATATTTGTCATTGGTGTCATTTGGTTAGACGAGAATATACACCATTCATTGGTCAATTCAGTCCAAAGTTATGTCATAAACCATGAGTTTGGTTCTTATCCGGCGGATTCAGACACCATCCAAATCGAGCATCTGGCAGAGGCAATTCAATATAGAAGTTTGGATCGGGAAGAGTGGGGCGGTTAGTCAAGTTGTAAACTTGTTTTTATTGTTGGTCGAAGATAGCCTCGCTCAGGCGTGGCACAATCTTCGACCAGTCGAGTGATTGTCCGACCAAAGTAAATTTATTAGCCATGACAGATCATCCCGAAACAATTAACCAGGAACTTTATGTACCTTGTACCTAAATAGAACAGATCATGAGTAAACCCAAAACGATTATCTGTTGGCGCTTTCAATTTCTATTATTCACTTGTCTCACTTTTTTGTGTTTCAGTAATTCAATTTACGCTCAGTCATGTGAACATGATACCGTTCCTCCTAGCATAAACTTGAATACCGAAGACACAGTATTCCATGTTGTAAATTCTGAATATTTTCCAACAAGGGCAACGGTGACAGATAATTGTAGTGATTCGACCAACGTGTCCTTAACGGTAAACTCCAATGTAAACCCCTACGTTGTTGGGTGCTACCAAGAATACCACACGGCCGTAGATAGTTCTGGAAATCGGTCACTGAAAATACGTACAATATGTGTTAGAAGTTCGCTCGATCTATCTGCTAAAGTGGTTTCGGAAGACGCCCTGTTCCAGGTATACCCCAACCCAACATCTGGCACATTCCAGGCTCAGATTGGTTTAGAAGACCGTGAGGGCTTGGAGGTTGTTGTGAAGAACATGCTTGGAGAAACGGTCGAGCGGTTTGACTTAGTGGATGAACAAAATCTCATAGACATCGGTTCGCAACCCTCTGGTATGTACATTGTTACCTTACGCACTAATGGTGTTGGTTATGTCCGAAAGGTGTTCCTAAAGTGAGATGATTTGGGTACAAAATAGGTAAATACAGTATTTCCTTCATGTGTTAACATAAAAACCCACTTGTTACTTGGTGCGTATAACACTGCCCAGATGAAAGAGTCAAAATGACTGCATCATGAAACCAACTCCATTGGCTACGTTTATTAAAACGCTAACTTTACCATTAACTCGTAAGCTAATTGAATCATGCGCCAGTTTATAACTAGAAAAAGAACACTTCTTCTTATTGCAATTGTAACAATGTTTGTGTCGTGCGGTAAAGATGAACCTATTTCAAAAGAAGGGGGCTATGTTGATGTTGTTTATGCAGGTCGAAACATCTGCCAACTCACGCAGCATTCGTCGGTTGTTAATATTGAGCTTGATAACTCTCAAATGGTTCTGCATAACTTCTTCGAACTGGTCGACAGTGGATCGATTGAGCATAATCAGAAAATCAAAATTCGATTTAGGGATGTCGACTCCACTATGTTCAAATCTGGCGTTTTGTGTGGAATGGCTATTGTGGCTCCAGTTGCTGAATTGACAGATGTCAAACTAGATTGATTTTCGATGTCTATTGTTTCTGCTTTAGTAGAAAGTAGATACACGAATCCAAATAGTTCTTCAATTCATCAAGCGAATACAGGCCTCAGATAATTTTTGAAAGTGCTTTCTGGTTGAATGCTTGAACTCTCTTAGTTCATCACTTAAGATGTACAAATTTGTAAGCGAACCTTCGTGCTAAATATGACCTTTGAGGTAAATTGCACCGACAAAGTGCTGGTAAGACAAGAACTTCGTGCATAACAAGTAATATGGATATTCGCTAAAACTCGTTTTATCCAGATCGTTAGAGGTATAGATGAAAAAATGAAGACTATCCACTCAAAAATATTAGGTGAACTAACGCAGGATAACCAGTTTGGCGACTGGTGGTATAGTAAGCCAATTGAGATACTATGGCTAGGATGCAAGCTCAAAGCAGTGTTCATTGATTTTGAACCTGACCACGATAAGTCATTCATTGTTGAAGCAGACTCTGCATTGGACCACTTTCTCAATTTAGAAGCTGACTATAAGAGTCAAACCAATGGACTCATTTATGATCACTTTCGAGAGTTCAGTTCAATGGTCGGTGCAGGGTATGTCCCAGACGAGTTGAAGGGGATTGATAAATCTGAAATCTGGAATTTTATTTCTCCTACTCAACTCTTGGTGTCAAGGCGTCATAGGAGGGAGCAAGCTGTATTCATTAACGTTACGTGCGAATGCAAGTGGGAAGAAGAACACGGTTTACAGTTAGTATTCAAGAAAGGGAAGGCACTCACCAGAGTGAGCACTCAAGACGGTCACCTTACGACGGCCGATGCCTATGGTATTACAGACAGTGAAGACGAACTGTTAGCTAAATTTGAAGAATCAGGACTGTAGAAGAATAATCAGATAGTCTAACCGACCAAACGGTTTCTATGCTTTTCTGTCCTGGATATAATAATGAGACCCTATAAAGGCTATATAATAGACCATCCTGGTTTTAAGACTCTTTATGAGAATACGGTAATGATTGTTGGTCATGTATTTGAGAACTCATACTGCATAAATAAACTGACCAAAGAAGAGTTTGCCGTGTTTCAATTCGAAAATGACCCGACTTGCGGAGTGGTTGGTAGAAACAATGACTGGTGTTTAATAGGTGGAGAAGTGTTAATGCTCAAAACATGGAAAGACAACACACTTAGAAGTATATCCCAAATCAAAGAGGTTTTTGATCTTAAAAGTGTAGATGACTACAATGTTCAAATTTTAACTGACCCTTGGTCCGAGAAGGCAGCAATTTGGGAGCTAAAAATTGATCTAAATAGATTGTCAAATCCTGTTTCGGTTAAAAAACTACGAGACTTTACCGAATTTCGGAACAAGCCATATACCAAAAACATAAACTGGTAGATAAATGAACCAAAAACTAATTGAGTTTATAGTCGATAAGACTCAACTAAAGCCCGCCGATATTAAACCTGAAACTAAGCTAGCGGGGGATATAGGGTTTTATGGTTTGGACGGTATTCTATTTTTTGAAGAATTCTTTGAGAAGTTCAATATTCAGAATCTTGAAGAATTTGATGTTACCCTACATATTAGCGGTAGTGTAGATTTTGCGCCAAGACCCCTTAACTGGATTAAAAATGTCCTAATAAAAGACAAAAGAAAATATTTGAGCCCCGATGTTAGTATGGGGCACCTTGAAAAGGTCATGGATTCTGGAAAATGGATAAATGAAGTATAAGAGCGGCTCAGTTAAGAAAGCAATGATTCGACCGTATAAACCAGAGGATAACGAGAGGTTATTAGAAATTTTCCGACGTAATACACCTAAGTATTTTGATAAAAGCGAACTCTATGATTTCGAGGAATACTTAAATGAAAGGTCCGAAACCTATTTGACAATCGAAATGGATAATACCATTGTTGGAGGAACGGGATATTACGTCGATTCAGATACCAAATCAGGGCGAATTACGTGGATTTTTTTTGACCCGGCATATTCGGGGCAGGGGCTTGGAAAACGTTCCGTGCAACACTGTTTAGGACTATTGAGCAAAGACGAGAGAGTTGAAAAATTCATGGTAACCACTTCTCAACTGGCATACCCTTTTTTCAAAAAACTTGGTTACCATGTTACACGAATTGAGAAGGATCATTGGGGTGAGGGCCTTGATCTCTACGAAATGGAAAAAAACAACAATTGCATCTAAAGATGGATTATTCGGAAACAAATAGACTCTCAAGACTAACGGCAATTCTGATTCAATTACAGACCAAGCGAATTGTGACCGCAGCCGAATTGGCAAGTAAGTTTTCTATTAGTAAACGAACGGTTTACCGTGACATAAAAGCGTTGGTGCAATCCGGAGTTCCGGTACTAACAGAAGAGGGGAAGGGCTACACGATTATGGATGGATATAAAATGCCTCCTGTGATGTTCACTGAAAAACAGGCAAATGCTCTCGTAATTGCTGAGCAACTAGTTCTAAAAAACAAAGATGCCTCTTTTGTAAAGGACTATTCCGAAGCCATGGATAAAATAAAAGCGATTCTAAGATATGCGGCAAGAGACAAGGCAAACTTATTGGCTGATAGAACCCAATACGATGAAATTCAGAATCAAGAAAGGAACAGCAGTGTTCTGTCAGATTTGCAAAACGCATTGACCAATTACAACCTTGTTAAAATGGACTACATCGATAAGGATGAGGTTGTAACGAAGAGGAAAGTAGAGCCTTTTGCCCTTCTAAGCAGTGAAAACTGGTACTTGGTGGCGTTTTGCCTGTTACGCCAGGAATTCCGATTCTTTCGTTTGGACAGGATTCAGAATCTGGAGATTCTGATGGAAAAATTCGAACCTCATAATATGACGTTGCAGGAATATTTTGATAAATATCATTAACACTCAAATACCCTTGCCATAGGGCTGTCACCGCCTCAATTTACCTTTGTTTCATAATGCTTTTAACCAATAAATGACAAGCGTAATGAACAAAGAAATTAATTCAGGAGATTTCCCAATTCCCGTTAAAATATCAGTCAATGGTATTGAACTTGAGGTATTCGAGGCTGGCAGAAAAAACATAGGTAAACCGATCATACTTTGCCATGGTTTTCCAGAGAACGCATTTTCCTGGCGCTTTCAGATTCCCGGACTTGTTGAATCAGGTTACCATGTCATCGTGCCCAATCAACGGGGTTATGGAAACTCATCTTGTCCGCCTGAAACAACGGCCTATGATGTTGAGCATTTAACCGGGGACCTGGTTGCGTTATTGAATCACTATGGATACAAAGAAGCCATTTTTGTGGGGCACGATTGGGGTGCCAATGTGGTATGGAGATTGGCACAGTTACATCCAACACGAGTCGACAAAATAATAAATCTCGCCTTGCCTTATCAAGCGAGGGGCGAAAAACCCTGGATTGAGTGGATGGAGGAAATATTTGGAGAGGATAACTATTTTGTTCACTTCAATCGCCAGCAAGGAGTGGCAGATGCGGTATTGGATGAAAACAAATCTAATTTCCTGCGCAATTTGTTCCGAAAAAATGTTCCACTTACAGCACCTGAACCGGGAATGCTAATGATCAACCTGGCAAAAGCAGAAAAACCACTTGGCCAACCCATTATGAGTGAAAGTGAACTGGCGGTTTATATTTCTGCCTTCGAAACATCGGGGTTTACAGGAGCTATTAACTGGTACAGAAATCTGGATAGGAATTGGCATTTACTGGCAGGCGTGAATCCGGTAATTCAACATCAGGCACTTATGATATATGGCGAGCGGGATGTGATTCCTAAGTCCGAAAACTTGGTAGATTTCGTGCCCAATGTGGAAGTAATCAGTTTGGATTGTGGCCATTGCATTCAACAAGAAAAACCAGAGGAAACAACCCAGGCGATTCTAAGCTGGTTAGAACGACAGGAGGTTTAGAAGCCAATCCGACTGTCTTCCAGTACAGTCAACATCATAAACTCATAGTTTTAGACGTAGAGGTATGGTTCCTCATCGTAAGCCATCTGTCTAATGTTTTCTGTGACTCTCCTCATATAACGTTTCCAAAATACACTTTGCGAACAACCAGCACAATGGATAAAGAAGAAGATGCCTGTAGTGAAGATGATAACTATAATCAATTCGTGTTTTTTCATCCTCTAGATAAGTAGTTTTCCAACGACCAACAAACTTGTGGAACCCCAGCATCCATGATTGAAAGTTGTCAACTTGCAGTATCCAGTACTGATTTTCTTTCCGTTCGATAATATGATCAATAGAGGTGAAGCCGGCACGTTGGAAGATGGATCTGCCCATATATATCTTTTTGGATGAATTAGGTTGGCCCCAATCTTCGTCATCTGTTGTGTGAGTCACTCTGGGTATAACGCCGAACCCTCTATGTACGTTTGTAATGTCACAAAGCATGGGCGTTTTGAATGCTCTTTCCAAAGAGCATCTGTATATGGTGGAAACCTCAACATGTATAACCATTGGGTGGTTTTCTTGCCGAAATTTAGGTAATAACCGTCACAACTTACTACCCTGGTAAACTATTCTAGTTGTGTCGTTAGACACCATGTCAACAGTCTCATTAAGGAGATACAATGAATCTG
>JAEPQQ010000056.1:0-15814 GCA_017640445.1 Bacteroidia bacterium | reverse complement strand
GCCAGAATATATTTTGTCTACTGGTGGTGATTCCATTCACTGTACTCGATGCTTCCTCACGATGGTCAAAAGACAAAAACGTTGACGTTCGATAGCTGCTCTTGTTGATCTGAATCCGATTGTTGCTTACGCTAACCGGGAAGATATCCGAAAACGTTGTGTCTGTTCCGTTTTTTGTCGAGCGGTTAGCAACGGTCAGACGATAATTGCCTGCAAGATCACCCAGTGATACTGGCATAATTGTCGGGGACAGGTTTACACGCTCTCCAACGATTTTTGTGGAGTGCGTTGGCGTAAAAGGTACGGAAGAACTATGTATTAGACTGACCTTGTTGAAGTGATCAGAATACGTTAAGGTTAACGAGTTTCCGGGTGTTTTGGTTTGCTCCTCAAATACCACCTGACCTACGCTCGTAATTGGAAACTTGTGTTCAAGTATGTGGAGGGTATCGTCAAGGACTTTGATTTCGATTACACGATCGTAATCATGAACCGAATACTCTTCGTTTCCTCCACCGAAGTAGTACCGTTGGTATTGTATTGTACAACGAAAATTTCCCTTCAGATGATCGTGGTTGCCCTGTTCAACCCGATTAGAAGTGCCAAGCTCAACCTTGTCCTTGCAGGATTGAAGAAGACCGACCACTGTGCCAATTGTAATCAGGATAATCACCCTGGAATTTATAAATATGCTCTTCATTGGAGTTTTTTTCAATACCCACATTTGCCTAATCGTTTCTTTTTAAGACTGCTATCCACCCATCCAGGTCCTTTGTGATTATCTTGTAGGTTTGATTCTTGTTGGTATGAATCTCCAGAATTTTCTGAATCCCGAATTTTCCTTGAGTTACATCAAGCACCTCGTTAACATCCAGATCAAATACTTCTTTTTTGGGTTTCGAGTTAAGACTTATAAGAGCTCCAATCAGCCCCCCTAAAGCTGCAAAATTGTTTTTGTTAACACTTAGTTTTAAGTTAGAGTCGTCAAGAACCAACTTGCCCTGAATCAACTTTATCTTAGATTTTAGGAAACCTACTTTTTCTTCTTTATACATGTGATAATTGTTTTTAGTAACCTGACAACTAGTAGCTTGGATGGTACTTCACTTAGCATGGTTGTAGCAATTCCTTGGATTAGTTAGCAGTTCCATTTTAGGAGTTTCATACTCAATTCACTATTTAGGTGTAGTACACCTTTGCCTTGTTATTTCTAGAGCGCAAGTAAGTAGACTGAAATTGCAAACACATCACCCGAAAAGGTGATTTATTATTGGAAAACATGGGAAAGTGGCACATTTGAAATTCTTGTGTATTCCGACTTGAAAGGTAATCTCTATGATTCCGTATTTTTGGGACGGCAGTATTGTCTTTTAGATGGTTAGACTACTATTTCTGTTGTTTTTGATTTCATTAGCGCCTAAGGGCTATACTGTTCCCAACGCGATATTCCAAAATCTCGTAAACAGCCCTTTGGTTTACACCGATTCCAGTGGTTTCGTAACGTATCAAATGATCGAGGAGCTGCCAGATAGCGCCTTTCACAAAGGGGGGAATAGCGTAGTCGGCGCATCATTTACAAGTTCCGCGTATTGGGTGAAGTTGTCGGATCTCAATCAATATGACGTTGAAAAAGTGCTGTCGGTCGACAATGTGCTTATAGATACGTTGGAGGTCTACTATCGACAAGGTGGGAAAATATGCTCGAGGCACTCAGGGCTTATGGTCCCATTTTCGGAGAAGGAACTAAATGCAACGTTTCACGCTGTGAAAATACCCAACGCCGTGGATGACGATGTGGTATATGTTCGCTTTAAGTCAAAGGGTATTTCTATTGTCAGTTTAAACCTTCAAACACCTTCAGAGTTTGTCAATAGCCAAACCTCCAGGTTTATCTTCTACGGTGTTCTTAGTGGTTTTATTCTGATCCTTTGTATGGGTAGTTTTATCCTGGCGATAGTTAAGGGCAGAACTACGTTGTTTTTGTTGTCCGCTCATCTGCTAGTTACGTGCCTGGTTAATTGGCATTTTCAAGGAATCACACCATATTTTATTTTTCCAGAGAACCCCAACATAAATGTTTGGTTGCCGATCGTTCTGGTGGTGTTATACCTAATAACAAGTCAATATCTGGCCTATTACCTCTTACAGGTTCCTGTTTATGTGCACAGACTTACTTGGTTAAAATACGTTCCTTTTGGAGGGTTTTTGGTACTTGTTGTTTGCGTGTTCATTTTAGATCGGCAGCTCGCAAATCAAATTTGCAATGCGTTAGGGGCATTGAATCTCATAGGACTTGTGGTAGTTGGTATAATTTGCATCAGAAACAAAGCTCCATTGGCCATTTACTTTACTATTGGCTGGGTGGCATACCTCTTGTTCTTACTTCCCTTTACCTTAAAAAATTCGGGAGCGATTCAACCAAACGTGTTTAGCGAGAACAGCCCTGCCATTGGTTCGGCCGTTGAGGTCGCCGTACTTGGAATAATCGCTTTGGTTAATCTGAAACGAAAGGAAGAAGAGCTCCTGGTTCAGAAAGATACTCTTGATAAACAGGCTAGCACGATTGTAGATCTGAATAAATCAGTAAAAAATCTTGAGACAATACTAAACCAGATTGAAACCACGCCAGAGACAGTGAACTTAAATCATTCTATACTCATGAAGTTAAGTGCTCGTGAAATGGAGGTGGTTGCGGAGTTAATTGCCGGCTTGAAATACAAGGAAATTGCCAATAAACTGTTTGTTTCAGAGAATACCATCAAGACACACATAAAGTCAATTTACTCGAAACTTAATGTCTCAAACAAAGTTGAACTCATCAACGAACTAAAACAATAGGAAGGGAAGACACGAAGAGTGGCATGTTGATGTGTTAGTTTGAGCCGTTAATATGTAGTTGTTTGTACAGCGAGAACGGCCATTTAAGAGTTAAATCACCCTTTTGGGTGATTTACAGTGTGGCTCAGCAATCATAGCTTTGTGCGGTTGAATGAGCAATGCACTTAGTCTATGAAACACGTCCGTTTTTTTTATATCTCCATCATGGTGTTATTAGCCCATACCGCCTTCGCTCAACAAAATCTGGATGCGAACTACTACAAAAAGGTGGCTTATCAAAAGCAAGCTGATTCGCTATACAAGGCCGGAGCTTTTGCTAAAGCCGCCTCTTTCTATACAAAGATTAATCAGTTAATTATAGATGGTCAGACGGTTAAAAGCGTAAATGCTCATTACAATGCGGCTTGTGCGTGGTCACTGGCAGGCAACGCAGACAGTGCTTTTCGTCAACTTGACATTCTTGTACACCAATACCAATTCTATGCTATAAAGCATATAAACACAGATCGCGACTTTGACAATATTCGTGACGACAGAAGGTGGCAGACAATCATTGACAAGGTGAGAGCAAATGCCAGCCTAAACCAAATCAGGATGCGAAGACATACACCGGATTCAACCTACAATATGACAATTTTTCATCCACTGACGGATAAAGTAAAGGACATTATAGCAAACGACTCTCTACCTCTGGCATCTGTAAATTTGGAGAAATTTCGACTGTTCTTCAGGGTCGACTCCATCGATGTTAAAACGGTAAATAACGTTTCGGAAGAACTCAGCCTTGCTTTTAACCGAATCAATGAAGTATTCGAACTTGGATACAAAAGAGGTGTGAATGTGGTTCTTTTTCATTCGTTGCGGGAAATGAAGGCTGCGACGGGCCACTCGGCATACGGTGGCTTCGCTCTTGCAGGACATGATTGTTTGGTTTTGTATGTAGGTGGACAGAAAACCGCATTGCCAATAGCGCACGAATTGACTCATTTAATGCTTTTACAATCATGGGGGAGTACATCTCGCATGTTGAACGAAGGTGCGGCAGTGTATCTGCAAAACGAATGTTCGAATGTACTTGCAAACCCCATTAATACAATTGCAGCTTCTATGTTAGAAAGAGGCGAGTTTGTCTCGTTGGAATCCCTTCTTACCAGATTCGATCAACATGCCAGAGATGCAGAAGTTCGGACCTATTTCCAAAGTGCGTCTTTTTTTAAGTATTTCTTTGAACGCTTTGGACCCAATGCAATGAGAGCACTCTGGAAAGAGGGATTCTCCGATTTAGAAGGCCTAATTGGTATGGATGCATCCACGTTAGAGAAGGACTGGCGGGCTTATCTGGAACCCATTCCCAATGGAGACGACGCCCTCATTCAGAAAATATTCCAATGTGGGTGTCAAACGCTGTGATTGTGGCTTGTTTTCAGTAGGTTTTACTTTTCTTGGATCAAGGCATCTAACGATCTTTTGGATACGAACAAGGTCGAAATACGATAGAGTATATACAGAACACCTTTCTGTAACCTCCATGGGACGTACCTGAAGTACGATTCAAAATGGTACATCAGGATCAACGTGATCCATGGGTTCTTTGGGATATTTCTCTTGTTTACCTTGTTGAATTTTGATAACGCATATGTAATTCTTATGGAGTTCTCAATTTCCTTAGGGTTGAATATCTCAGCTTCGAACGTCACGGTCTGTGTCAGGCTGCTATTCCAAAAGGCATGGGTGGCCTTCTCGTTAACCACAATTTTGGGGCTGTTTTTGTTCAGAATCATTTCCCTCCCATTCAATTTAAAATTGAGTTGGCCAGAAAGAACCTTAAAGGTTTCAATCTGATATCTATGGAAATGAACCGGAGTTTTGGCCCAATCTGAACCTGGGGCTAACGACATAAGGAAGTGGCTCACTCGCCCATGACTTTCAGATGCCGATGTCAAAAAGAGTATTGAGTCGCCTGTGGCGAAATTCTCTAAACGTTGATTCTTGCCGTCCTTACTGTTATTTTCCATTCAACTTAATGGATTATGGATGTCGCAAGCTTTTCCTTCTCCAATTGCAGGGACCAGAGATTGGAGAGATTTCCGTCCATTTCTTCCACTTGTCTTTCCAGTGAAAAGCCATTGCTCAATAAGACCTTTTCCGATTTGTGATTGTCTAAGTCAACAAGGGCAATTAAGCGATGGCATAACGGCTGATCTTTTGCGAGATCCACTAGTTTATTACAGATCTTCTTACCTAACCCTTGTCCCCGGTATTCCTCAAAAACTTCATATGCTATCTCAACGTGTCCACTTCTCCTGCTTTGATTCGGAGTGTTTTTAAATCCACCCGTCCCAATAATGTTTTCACCATGAAGTGCAAAGTATCCAAGCCATGGGAAGTATAATTGGCGTTCGGTTTCCATACCCCGTATTCTCGAAGTCAATTGTAAATAACCAGGTATTTTCCCTAGGATTTTGGAATCCTCAGCGTCTATCAGTTTTGGAAAAACACATACAGGAATTAGTATCATTTCAGGTGTAAGTTAATGTGATAATGAAGTTCAGGTGCCTTGCAGACACTAGCCTAGTAGCAATGTAAAAAGAAACGGACTTAACCGCCGCTCCTATTCGAATTGATTCATTGGTTTAAAAGAAAATCACCCTTTCGGGTGACCAAAATTTCACCAAGAAGGTTCTAATTCCTGAAACAGATTATGTTGCTTAGTGGTATAGTTGACCCAATCACTTCTAAGCATAAACGGCACATGTCTTGACTATGTGCTGGCTATCGCGCGGTAACACTTACCTTGACATCCTGAGACCCGACTTCCTTTCCATCTCTGTATAAAACAACGGTATAGGTATGGTCAAAAGATTCCTTAATGGCACAGGTATGTCGAAGAACGGCTTCTACCGTATGAGACGATCCAAATGACGTAGATTTTTTATTTGTATCTGTAAACCAAACGTCTAATCCGTTCGTATGTCCGGTGATGGCTACTGAATCAGCTTTACATGCTGCATTTGGGCCATCGTTGGTACAGTTTATCTTCATAGTACTCGGAAACTCATTAGGGCAAGGATCAACCCCTTCCTTATAGGTGTGACTGATAACATCTCGCACATAATAATTGCCGGCATTGGTGACAACGGGCTCTGGATCCGGTCCACAGGCACTAAAGATCAGGACTGTTGCAGGCAACAAAAGGCTCAGGACTAGGGAATTTCTTAGATGCGATGCTCTCATACTCATAATTACACTTTTTAGTTATTCCAAAAATAGCCAACCGCAAACAAAGTACAACAATGGTCAACTCACAATGTGACTTTGTCAGGTTCAATACCTCTTTACTATCTCTTTTAACGTCCGAAGGCTAGTTAGAGTTAGCTATTGTTTAGTTCAAAATATGCATGGACCTTAGCGCAAGTAGAATGCCTGAATTTTGTGGTTTAAAGGTTGGTGAAGGATGATGGCATATGGGGTAGAGTAATTGTGAAGTTCTGGAGATGCAGCATTTTCGTTTAATGGAGTCTGCCGAGCTTCGTGAAAAGGACTTTGAATAGCGAACAAAATGAGTGAAGATTCATCTGTGCAAAAGTTGTTTGACAAGGTAGATACGCGACTAGAGGAAGGAGAGGTGATTAATCTACTTGTTAATGGCAGGGCACCTGGACATGGAGTTGATTTAAGGCACTTTAGTAACTTACTTTATCCGTTTGGTTACTACAGTGATTCGATGAAGATAACAGATGTGTACATTGCGCAGAACATTCTTAGAGGAGAGCTTGGTTTTAGTAGTCAAGATAAACCTGGAGACTTCGACATTTTGATCATACCGTCTTCAAATGGAAAGATGCTTTACGATAGAACATGTGTATATGAGGTGAAAGTAGTTAGGCCTACTCGTAAAAAACCTTCGAGAAATGCAAATTCGATGGGCGTTACTCAGGTGTTAGGACTGGTGGATGACGGGTTTCCGTTGGTTGGGCTTATTCACGTGTGTATGACCGAACCTTTGAAGGAGAATGAGAAAATGTCTACCAAGTATTCGACCCATAAAGCAAACTCACCTGAACCGCCTAAGGTGAGTTTCGAAGACAGCTTGATTGATGTCAAAGTCGATCATTTTTCATGGTGGTCCGCAGATAATCAAATCAAAAGATTGTTGGCATTTGATATCCCCAAATATGTAGGTGTTTCAGCCATTGGGTTGAATGTTAAGGAAGACGGGGGTTTTTCTTATTCCTCATGCAGCCAGGAGTTTTGGGGATTTGAAAGTGGATACTTTAACCCTCACAGGAAAGATGAGACCTTGCAACGACTAAAGGATCATTTTGATAAGTACGTGGGTAAATACACGCACATAAAACTTAATCAGGCCATCAATGAGCCTGACTTTCCATAGCAATTGCTCGGTTGTCTTTTGCCCGGTACACTCCATGAACCAATAGAATGTTAGGCCTATTGCGATTGTAACGGCAGAAAGGTGTTAATGCCGCAGGCGTTTTTTGATTTAACCCGAAAATTTGTAGATTCACACTGAGAATGCCTAAAAAGCCATCATACTTACGTCTCATCTCGGCATTAATGCTGTTGTTGGTGACAATGTCTTCGAATGGCATGTTGCTCAGGGCACATCTCTGTCAGGACAAAGTAAAGTCTTTTTCAATATTTGCGGAACCAGATGAGTGTGGTTTTTGTGAGTACAACGATCTGGCAAAAACGGGAGGTAACAAGGGGGCGTGCATCGATAAGAACCGATGCTGTAATAACGTACATTTATTCTCAAAGATCTCACCTCAGACCGACCTGCATAATTCCGTTTCGAACCTCAAAGGCACTGGCAGTGATTACATTTTGAACCCACTGAGGTTAAGTGTTGTCAAAAGCATCCAAATCACAACCAGGGAATTCTGCGCGGTTAAAACCAGGCCAAAGACGTCAGCTCCGCCACTCTACCTTCTTCTTGAAAAGATTTTAGTCTGATACCCTTTTACATAGGAGCCAAACAGCCAGTTTCCGGGTAAAACCCCGGGCTATTTTTTACTATTTAACAATACAAATGAAAAGAATATTTTATTGCATGGCAGCCTGCCTTATTATCACAGTTACGGGCTGTAAGGAAGACGAACAACCAAAACCTCAGGAGCCGGTTCTTTTAAACACCATCCCGGCTTTCTACAAACCAGCTACGGAAACAAACTACGGCAAAACAATGCCACAATATGTACAAATTGCGGATATCAACGATCGCGTTGAAGAGCCCTGGGATCTCGACTTTCACCCAACCAGGGGGAATGAGTTATGGATATTGAACAAAGGAACAGACCGCACCGGTGGCAGCACCGTAACCATATCAAGGGCCGGACTGCCTGATCAATCTTCAGAATGGAGGCGCGACGGAAATGCCTGGCATTTTATGGCTTTGCCATCAGCAATGTCGTTTAGTCAGGAGAATGGTAATTGGGCCACTACGGAAGAAATTCTTGATGCAAACCGGCAAGGTGGGAGTTTTACGGGCCCTGCTTTATGGAGTAGTGACATGAACGTTTATGCAAAACCATCGGGGGGTAATGGAAGCCACCTGGACATGCTGCATGGTAGCCCATATTCCATGGGGATTGAGGCCGATAAAGACAACGCGTTTTGGGTCTTCGATGGTCATAACAAGCACATTTGTTGGTATGACTTTCAGGCTGACCATGGTCCTGGGAACTCAGACCATAGCGACGCCAGGATCCATAGGTATAGAGAAATCGAGGTGAAACGAGAGCCCGGTGTAGCGAGCCACCTGGTTGTTGACAAAAAAACAGGCTGGTTATACATCGTGGATTCAGGGAATAAACGGGTCTTAAAAATGAACACCAATTCAGGCGCTAAGGTAGGAGATCTGCCAATTGTCAATGAACCTCTTGCGCACCACTGGGACATGGGTGGTGTTGAATGGAAGGTTTTTACAGGTAATGGCTTAACCAAACCGGCGGGTATCGACCTAAGTGATGGAGTCCTTTATGTATCGGATTTCGAAACGGGTGAGATTGTTGCCTACGACGTTGACAACGGATGGGAACTCGGTCGTTTGAAAACTGGATATCCAGGCATTATGGGTATCAAAATAGGCCCCGAAGGCAAAATTTGGTTTGTAAGTTCTAAGACGCACGAAGTAGTTAGGATTGATCCTCAATAAGTGCCGTTTAAGGGAATAAAAGAAAGGGTATCTGATTCAGATACCCTTTATAGTTTAGAACGAGGTGGATGAGTAGGAACCTGCGTCTGCCTTATTCCCTTTCAATAAAGAGTCGAGCTTTCAACTGGATGTTGTCTGTGGTAATGGCGCGGACGATGTACAAACCTTTGGGAAGTTGACCGATCTTTATGGTCTCAAATCCCTTGGTAGCAGAGTGCAACAGCTGACCATTGAGGTTGTATAGTCCTACCCATTTGATCATTGTTTCCTCGTTTGTCTGGAGCTGAAGTTGCAATGACGAGCCATCGTAGTAGGCTGTTAACGCCGATTCAAGAGCAAGTGTATTCTCGGAATCTTCAGATGGTAATAGTGGAGAAGGGACTACAAAGTCATCACCCCCGCCATCTTCTATGTTTGAATCACAAGGTGGAAACAAGTCATCAGGTGAATTGGGGTCGAAGCCTATCTCAACTGGGTTACTCCCACAGTCAAGTGGAGACTCAGCAATGGGAGACGTGACAAAGTTGTGTGCGTTGTTTGAAAGTGTATAATTGGAAAGCACCACTGGCGGCATGGTGACGTAGGTTTGCTGGTCAAATACCTCAGTGAATTCCAATTGTCCACAACCAAAGCCATCTGTTGTTACATGCCGGCTTACCATGTTTCCAAACGAAAAATACTCATAGGTTACTATGTTTAAACCAGAGTCTTTAGGGTCAATACCAGCAAAATCCGGCGTATAGGTAGAGCTGGTTTCCCAGGTTCCCAAAGGAGGTGAAGAGAGGCCATAATACGGAAAGAGGTTGTCATACAGGTTGGCCGGGAATTGCCCTGGAGCTCGTTTTGATAACTGATATTGTTGCACATCGATGCTTCCGGTAGCATCCTTTCTGAACCCATAAGTTACGGGTTGAACACTGTCACCACTATACCCCACGGTTATTAACCGGGAAGGGTCTCTGGGGTCATTGAAAATTTGCATTGCACCGTGCACAAGTCCTGAGGTTATCTTGAAGTCCAAAGAAGAAGAAAATATGGGGGCCTGCCCAGCAATGTCGAAGGGCATAACATTCTGTGTATGTTTATCGCCGTCGTTCCAAAGCAAATAAAGCAGGTTGTCTGAGTCGCTATCAACAATACTTTCTGCCCCAAATTGGCGGAAGCCGGGAAAACTAACGGAGCTAGGAGTACGCTTAAACGAAACATCTGTTAATGTAGCATTTGTTCCATGATCTTGAACAAAAATTGCCAGAGTCCGTTGGAATTGAAACATGCTCGTAAACGATTCGTTTCTGGCGCCGCTGACAAAAAGCAAATCACCTCCGGAAACTGCAGAGGCAATTCCTATGTTTTCCGCCATATCATGATCAGGTCCGGTGTTGTCATCACTGTTAAACCAGAGTTCCCAGATGACCTGTAAATCGAGGTCCAGCTTTACAACGAAGCTCTCTTTTGGAGAATCGAAATCAGATCGAAGGGAATCGAGTGCATAGCCCGTAACGTACAAATGGGTCAGGTCTGAGCTTTGAACAACATCCAGCGCATGACAGTGTTTAAATGCCGGGTTACTCAAGGAAGCAGTTTGAATTATGTTTCCATAATCATCGATCAGGATGACCAACGCATTCTCCCTGCCTGAGGAGGTCTCGTGCATGCCAATAACTACCCATCCGTATGTGCCGTTTATATTAGCCCGCTTTACTTTGAAGCATTTGGATTCCAGATCAAGGTTCTGAGGGTCGTCAATATGAATATTGAACACTGGCTGCCCGGAGTGGTTTATTCGTAACAAACTTATGTGGGTATGGCCCGGGTTAACCATGTTGCTACCAATTAGCATACCAAATCGGTGATCGTAACAATGTGTAGCTTGATCCATATTGTAGCAGTGGTGGGTTCTTGAAGGTTGGACGTAGGTTCTCTGGCCATATGCAACCAGCAAGTGGCTACATAAGACTAAGACGGTAATTGCTGTTTTTTTCATTTGACTTGTTCTTTTAATTATGCTTGTTCTGCGATGAGCGATAAGCTCGCTCTTCACTGACAATGATAAATTTGCCAAATAGCGTTGATGTCACTCTTTTATGTTAAAAAGCTTATTGAAGGCCAAAATGCCCTGTACAGGTTACCTTAGCTGGTCTTGTAATTCTTCAGGGAAAGAACACCGTCTTAGGAGTGTTTTACCGTTTTTAAGAACCGACGGTTTGGGCAATGAAAGGAGTTGAGTGGTCTACATTCTCAACGAATTGTGTCATACTTTCTTTATAATTTACTGAATAGACTCTTCAAAGTGCATCACGCACCCAAAATACCCTATTTAGGTGATGGGTAAAATCTTCTTAACCGTATCAAAAATCCGATTATTGTAAAGGTTGTTACCGGATTCTTTTGAGAACGAAACTTGAAACGATATGAGCCAACTAAACAATATGTGGAAACCTGTTTTGGTAATGATGTTACTGTTTTGGAGCCAAAAAGGATTAAGTCAGGCTGGCTCTTACCTTTTAGAGTTACAGGAAAAGCTGGATGGAGCTGACAGCTTGCTTACCATAAACTTTGACTGTGATTCCATTCACGATTTGTTAACCTCCGTTGAACTGGAATTGGATAGCCATGTGTCATCATTCGAACGACAGGATGACGCCTGGTTAAAAACACAGGGACGGTGTTATTACCTGAAGGGTAGGTGTTTTATGCAGACATTCTCGATGAATGATGCTTCCGATCAGTTTAACCGTGCTCTGGCCATAAACAAGAGGTTGAATAATGTTAGACTGCAGGCGGAGGTGTTGCGTGAACTCGAATACGTCAATTGGCACATTGGCGATTCATCAAAACTTGAACTCTTTATCAGTCAACTTAAACAGTTCATAGTAGAGGTTGAAACACCCGCGCCTAAGGCAATTGCACAGTCGGGCCTTGCGAACTATTACCGTAAAGCTGGTAAAAGGGATTCGGCACTTCAGCATTTTCTTGAAGCAGTAGAAATCCTTGAACGCGATTCCAACGAACGTTTTTTGCCTGCGGTGTTAAACGACTTTGCTATTTTACTGCAAAGAACCGGTAGCAAAGATCTCGCCATTCGTACCTATTTGCGTTCGATTCGGATTCTGGAAAGAAAAGGTACTTCTTCGGCGATAACAACCAAATTTAACCTTGTCGTTTTGCTAATGGAAAATAAAGACTACCCTGATGCTGTCAAATATCTCGATGAGCTTGAGGCTTCACTTAAACCAATGGCAAAACCTCAGCATAAGGCAAGGCTCTGGCATCAGAAGGGATTGTTGTACTACGAACTGGGCCAGCCACAGCTTGCGATAGAATACTTAAACAAAAGTCTGAACCTGATTTCCACATTCGACATGGGGTCAGAAATTGCAGCTATGGTTAGAATGAACCTGGGGCGACAATACAAGAAATTGGGCAACTATGAACGAGCTCTTGACGAGTTTAAAACGGTAGAATTAGCAATGGCAAGATTTGCCAGACCAATATTTAAAGCTCGTTTGTATAACAGCATGGGGGAGGTTCATACTATTATGGGAAATTATGCGGAAGGTGACCGACTCCTGAATCTGGCTCTAAAATGGGCGAAACAATCCAATTCACCTCAAACCATTTCTCAATCGTATGAACTGTTGTACACGTTATACAAAAAGCAGTTGAATCACAAGCAAGCGTTACGGTTCCATGAGCTTTTTTTGGCATATAGGGACAGTGTTAAGAATGAAGAATTAACACAGCTTCTGCTCGGTTACGAATTTGAGAAGAGGATACAAGATCGAAATTTAGAGCTAGCTATGAAACAGCAGGAGGTATTACTTCTTAAGAGTAGCATTAGGAAACGTAATTACGCGGTTGTCCTAGCACTCCTTTTCTGTCTTATAGTCGCCGCATTGGTCAAAATTTATTGGGAGTCGAAGCGCACTTCAGAACTTGCTATGACGAATACCATTAACCGTCAGTTGTATGAAATAGACTTGCTGCGTGAGCAAGCCCAGGTTGGTGCTCCCAATAGTGGAAATGCGTTGGACTTGAAGATAGCCCACTTAAACAGTTTGTTAGATCTGCCCCTTACGCAGCGAGAGATTGACGTACTGAAAGAACTCATTACCGGAAAATCCAATAAAGAAATTGCCGAGATACTTTTTTTATCTCCAAATACAATTGGTACGCATCTAAAGAAAATTTATTACAAGCTCGAGGTTAATAACAGGACTCAAGCATCTCAGAAACTACTAAAACCGGATCCGTTAAGGCCATAATGGACATTACTATTGGTTTTTACGGGTAGGCGTGTCCCAGGGCTCACTTCCACCTGTATTCAGTGAAATGTTAACAAGGCGTTGAGGTAACGAGTGTGTTTGAGTCGTATGAGCTCAATATTGAGGTGAACGTTAGATGATACTGCCCGAAAGCATTAGGTTGTCTCTGTTTAACCGTACCTCTCCGTTTTCTTGAATAAACAGGCTCACAAGATCCCCCACCTTACTACATGAAAAATGGTCGGTTGAATTCAGGTCCGGAGTGACAAACTCCTCATTTAGTGCCCATTCAACGGATTTCTTTATAAGTTCCGACTCTTCGTATAGCTCAAAGTGTTCGTACATCATTGCCACCGATAGAATCGCTGCAAAAGGATTGGCAATGTCTTTATTTGCGGCTTGTGGGTATGAGCCATGTATGGGTTCAAATAAAGCCGAATGCTTTCCAATAGATGCTGAAGGCAGCATGCCCATTGATCCTGTAATGATGCTGCATTGGTCTGAAACGATGTCTCCAAACATGTTTTCGGTAAGAATAACATCGAACTGCCTCGGGTTGCGCATCAGCTGCATGGCGGCGTTGTCAACAAACATATAGTCGACTTCAACCTGAGGGTATTGTCTGCTCATATCTTCGATGCATGTTCTCCAGAGTCTCGATGTTTCCAATACATTGGCTTTGTCGATGAGCAGTAATCGCTTGCGTCGTTTCATGGACAACTCAAAGGCAACTTTTGCGACCCGATTTATTTCATCTTTCGTGTAGACGCAAAGATCGGTGGCCCGCTGTCCATCTTCCGACAGATGCTTCTTCCCAAAGTACAACCCGCCGGTTAGCTCGCGAATTATGACCATGTCCACTCCGTCAATAATCTCAGGTTTTAGCGGAGAGCAGGTGTTGCTCAGTTCGTATGTCACAATTGGTCGTACATTGGCATAAAGCTCAAGGGATTTCCTAAGCTCGAGCAAGCCTTGTTCGGGTCGAACTGCCAAGCCTGGGTTGTTGTCGTATTTCAAGTCGCCAACGGCGCCTAAAATGATTGCATCGGATTTGCTGCAAGTGGTAATCACATCCTGGGTGATTGGAGATCCAGTAGCATCAATACTGCAGGCACCGATCAGTTCTGTGGTGCAGTCGAATTGATGACCATATACGTAATTAACGGCCTTCATGACCTTTAGGGCTTGATTAACCACTTCCGGGCCAATTCCATCTCCAGGCAGTACTGTTATTTTCTTCTTCATACTTGGTTCTTTTTATTGTCTCGTGTGTTTTCGAACTCGGTGATCAAGGGTCTGAGATTGATCAGGTATTGGGTGGTGTCTACACCAGACAGTAAGCACTCCTTCTTAAATGGACTTATTTCAAATGTTCGATACAGTCCTATGTCTTCCGCCTGTATGCATTGACTTGCAATGTCTACCTCGATACGCGCTCCCGGTTTTTTCGTAACCATGGTCATTAATTGTTGAACGTCATCTTTCGACAGTTCTATGGGCAGAACACCGTTGTTGTAGAGGTTTTCTTTGTGGATATCGGCAATTTGCGTAGAGATTATAACCTTAAAGCCGTAGTCGGCGATTGCCCAGGCTGCGTGTTCCCGGCTTGATCCGCAACCAAAGTTATTGCCTGCAATTAAGACCTTACTTGTTGCATGTTTGGCCTGGTTTAGAGGGAATGTCTCTATCACCTTTGATTCGGGTGTATACCTCCAATCGTAAAAGAGGAATTTGCCATAGCCCTTCTTAGAGGTGAGTTTTAAGAAACGCGCGGGTACAATCTGGTCGGTGTCTATGTTGTCCATGGGCAATACCACACCTGTTGTTTTAATGGTCATATTACTTGCTTAGGTATTTGGTGGGATCTGTGACTTTGCCAGCAATTGCTGATGCGGCCGCTGTTGCCGGGCTGGCCAATATGGTTATTGACCCTTTGCCCTGTCTTCCTTCAAAATTCCTGTTGGAAGTAGATATACATACGGCTCCTTCCGGTATCTTGTCGTCATTCATTGCCAAACAGGCAGAGCAGCCTGGTTGTCTAAACTCGAAGCCCGCCTCTTGTATAATTTTGTCGAGTCCTTCGGAAATGGCCTGCTGCCTTACTTTTTGCGATCCGGGGACCACCCAAACGACAACATCGCTGGCTTTGTTTTGTCCTTTTACTACTTCAGCGACTGCTCGTATGTCTTCAATTCTGCCGTTGGTACAACTTCCTATGAAGACGTAATCAACCCGAATACTCGTTGCAGAATCATCCAGGGCAAATCCGTTGTATTTTAAGTCGAGGTCGGAAACGAATGGAGAGTGTTTTACCTGTTGGTCAATAAATATGCCGGTATCGGGTGACGTGCCAACAGTAATCATGGGGAAGATGTCTTTTGCGTTAAAGGCCATCACCTTGTCAAAATCAGAGTCGCTATTTGAGTTTAAGCTTTTCCAATGATCAATGGCTTGTTGTTCTACCTCTACTCTCGATGTTATGTAATCGATGGTCACGTCATCAATACCAATCATACCTCCTCGCGCACCCATTTCG